>JAMDEO010000084.1:0-19498 GCA_023483915.1 Actinomycetota bacterium
GGACAGGTCTGATCATCGAGCACGCTCATCGAGGAAAATGCCGGCGGCATGAGGGATGGGCGGCGCCTGAGGGCCGTGCTCCCCGGGGGAAGCTCGACTCCTTTTGTGCTCGAGAAAGACCTCGACACCCCGATGGATGAAGAGTCGCTCAATGCCGTCGGAAGCCGGCTCGGAACCGGCACGGTGATCGTGCTCGATGATCAGACCTGTCCTGTCGGGATGCTTGCCAACCTCGAGCGCTTCTACGCGCAGGAATCCTGCGGCTGGTGCACCCCTTGTTGGCAGGGATTGCAGTGGGTCCAACTGCTTCTTGCAGATATCGAGGAAGGGCGGGGGACTCTCGAGGATCTTCAGCTTATCGAGTGGCATGCACAGATGATCAAGCCCGAGAACACCTTCTGTGACCTTGCGCCCGGCGCCATGGAGCCCTTGGCGAGCGGCTTCAAGTACTTCCGGGACGACTTTCTCTCTCACATCGAGGAGAAGCGTTGCCCCTGGGTAGGGACGTCCGCCAAGTGGAGTAGGGGAGGACGCTGATGCCCACCATCTACATCGACAACGAGGCGTTCGAGGTGCCGGAAGGGCAGAACCTCCTCGCTGCCTGCCTGGCCCTTGGTTTCGACATCCCCTATTTCTGCTGGCATCCAGGGATGGGCTCTGTGGGGGCGTGCCGCCAATGCGCGATCAAGAAGTTCAAGGACGAACACGACTCCAAGGGCGAGATCGTGATGGCCTGCCTGACCCCCGCCGACGAAGGAGTGAGGATCTCCATCGATGACCCGGAGGCTCGTGCTTTCCGGGCCGCTGTGGCCGAATGGTTGATGGCCAGCCATCCCCATGACTGCCCGGTGTGCGATGAGGGAGGGGAATGTCACCTCCAGGACATGACGGTGATGGCTGGGCACGCACACCGACGCTACCGCTTCACGAAACGGACCTTCCCCAATCAAGATCTGGGTCCCTTCGTCAATCATGAGATGAACCGGTGCATCCAATGCTATCGGTGCGTGCGTTTCTATTCCGACTATGCGGGCGGGGATGACCTTGTAGCGATGGGAACCCGCAACCAGGTGTATTTCGGCAGCCATAAGGACGGGAAGCTGGATAGCGAGTTCAGTGGAAACCTGGTGGAGGTCTGCCCTACGGGCGTCTTCACGGACAAGACCTTCAGACGGCATTACACTCGTAAGTGGGATCTTCAGACCGCGCCCTCGGTGTGCGTCCATTGCGGGCTGGGCTGCAATGTCTTTCCTGGGGAGAGATACGGCCGGCTCCGATGCATCCGCAATCGCTACAACGCCGACGTCAACGGTTACTTCCTGTGCGATCGCGGTCGATTCGGCTATGAGTTCGTCAACGCGGATACCCGTCTGCGTGAGGCCGACCCGCCTGATGCGGTGGCCGCGATGATCGAGATCATTATTGGCGCCCGAAAGAACGGTGGGCGGGTTATCGGCATCGGTTCTCCGCGGGCCTCTTTGGAGTCCAACTTCGCGCTTCGTAAGCTCGTGGGACGCGACAGCTTCTTCGTTGGAACCGCAGGTCACGAGCAGCGGCTGATAGACACGGCGTGGCTCATGCTCAAGGAGGGTCCGTCTCGCAGCCCATCGTTAAGGGATTTGGAGCAGGCGGATGCAATGCTTGTCTTGGGCGAGGACGTCACCAACACCGCGCCCATGCTTGACTACTCACTGCGCCAATGGCTCAGACGCAGGCCGAACCCGGAACGCCTCGGACTTGGGATTCCCGAATGGAACGATGCCGCTCTCGGCGAAATCTTTCATGAGGTACCCAGCCATCTCCATATTGCCACCGTCTACGAAACCAAGCTCGACAAGATCGCCGCGCAGACATACCACGCAGCCCCACATGATCTGGCTCGCCTCGGTTTCGCGGTCGCCCACCTCATAGACTCCCGTGCCCCCGCGGTTAACGATCTGCCGAAGGACATCGAAGATCACGCCCGCTCGATCGCCGGAGCTTTCGAGACGGCCGCTCGCCCTATTGTGGTTTCAGGTGTCAGTTGCGGCAGTCAACAAGTCATGCGGGCGGCCGCGAACGTAGCCTGGTCGCTTCACGCACGGGCCGGTGCTGCGGAGCTGTGCTTCGTCGTACCTGAATGCAACAGCTTGGGCATGGCTCTCATCGGCGGCCGCCCTCTGGAAGAGGCCTTTGCTGAGGCGGCCGATCCTGGCATCGAACTGGCGATAATCATTGAGAACGACCTCTACCGCAGAGCGGCAAAGGAAAGCATGGACCGGTTCCTCAGACTCTGCAGGCATGTCGTTACCATCGATCACACCGTCCATGCCACGGCACGAGCCTCCGAGATGAGACTTCCCGCAGCCACCTATGTTGAGAGCACAGGAACGCTGGTGAGCAACGAGGGGCGCGCCCAGCGATACTACCGGGCGATGGCACCCCAGGGAGAGGCGCGAGCGAGTTGGGAGTGGCTGCGCGACGTTTCTGAGGCGGCGGGAGGGTGGAACGCCCAGGACCCGGAGGGCTCAGCCGGCCGCAGGCACCGCGTGGCTGGTCAAAGTGAAAGCGAACAAGACGGCCGTGTGGCGGACCCAAGCGGCGCCGAGCGCGACCAGGCGTTCATCGACCTCCTCGCCGCGGAGATGTCCAAAGATATTCCCTTTTTCGCTCCCCTGCCCGAGGTCGCGCCTCCTGCCTCATCCCGAGTGAAGGGAATGCGCATTCCTCGTGAGTCTCCTCGCTTCAGCGGCAGGACGGCCATATACGCCGATAAGACCGTCTTCGAACCCAAACCGCCTGTGGATAGCGAGTCTCCGTTAGCAGACTCCATGGAGGGCTTTGAAGGCGAAGCGCCGGCGCCGCTCATTCCCCGCTACTGGTCCCCAGGCTGGAATTCCCCTCAGGCGGTCATTAGATTTCAGACACGCGCCGGCGGGTCGTTGAGGGGAGGCAATATAGGCATCCGGCTGATCGAGCCGGCAAGAGTGGGAAAAGTGTCGCACTTCCTAGAGGTTCCGCCCGCGTTCGCGGTAAGACCGGAAGGTGTACTGGTGGTCCCCTCACACCACATCTTTGGCTCCGAAGAGTTGAGCGTCCTATCGCCGGGTGTGGCTGGATGCGCCCCGGAACCCTATTTGGGCGTGGGGTTGGATACCGTCAACAGCCTGGTGGTGGGGGAAGGAGACCCCGTGCTGCTGAAGGCCGAGGACTTCGAACTGATCTTGCCGGTGAAGATCATGCCCTCACTGCCGGACGGCGTGGTTGCCTTGCCTGTCGGCCTTCCGGGCCTTAACGGAATGTTTCCCCCGCTGTCGGCCCAGGTGACCCGGGCGCCGGAAGCGGAGCCACCGAATCCGGAGCAGCGGCCGAAGAGAACGGACGGCCATGTCTGAGAGCGCTCGTTATGTTGTCTACGCGGTGGTGATGCTGCTGGTGCCACTCATGATTGCCGGGGGGGCTGGTTTGGGTGGAACCCGGCTTCTCGGGCAGCTTCAAGACAGATACGGTCCCAACCGGGTAGGTCCGTTCGGGGTGCTCCAAGTGCTGGCCGACGGCCTGAAACTGATCACCAAGGAAGATTGGGTGCCCCCCTTTGCCGACCGAGGCGTGTTCGTGGCTGCACCTGCGATCGTCCTTTCCTCGGTCTTGGCGAGTTTTGCTGTGATTCCGCTGTCGCCTGGGTTCGTGGTCGCGGATCTCAATGTCGGCCTGCTTTTCTTCCTCGCGATGTCCTCGCTCGGTGTTTACAGCGTCGCGCTGGCCGGCTGGTCCTCCCACAGTAAATACCCCCTACTGGGTGGGCTCAGGGCAGCGGCGCAGATGCTTGGCTACGAGGTCTTCATGGGTCTTTCCGTGCTGGGCGTGGTGGCGATGGCGGGTTCTTTCAACCTGAGCCGGATAGTCGAGGCACAGAGACACCTGTGGTACGTGGTACCGCAATTCGTCGGCTTTCTTGTTTTCTTCATAGCGGGACTTGCAGAGACGAGACGGATCCCCTTCGACCTACCCGAGGCCGACAGCGAGCTCGTGGCCGGTTACCACACCGAGTACTCCGGGATGAAATTCGGGATCTTCTATGTGGGGGAGTACGCTGGTATCACCCTTTTCTCAGCCTTGATGACCCTGCTGTTCTTGGGCGGTTGGCTGGGTCCAATACTTCCCGGCTTCATCTGGTTCTTCATCAAGACATTCATCCTGATCGCGCTCTTCATAGTCATCCGGGCGGCTCTGCCGCGCCTGCGCTATGACCAGCTGACGAGCCTGGGCTGGAAGGTCATGCTGCCGCTGGGGCTCCTGAACCTTATGGTGACGGCCGGAGTTGTCCTCGCGAATTAAGAGAGGAAGAGCATGAGGAGATTAGAGGGCTGTGCTTAGCATCCTGAAAGCTCTTGCCGTGGTCCTGCGGCACACCTTCAGGCGCCGGGACACCGTGCTCTTCCCGGAGGAGCAGCCGGTTCTGCCGCCCCGATACAGGGGCCGGATCATCCTATCGCGCGATCCCAGCGGCCGGGAAAGGTGCGTCGCCTGCTACCTCTGCGCAATCGTTTGCCCGGTGGACTGCATTGCCCTACAGGCGACCGAGGATGAGACTGGACGGCGTTACCCAGAATGGTTCCGCATCAACTTCTCCCGATGCATATTCTGCGGTTTCTGCGAGGAAGCTTGTCCCACGAAGGCCATCCAGCTCACGCCTGATTACGACATGTCCGAGTATCGTCGCCCGAACATGGTCTATGAAAAGGAGCATCTCCTCATCTCGGGCCCAGGCAAGTATCCGGATTATGACTTCTACCGCGTGGCTGGGGTGGCGGTGAGCGGCCTGGCCAAGGGCGAAGCCGAAAACGAGGCTCCCCCGGTTGATCTCAGGACCCTTCTGCCATGATGGTCGCCTTCTGGATAGCCGGCGGAGTCGCCGTGGCGGCCACCGGCATGGTCATTACGCGGAAGAATGCCATGCACGCCCTTCTCTACCTGGTTGTGTCGTTCCTTGCGCTGGCAGTTGTGTTCTATGTCCTCGGAGCGCCACTCATTGCGGCGTTGGAGGTGATCATCTACGCCGGCGCCATCATGGTTCTCTTTCTTTTTGCCCTGATGCTGTTGGGCCTGAGCACCAGGCATGAAAGACAGGAGCGCGCGTGGATGAGACCGCAAGGCTGGGTCCTTCCGGGCCTTTTGACGGCAGTGCTCCTGGCGGAACTCATCTACGTGATGGCAAGTGGAGGCCCGGGCGCGGCTCCCGGAGCCGCGCCCGGGCCCCTCGAGGTCAAGGACGTAGGGATGTCTCTCTTCGGGCCTTATCTGCTAGGGGTCGAGCTTGCGTCAATCCTCCTGCTCGCCGGGTTGGTGGCGGCCCACAGGCTGACGCGCGAAGACCCCGAGGACGAGCTGCAATGAGTGCCATTCCCATGGGATACGCCTTGGGGCTCGCGGCCATCCTGTTCGCGCTGGGACTTGTCGGCGTCCTGGTCAGGCGGAACATCATCTTCGTTCTTGCCTCTATTGAGGTGATGCTCAACGCCGCCGGCCTGGCCTTTCTCGCTGCAGGGGCCCGGTGGGGTCGGGCCGACGGACAGGTCATGTTCGTTTTCATCCTTGCCGTGGCAGCGGCGGAAGTTTCAGTTGGACTGGCAATTGCGCTCAAGTGCCGTCGCCACCTAGGGACCCTCGATATCGACGCGATATCGAAGCTCAAGGACTGAGGATGCACGCGGTCCTTCCCTTCGTCCCGTTTTTCCCCATGGTGGCTTTTGCCGTCCTCGCTTTGGCCGGCGGGCGCATGGCCCCCCGCATAATCGCCATTACCGGCGTTGCTCCGACCGCCCTCTCCGCTCTTTTGACTTTGATCACGACCGGGGCATTCCTCGGCGCGCCCCCAGACGGCCGCGTGCTTTCGGTCTCATTCTGGACGTGGGTCCACATCGGGGGATTCGCGCCAAAGATCGCTTTCTATCTGGATCCCCTGTCACTCGTGATGATGCTGGTCGTCACGTTCGTCGGGTCACTGATCCTCCTTTATTCGGTTGAGTTCATGAAGGGGCAAGAGGGATACAGGCGGTTTTTCGCCTATATGAACCTCTTCATCGGATCGATGCTCATACTCGTGCTTTCGAGCGATCTGCTGTTCCTACTGGTCGGCTGGGAAGGCGTGGGCCTGAGCAGCTATCTCCTAATCGGGTTCTGGTACGGCGATCCGGCAAACGGGGCCGCTGCCAGGAAGGCCTTCATCGTCACCCGAGTAGGTGACACGGCCCTTCTTGTCGGACTGCTGTTGATCTTCACTCAGCTAGGATCCCTCGATATCCAGAACACCATGGGTTCAGCCCAGGCCGAGTGGGCCCGGGGCTCGGGCATGGCCACTGCGGCAGCTCTTCTGATACTCAGCGGCGCAATCGGGAAATCCGCCCAGCTACCTCTCCAGACGTGGCTTCCCGACGCAATGGCCGGCCCGACTCCCGTCAGCGCTCTCATTCATGCTGCGACTATGGTGACGGCCGGGGTATATCTCGTGGCGAGGACCCACGTGGTCTTTGACCTAGCTCCCGCGGCCCAGATGGTAACGGCAATCATCGGTGCAGCCACGCTTTTGTACGCGGGGCTGAGCGCCCTTGCCCAGACGGACATCAAGCGGGTCCTGGCCTATTCCACGATCAGCCAGATTGGCTACATGTTTCTTGCATTGGGCGTCGGGGCGTGGTCGGCAGCAATCTTCCACTTAATGGCCCACGCGTTCTTCAAGGCACTGCTCTTCCTAGCAGCAGGGCTTGTCATCAAAGCAATGGGGGAAGAGCACGATATCCGCAGGATGGGCGGCCTCAGAAAGGACCTTCCGATCGTCTTCTGGACATTTCTCATCGGTGCGGCATCGTTGGCCGCCTTCCCTCTTGTCACAGCCGGCTTCTTCAGCAAAGACCTGGTCGTCGACCTGACTCTTTCATCGCAACGGGGGAATCTCTTCTTATGGGTCGTGGCCGTGGTTGGAGCGTTGGTGACTTCCCTCTACGCGTTCCGCGTTGTCTTCCTGGTCTTCTTCGGCGACCCCCAATCGACCCTGCCGCGAAGCACGTCGCCCCAGGAGAGGCGAGGCCGAGGGTTTGGCAAAGCCTCAGTGGTCCCGCTCTTGGTGCTGGCAACGCTGGCAGTCGCCGGCGGCTGGATGCAACTGCCGCGCCAGTGGGGTGGACCCTCGGCTTTCACTGATTTCTTGCAGCCGGTCCTCCCCGCCCCGGCGACTCGTGTGGGCGGGTTCGCGGAAAGCGCGGCGCCGCAGGTGATCGTCGCGGTGATCTCGGTCGCAGCGATCTATCTCTCTTACCTGCTCTTTGCGCGCCGGCCGGCCGTTGTGGCAGGAGTGGCGGAGCATCCTCTCTTCCAGAGGTTGTCCAATCTTGCGCTTTCGGGGTGGGGATTCGACAGGCTATACGGAGCAGTCTTCGTAACGCCCTTCCTGTGGCTTACCCGCGGGGGGCGCGGCGACGTCATCGATGCCGGGGTCTCCACGATCGCCTGGCTTGCCCGCTTGCTCCAACGGTTGCTGCGACGCTCTCAGTCGGGGCGGCTGCGCTACTACGTAGCTGCCGCCTCCTTTGGTGTGATCGCCTTCATCGCGGTGGGCATACTGCGATGATTCTCGTGCTGCTCATAGCGGTTCCCTTCGCCGGGGGCTTTGTAGCCTTGTTCACTGCTCGCCGAAGCCCTCAATTCTGTCGATGGTCTGCACTGGCCTCTTCGCTGGCAGGCTTGGGCCTGAGCCTTTCGCTCTGGGTCAGGCACTTCACCGGCGCCGGAGGTCCAAGCGCAGGGACGGCCGGAAGCCGCAGCATGGTTCAGCAGGTGGACGTGGGCTGGATCCCCCAGGCCGGCATACACTTCCACCTCGGCGTCGATGGTTTGAGCCTGATCATGCTCATGCTAACTTTCGCCCTAGTAGCATTGGGCGTCCTCGCTTCTTGGCGAGGGATCAAGGATCGGATCGGCCTTTTTCATCTTTTGCTGCTGTGGACGGCAGCGAGTTTGGCTGGAGTCTTCACGGCCCTGGATCTGTTCCTGTTCTACTTCTTCTTCGAGATGATGCTGGTACCCCTGTACTTCCTGATTTCGGTGTGGGGGCATGAAGACCGCCGGCGAGCTGCTATCAAGTTCTTCATCTACACGCAGGCAGGCGGCCTGCTGATGCTCGTAGCGATACTGGGGCTCTATTTCCTCCACGGCAGTACCACAGGTATCTATACTTTTGACTATCTTCAGCTTCTGGGCACGGCCTTGTCATCGCGGGCCGCGACCTGGCTGATGTTGGGATTCTTCATGGCCTTTGCCGTGAAACTTCCGGCCCTGCCCCTCCACGGATGGTTGCCCGACGCTCACTCGCAAGCTCCGACAGCCGGCAGCGTAGTATTGGCCGGGCTGCTCATCAAAGTGGGCGCCTACGGGATGATACGTTTTCTGGTCCCGCTGTTTCCCGGAGCGTCTTTCCGCATCACCGACGTCGCCATGGCGCTCGGCGTTGCAGGGATCTTCTATGGGGCTTTCATGGCGTTCAGCCAGACCGATCTCAAGCGCCTCGTAGCCTACACCAGCGTTAGTCACATGGGCTTCGTTCTGCTGGGCATCTTTGCCTGGAACGAACTGGCGTTGCAGGGGGTGGTGCTGCAAGTCGTTTGCCATGCGTTCAGCACCGGCGGGCTCTTCATGTTGGCCGGCGCTCTCGAGGAACGCCTGGGGACGCGAGATCTTGAGAAGATGGGCGGCCTCTGGTCCCACCTCCCTCGCTTCGGCGGCGTGGGGATGTTTCTCGCCATGGCGGCGCTGGGGCTCCCCGGGCTCGGCAACTTCGTGGCCGAGTTTCTCATTCTTCTCGGAACATACCGGGTCAACAGGCCGGCAGCCATTGTCGCCGCGGTTGGTCTCGTTCTTGCCACCGTCTATGCACTGTGGTTCGTGCAGAGAGTGTTCCATGGGCCCAGTCCTGCGGAAGGGACGACTGCGGGACCTGGCCCCACTGGGGCACCCGCCACCACTGCAGCCCCTGGCAGCGCCGCGGCACCTGCCACCGCTACGGCATCGGGCACCGCCGAGAAACCTCGCTTGACCGCCTTGCGCAGACGCGCGGATCTCAATCGTCGCGAAGTTGCCATGATGTTTGTGGTTGCTCTGGTGATCCTATGGCTTGGTCTCTATCCGCAGACCTTGGTGCGAACGGCGAAGGAGACCAATGACGACCTCCTGAGGCTCGCTCCTCCGCCGACAGAAGAGATCGCACCCAATGTATCCACCGACCTGATGCCACTAGCGAGTCCCGTTCTAGTCCCTCCCGCCGGGAAGAACCGGCCATGAGCAGCCTCAACCTCTTGGTCGTGACCCCCTATCTCGTTCTCGCCGGAACGGCTGTGGTTGTAATGCTTGTGTCCACTTTCTCGAAGTCTCACGCGCTGCTCCTGTGGTTAACCGGAGCTGGACTGGCGGGAACGTTCGCCAGTGTTTTAGTTGCGGCAGCCTCGCCCGACCGGCGGGCAACCGCGCTTTTGCGAATCGATGACTACGCCCTCTACTTCACCGGCCTGGTTGTCGTGATCACGACGGCGGTGGTCTTCCTGTCTTACTCCTACCTCGGTCGGACCGAACGGCAGCGGAGCGACTACTACGTCCTCATGCTTTTGGCTGCACTAGGCGGAAGCATCCTCATAGCGAGCACGCACTTCGCCTCGCTTTTTCTCGGCCTCGAGATACTAAGTGTGTCTCTTTATGGGCTGATTTCATACCCGAGGGCCCGTGTGCAGGCGATCGAGGCCGGATTGAAGTACCTGGTTCTGGCAGCCACCACCGCAGCGTTTCTTCTTTTGGGAATGGCTCTCATATACGCAGTCACCGGATTCATGAGTCTGCGAGAGTTGGCTGGCTTTGCCGGCCAGGCAACTGGCTGGGACGCGCTTACTTACCGAATTGGGATCGGTCTCGTTCTCGCCGGGATCGGGTTCAAACTCGCGGTGGTGCCCTTCCACCTCTGGACCCCGGACGTCTATCAAGGCGCGCCTGCCCCCGTGGCGGCCTTTGTGGCCACGGTATCCAAGGGCGCGGTGCTCGTCCTTCTACTCAGATACATCGGTGAGGTGGACCTGGCGAAGGGAGGCGTGCTGGCCATGATCCTGAGTGCAGTGGCCTATGCCTCGATGATTGGGGGCAACCTCTTGGCCCTGATGCAGCAGAACGTCAAGCGGCTTCTGGCCTATTCGTCTATCGCCCACATGGGATATATGCTGGTCGCGCTCGTGGCCGGGGGGTCGTCGTCGCGCATAGCCGTAGCCTTTTACCTTTCCGTCTACTCGGTCAGCCTGGCTACAGCTTTCGGGGTGATTGCAGTACTCTCGCGTCCGAAAGATGAGGCCGAATCTTTGGACGTGTATCGGGGAATGATTCGCAAGCGCCCGGTGTTGGCCTCCATATTCACAGCCAGTCTGCTGTCACTCGCCGGGATCCCGCTCACCGCCGGCTTCCTCGGCAAGTTCTTCATTGTGCGGGCCGGGGCGGGTTCCGCCCTCTGGGGACTGATTGCCATTCTGGCCATCACCAGCGCCATGAGTCTCTATTACTATCTGCGCGTCATAGTCGTGGTCTTCGCAGATGAACAAGGCGTGGAACGAACGAGGGGCGCCGGTCCGGCTTCCCGACGCATGGGAGGCCGTCTAGCCGCCGTTACACTTTCGTCTATGACCGCAATCACGATCTTCCTGGGAGTATACCCGGATCCACTAATCCGTCTCATCAATGCAGTTGCCGCTGCCGCCGGTTAGAAATCACCGCGCCGCGCGCCGGTCGTGCGCCGGTCCTCTCGTCGATGACAAGTTATGAGCCGTGTTAACGAGCGATACATGCGTGAAGGCCTGAGGGAAGTTGCCAAGCATGGCCCGTTCTTTGGGATCGTATTCTTCCGAAAGCAGCCCGACATCGTTACGTATCCCCAGAAGCCTTCTGAACAACGACCGCGCCTCTCGCCGGCGATTCTGCAGAACTAGGTTGTCGGCAAGCCAGAATGTGCAGGGAAGAAACGTCCCTTCGCCACCCGCGAGCCCATCGACCCGGGAAGCGGCTTCAGCTCTGTAGCGCTTCACAAAGCCATCAACCACCAGATCTTGCTCAATGGCAGCAAGAGTGTTTCTGACCCGGGGATCTTTAGCGGGGAGGAAACCGACCAGAGGCATCATGAGCAAGGCTGCGTCGAGCGACTTCGACCCGTAGTACCAGGTGAAAGCGCCACGATCAGGATCATATCCCTTCTCGCAGACTTCGCTGTGGATCTCCTCGCGCAACCGCTTCCACTCGCGCAGCGGTCCCTCGAGACCCAGGCGCTCAACGGAACGCACTGCCCGGTCCACAGCGACCCACGCCATCACCTTTGAGTGGGTGAAGTGGCGTTTTGGCCCTCGGACTTCCCAAATTCCCTGGTCAGGCTCGCTCCATCGCTCAGATAGGGCCCGCATGAGATGCTTCTGAAGACCCCAGGCCGTGGGGTTCGGCGGGACACCCGAGCGGCCGGCAAGGTACATGGAATCCATGACCTCGCCGTACACATCCAACTGGTACTGGGCCGCCGCCTCGTTACCCACTCTCACAGGCTTCGAGTCGCGGAAACCCGCCAACCAGGGCAGCTCCAGCTCCGTGAGACGGCTCTCACCCGCAGGTCCGTACATTATCTGCATCAATTCAGGTTGACCGGCGATGGCGCGCAGCAGCCAATCTCGCCACGAGCGGGCTTCGCTTATGTACCCGTTCATCATGAGTGCGTAGAGGGTGAATGTCGCGTCGCGAAGCCAGCAGATGCGGTAGTCCCAATTGCGCACCCCGCCGGGATCCTCCGGTAAGGACGTCGTTGGAGCGGCGACGATCCCGCCTGTTGGTCCGTATGTCAGGGCTTTGAGCACAATCAACGAACGGACCACGGGCTCGCGCCACTCCTCGGGTGCCTGGCATACCGTCGCCCAGGTGGCCCACCAGCGTTCGGTCGCAGTCAGCAGAGTCTGGGTGTCCACCCAGGGGGGCCTGCGCTCGTGGGAGGGATGCCAGGACAGAGCAAACGGGATCCGCTGACCCTCAGAGATCACGAAATCCGCCTCGTGTCTGAGACCGCGTGGAGTGATGTCCACGCCCGCAAAGTCAAGGCGGAGAGCATCGGGCCCTGCGGTGAATTCGATCCCCCTCCCCACCCTGTGCACCCACGGCACACGGGATCCGTAGTCGAAACGGACGGCCAGCTCCATTCCCATCCGGACCTGCCCTGATACGCCCTCCACGATCCGCACAATCCGAGGAAGCCGACGCTCTGGCGGCATGAAGTCGATGACGCGAGCAGTGCCTTCCCGTGTGACAAACTCAGTCTCGAGAACCAGCGTCTCCCCCCGGTATCTTCGGGAAAGCCGGCGCGTTTGCACTACGGGATGGATAGCCCAATAGCCGTTGCCGGCGTCCCCCAGCAAAGAGGCGAAGCAGGCAGCCGAGTCGAAGCGGGGCGCGCAGAGCCAGTCGATAGATCCCTCCCTGGACACAAGTGCGGCGGTATTCGTGTCCCCGATCAGTGCATAGTCCTCGATGCGTTGGTTGCCCACGTGCCTCCCCCGTTCGATAAGAGCAAGACTAGTACGCAGTTTTCTGGGTATTCCGGTACTAGATACCCAGAAATGGCAAGGAGGATCGGATATGAGCCATTGGATCGAAACCGGGGCCGCTGATGATCTTGCCGACGGCACGATGAAGGCGGTTGCCGCCGAGGGTATGGAGCTCCTTCTAGCGAGAGTGGGGGACTCGTTCTACGCGGCCGATGCGCACTGTCCCCATATGGGCGGTTTCCTGCCAAATGGCCATCTTGATGGCACCATAGTGACATGTCCAAGACATGGGTCCCGTTTCGACCTCACCAGCGGGAAGGTGATCAGATGGACCAACTGGACCGGGGTCAAATTGGCCGTAGGGAAACTGCTTCGGTCTCCGCGCCCTCTGAGGACCTATCCGGTGCGTCTCGATGAGGGCAAAGTCTGGATCGAACTCGGCTAGAGGACCGGGAAAAATGGCCATCAAACAAGAGAAGTCCTCGATGAGATCCCTGCACATAGGGGCTACGACCGTCACCCCTGTCGTCAAGTCGCTTGTCATGAGTACGGGAGGCAGTGGCGTGATCTGGAACCGGCCGTGGGGGGTGCTGGTGTCGCGAGAGGGACGTTCCTCGCAGAAGCGGATCTTCAACATGACCAGATTGGCTCAACTATCGATAGTGGTGCTTGGTGTCGCGGCCGCCTTCTGGCTAGTAGAGCGGTTCTCGGGACGGAAGGAGATGTTACGGTGAATGAGAGCACGGACGAACTGATCGAGAAGATCGGCAGGGAGTCCCAATTCAGGGCAGAGACGATGGAGAGATTGTTGTCGGCCGCCGACAGCTCCAAAGTCTTCGGACTACCGGTCGTCTCAGGACAGCTGACAGTGATCACAGCCGCAGAGATCGGAGCCGGCGGGGGCTTCGGCTCGGGTATGGGCTTCGGTCTACCCCCGCGGCATCAAGGAATACCCGGCCAGGAGGATGTTGGACCTAGTGCCGGCGGTGCCGAACAGCCAAGCGCCGGCGCCGGAGGCGGAGGTGGCGGAGGAGGAGGATCGATGGGCCGCCCGGTTGCGGTGATCACGGTGACTCCAGATGAGGTCCGCATAAAACCAGTGTTTGACCTCACCAAGATCACCCTCACCGCGCTAGCCGCTATGGTTAGCCTCGCGGTGCTCACCATCAAATTGTCCAGGAAGCGCTGAATGGGCAAGACCGGGAGTCCGCCGGCCTAAGAACTCGTTTCAACACGAAGCCATGGCAGACCATGTGGCCCGGGGTGGCGTGCTTCTTGGCGCCCGAGATTCATCCGGGTGGCGGACCTGCATGAATCAGAACAACGACAGGCGCGAACCGGCCAGGATGTAGAAGACTGCCAATCCACGGAAAGGAGCGAAGGGCAGCAGCACGCGCTGTACTTCCTCCGGCGAAAGCCGTTTCCCAACTCCCAAGACTCTTCCGAGCAGCGTCTGGATTCCGAGATCGTCTGCGGGAACTACGTCCGGTCTCCCCAGTCCCCGAACGAGAAGATAGTCCGCCGACCACCGGCCAAAGCCTCTGATCGAAGTCACACCTTCGCGTACGTCCTCGTCGGGCAGGTTCTCCCAAGACTCGGGGTCCACCGCCCCGTTCTGGACCAGCCCTGCCAATCCTCCTATGTATTCGGCTTTGCGCCGAGAGACCCCGCACTCGACAAGCTCGGCGGCCGGAGCCTCTGCAAGCACCTTTGGAGTGGGGAAGGCTACAAGGCCCTCGACCGAGTCTCCAAAGCGGCGCACAAGCCTCTCGCGAATGTGGTAGGCGGCGGCCAGGGAGATCTGTTGCTCGATCACCGCGATGACCAGCATTTCGAACAAAGTAGGCGGGCGAAACGCCTTCAGGCCATAAAGGGAGGCTGAAAGAGGCCCCAGAAGGTCGTGGTCTTCGACAAGGCGATAGAACGGCCGCAAATCCAGAGCGGCGTTGACCAGACGAGCCGCCGTAGCAGCAATGGCCTTTCCGGCGGGCGGTTTCGGAGACCGGGATCGGCGTGGACTGGAGTGGACCTCCACTTCCAGGCAGGCCGGCTCGGTTGCCACCTGGCGGATCCCGAGTACCGCCGGGGTGCCATCGAAGCGCACGGGCAAAAGTAAAGTCTTCGCAGTCTCCACCGCCCGAGAAGACTGCGGCGCAAAGGCTTCGGCAGCACGCAAACTCAACTCGAGACTGTAAGGGCCGATAGATTCTATTAGCATAGTCATGAAAGGGCAGACTAGCATCGGCGGTGAAATCCTGCAGCGTGGACGCACAATCCACGGATTGAGAGCAAGATGGCGGCTAAGGACGCAAACAGGCACAGAGGTGGTAAGCCCGTAGAGGGCCCAGCCGTGGAAAGCGAGAGCCTATATCGCGCTTTGTTCGAGCTCAATCTCGACGGCGTGATGATGACGGCGACAGACGGCCGCATTCTGGATGCGAATCCGGCTGCCTGCACGATGCTTCAGATGTCCAGAGAGGAAATCTGCGCCGCCGGGCGCGCCGGCATCATCAAACCGGGTCCCGAGGTGGACGAAGCCGTGGCCGTCCGCAGACAATCGGGCAGCTGCTCGGGGGTGTTCACCTTCGTCCGCAAGGATGGGAGCACGTTTCCGGCAGAGTTCAGCTCGGTGGTCCTCCCGGGGACAGGCGACCCACCTCTGACCTTCGTAGTCTTTCATGACATCAGCAAACGCGTGGCCATCGAGGCCGAACTGCGTGAAAGTGAAGCAAGGCTCGTGCAGGCTCAGGCAGTCGCCCATGTAGGCAACTGGGAGCTCGATCTGCCGACCAGAATGATGTGGGCCTCCGCCGAAGCGCTTCGAATATACGGGCTCGAAACCCGCCCTTCCGACTTCACCCACAAACTCGCGCGCACAGTACCTCTCCCCCAGGAGCACGCACGACTAGACAAAGCATTGGGGGATCTCGTCGGCGACGGGGCGCCCTACGATCTCGAGTTCCGAATAAAAAGGCCAAGCGACGGTGCGATCCGTCTCATCCATTCGACGGCCGAGCTGATCAGGGATGAATCGGGAGCACCGCATAGAGTGGTGGGCATTATCGAGGATGTGACCGAGAGGCGTCGGGCTGAGGAGATGCTCAGGTTGACGAAGTATTCCGTGGACCACGCGGCAGATGCCGTTCTCTGGAGCGATGCTGACGGACGGCTCATCTTCGTCAGTGAATCTACCTCCCACAGCTTGGGATATACCAGCGAAGCACTGCTTTCGATGACCCTTTTCGACATCAATCCCACCCTTACGGCGGAACGCTTGGCTCGAAACCGGGAGACTCTCAAACGAACGGGGGCTTCGCGGTTCGAGACGGTCCACCGCACCAAACAGGGCCGAGAGTTTCCGGTGGAAGTCAGCTTGAACCTTATGACCTACGAAGGCGTGGAGTACCACTGTGCCATTGCCCGCGACGTCAGCGACCGCCGGCAGGCAGAGGCGGCACTCAGGGAGAGCGAGGAGCGGCTTCAGCAGTCTCAGAAGATGGAAGCAGTCGGGCAGCTGGCAGGGGGGATAGCGCATGACTTCAATAACCTTCTTACGGCCATCATCGGATACAGCGAGATGGTTCTCGCCGACGAAACCATCCGTACGCTGCCCACGTGGAGCGATGTCTGCCAGATAAGAGCGGCGGCAGAGCGAGCCGGTGGTCTAACCAGGCAGATCCTCGCATTCTCGAGACGGCAGGCCCTCCGTCCGAGCGTGGTATCGTTGAATGACATCCTCACCGGATTAGAGCCCCTCCTGAGGCGGACCCTGGGGGAAGACGTGGAGCTCCTCAGCCGTCAGGAGGCCGGCCTGGCTCTGGTCGAGGTCGATAGACATCAATTCGAGCAAGTCCTCATGAACCTGGCGGTCAACGCTCGAGATGCTATGCCCCTTGGCGGGCGTCTCGTCTTCGAGACCGGCAACGTCGAGATCGGCGAGAACAACGGCCTGTTGCAGCCCGATATGAAGCCCGGCGACTATGTGATGCTTACCGTCGCCGATACGGGCATCGGCATGGATATGGAGACTGCATCGCATGTGTTTGAGCCATTCTTCACGACGAAAAGCCCCGGCGAAGGGACAGGCTTGGGGCTGTCGACGGTCTACGGGATAGTCCGCCAGAGCGGCGGTAGTATCGATATCCGTAGTGAGCCTGGTGTTGGCACTACGTTCCGGGTCTTTCTACCTCGGGCCGCGCGGACCGTTCCGGAGGCTCCTGGGACCGGTGCGGAGGAGGAACCGTTCCTGGGAAGCGAGACCATTCTTGTCGTTGAAGACGACGCCGCTTTGCGAAGTCTCGTGTTCCGGGTTCTCGAGGCCTACGGCTACACGCCGCTCATGGCTGAAGACGCCGACGGCGCGCTGAAGATTCTCGAAGACGGCGAGTGTCGGGTGGATCTCTTGCTGACCGACATAGTCCTTCCCGGCCGGCTTCGCGGGGACGTCCTCGCTCAGCGGGCTGTGATCATCCGCCCGGGCCTGCCTGTTCTGCACATGTCGGGCTATACCAGCGGCGCGGATCTGGGGACAGAAGGCCTGCAGGAAGGGGTCAACTTCATCGCAAAGCCGTTTACTCCCGAAAAACTCGCTAAAATGTTACGCGCGGTTTTGGACCGGTCTCGCGCCGGCCTCCGCGCGTAGATCTGCCTGGAGGGTACATGAATACACGCGCGGAGGCTGCGGCCAACATCCTGGTTGTCGACGACGAAGCCAGCATCGTCCGGCTTTTCGTGCGCACGCTGGCATCTGCCGGCTACACGAATGTACGCGGCATCACAGATGCCAGGGAGGTGCCGGCCTTTCTGGACGCGTCTACTCCGGACCTGGTTATCCTGGATCTCAACATGCCCGGTCTGGACGGCTTCGCTCTGTTGCGCGAAATCAGCGACCGGCTGACAGAGGATGTGTTTCTGCCGGTCTTGGCGGTAAGCGGGATGGCGACCCCCGAGGCAAAGCAAAGGGCCTTTCAGAGCGGCGCGAAGGACTTTCTGGCCAAGCCGGTGGACCTTCACGAATTCCTTCTTCACATTAATTCCCTGCTCGAGACCCGATTCTTGAGCGTTCGCTTGCGGCAGACCCAAGAGCGGCTGGCCGATCTCGTCGGTCTGCGCACAGAGGAACTGCAGGAAAGTGTGGCCCGCACCCAGAAGGCCGAGGAAGCCCTGCGGTTGAGCGAGGAGCAGTTCCGCCAACTGGCCGAGAGCGCCGGCGTGGGTGTCACCCTGTTTTCTCTGGATGGCACCGTCCTTTTCGCCAATGATGCGGCAGCTTCCCTTGAAGGACTGACCGCGGAGCAAGCCGTGGGAAGGTCTGCCAAGGATTACCTTGGTCCTGCCCAGTTTGAAGAACTGCTCAAGATTCTCGACTCGGTGAGTACCACGGGAGAAGTCCTTCAGGCTGAGCACGAGATGGTCCTGCCCGGGGGTTGGTCTGGATGGCTGCTCTCTACCTACACTCGGGTTACCGACTCAGAGAGCAACATCCGTGGAGTCCAGGTCATTTCTTCCAACATCACCGAGCGCAAGATCGCCGAGCAAGAACTGCGCGAGAGCGAGGAGCGGTTCAACAAGGCGTTTCACTCGAATCCCGCTCTCTCTACCATCGCCGGCTCGGATGATCGTCTTATCGATGCCAACGAAGCCTGGCTGAATGCGCTTGGCTATTCACGGGACGAGGTGGTGGGCCGGACCACCGTGGAACTAGGGGTCCTCACTGCGGACGACCGGGCACTCCTTGTGGCTGCGGCCAACGACCCGAAGGCGCGCGGGGGCGTCGAAGTCACAGTCAAGACCACGGCCGGTGATTCTCGGACCCTCCTATCCTCGGTTGAGTTCGTCGACATCAAGGGTGAGAGATGTCTCCTTTCTTCGAGCATAGATATCACCGAGCGAAAAGCCATCGAGGAATCTCTTCTGCTCACGCAGTTCTGCGTAGACCACGCTGCCGAGTCGATTATTTGGTTTGGCGCCGATGGAAAGGTGCAATATGCGAACGAGTACTGTACAAACCTCTACGGGTACACGCGCGATGAATTTGCGAATCTCACGATCTTTGATCTAGACGAGGACGTCACCCCACAATCCTGGCGGCAGGAGTGGGAAGCCATGAAGGAACACGGGGCGATAACCCTTTCCAGGCGCCCGCAGAAGAAGAATGGAGAGCGCTTTTTCGGCGAGATCACCTCGACCTACCTGCGGCACGGCTCCGCAGAGCAAGTCATGGCCTTCCTTCGCGACGTGACCGCTGGTCACACGGCAGAAGAAGCTCTCAAGGCAAGCGAAGACCGCTTGTCGCACATGTTCGAGTCCATGAGCAGTGGTGTAGTCGTGTATGAGACAGCCGACGGTGGAACTGATTTCCTCATCAAAGAGATGAATAGGGCGGCCGAACGCATCACCGGCGTCACCGCGGACGCCTGCAAAGGTATGCGGGTCCTCGAAGTATTCCCAGGGGTTCAAAATCTGGGGCTGTATGAGGTTTTCGAACGGGTGTGGCGGACAGGCGCGTCCGAATCCCTACCCGCAGGGTTTTACGAAGATGGACGCTTGACCCTATGGGTGGAGAACTTTGTGTACAGGTTACCTTCAGGCGAAGTCGTGGCGATATTTGACGATGTTACGGAGAAGCAGCAAGCTTTCGCCAAACTCAGAGAAGCGAACCTTCGGTTGAGGAACGCCCAGACCGGTACCCTCCGAGCTCTTGGCGCCGTGACCGAATTTCGGGATCCCTATACAGCCGGGCATCAGCAAAAAGTGGCCAAGATCGCCGAGTTGATCGGAAGCAAGATGGGGCTCACGCGATCCCAGTTGGATGGGCTGCGGGCTGCGGCCGTCGTGCACGATGTGGGGAAGATCGCCGTCCCAACCGAGATCCTCTCTTCCCCGGGGCATCTCAACCCTGCTCAGCAGATGCTCGTGCGTCA
>JAMDEO010000084.1:19572-47136 GCA_023483915.1 Actinomycetota bacterium
ATCACCTTTGATTGGCCTCTGGCCGAGATCGTGCGACAACACCACGAGCGCCTAAACGGCAGCGGGTACCCACGGGGGCTCGATGGAGACCAGATCTTGCTGGAAGCTCGGATACTTGCGGTGGCCGATACCGCGGAGGCCATGATCTCGCACCGCCCGTATCGACCGGCGCCCGGGATCGAGGCCGCGATGGCTGAGCTAAGGTCGAATTCGGGGGTGCTGTACGACCCTCGGGTAGTAAATGCGCTATTGCAGTCTGACCTCGGGTCCATGGTGGATAGTGACGAGATGAATGTCGACCAGATGACGTTCTGGCAGTGATCATTCGCTCGGTGGAGCCGTCAGATCGCGAGTGGGTCCTATCCATGGTTCGCGAATGGGGAGGCACCGACTTCATCATCTCTCGGGGACGCAGGATCTATCCGGCCGATCTTCCGGGTTTGTGCGCAATCTCAGATGACGGGTACCCGTTAGGCCTCGCCACATACGAGATCATCGGCGGTGATTGCCAAATGGTTACGTTGCTCGCCAAAGAGCCGCTGCGGGGCGTCGGAACGGCGCTGGTGCGCGCCGTTCGCGCCGCCGCCGTGGAGGCTGGATCCCGCCGTCTCTGGCTCATCACAACGAACGACAATCTCGATGCTCTTCGCTTCTACCAGCGGCGCGGCTTTGAAATTTCGGCTATTCACCGCGACCTGCGACAAGCTGCCCGTCGTCTGAAACCTTCCATGCCGGAGATAGGGAATTACGGAATCGCCATCCGCGACGAGATCGAACTGGAGATGATGCTCTGCCGGGCCGACTCACCGGGGGCCGTGATCTTCGACATGGACGGGGTGATCCTAGACTCCAACGAGGCGTGGGATACGGTGACGGGGGAGCTCTTCGCCGAATACGGCAGGTCCCTCGGCGATGTGGATGAGTCGGTGATTCTTGGTGGCGACAATTCCATGCAGTGGGCGAGGTACATGCACCAGGTTCTCGGGATACCGCTCACCGAAGAAGAGATAATAAGCCGTGTCACCCGCGGGATTATCGCCCGCTTCTCCGGGCGGGTTCCGCTGATTGCAGGCGCGGCGGAAGCTTTGGCTCGGATATCGGCGCGATTCCCGCTAGGCCTCGCCAGTTCGTCGCCTCGGGAAGTGATAGCCTTCGTGCTGCAGCAGTCCGGCCTCGATCGCCTGTTCCAAGCTTGGGTGTCTTCGGACGATGTTGCCTGCGGCAAGCCGTCTCCGGACGTCTACCTTCGCTGCTCCGAGCTGTTGGCTGTGTCCCCGGAGGTCTGTGTCGCGGTCGAGGACTCCAGGGTCGGTGTGCAGTCCGCGAAGGCTGCCGGCATGAAGGTCATCGCCATGCCGACGCGGGTCTTTCGGCTGGACGCGGAGACCTTGGCTTCGGCGGACGCCGTGGTCGAGTCCATCGATGAACTAGGGCCGGAACTTGTGGACCGCCTTCTACGACCGTGTATCTTGTAACGGAACGCAATCGCGCTTGAAAGGGAATGCTGAGATGACCGACCCACATGTGCACGATCGCCAGAGCTTCGAAGACCAGGGCGCGCAGTTCCTTCGCGCGAATACTCGAGAGTCGGAATTCAACTACGCGGCCAACCGTCCTCCCCATTCCCATCGCCTTGCCGGGACCACCTATACCCTTGCCATGCGCGACTCTGATGAGCGCTACGGGCACATGTTTACCGACAGAGAGGTCAAGTGTGAGATTCTCGGAGGCTCGGGCGCGGGTAGGAGTGTGACCGTACCCTATGAAGCCTTCGAGCTCGCCCCAGGCATCTTCTTCGTGACGTACCTGTGGGCTGAAAACGATTCAGTTGCAGTGGCACTGGATCTCGGCAAAGGTGTGGCCACTCTCGTCATGGGCAAACTAGCCGCAGACGGAATCGTATCCACTCTTGGGCAGGCCCGGATCGAGGAGGTTACTCCCACCGAACCGATGGCCTATCATCCGGCGGCTTCACTTGGGGGAACCCGCTTTCTCAACACTTACGCGGACAACGTCGCTTATGAGCATATCTACCTTACCGGGGTCTATGAGACCTGGATGGGAGTCAAGGGGCCTCAGGCGGGCCAGGCGGACACTGAGGAGTACCGAGCCTGGAAGATAGCCGATGGGGTATACCTCCTCTATTGGAACGAGGCGGTCCTCACAGCACAGATGACCTTCCTATTCAATTTCTTCGACGGCCGGTGTGTGGCCGAGGTCTTCGCGCGAACCGACGGGGAGCGGGTGCACAGCACCATCGGCGCGTACACCCACCTAATCCACACCAAGTTGCCGGAACTTCCCAACGTCACTAGACTCGACATCTACTCGGGCGACTGACGTCGGACGGCCGCATCCGGGCCGGCGAAGAAATTGAATAGCCGATGCACCGTGCCTGAGGCAATGCGCCGCCCCTGAGGCGATGCGCCGCCCCTGAGGCGATGCGCCGTCCCGACCCGGCGGCCGCTTTCGTATAATGGTCGCCTGATAGTCCGTTGCTTGGTGGAGGTGCTAAATGGGTGCGACTGGGCTCGATCTTCTTGGGATGTACCGGTGTATGGTGCGCATCAGGACCTTCGAGGAGCACATCCTGACCGAATGGCGCGCGGGTGAAGTGCCGGGGGAAGTCCACCTCTACAGTGGGGAAGAGGCCGTCGCCGCTGGCGTTATTGCCAATCTCCGGGTCGATGACTACGTAGTCAGCACACACCGCGGACATGGGCATGTGCTGGCAAAAGGCGGTGACCCTGCGCGGATGATGGCCGAGGTTTTCGGGCGGACAGGAGGATACTGCCGCGGTAAGGGCGGGACGATGCACATGGCCGACGCCACGCTCGGCATCCTGGGTACGAATGGGATCGTTGGGGCCAGTCTCCCCATTGCCACCGGTGTAGGGCTCTACTGCCAGTACATGGCCACCGACCGGGTGAGTGTCTGCTTCTTTGGTGACGGGGCCTCCAATCGGGGCACCTTTCACGAGTCGCTTGATCTGGCCTCGATATGGAAGCTGCCGGTCATCTACGTGTGCGAGAACAACTACTACGGCATGGCCACCAGCGTGGAAGAGCATATGAACATCAACGACATCGCCGAACGGGCTGCGTCCTACGGCATTCCGGGGGTAGTCGTGGACGGCAACGACGTGGTCGCTGTGCACGATGCGGCCGCTGAAGCCATCATACGGGCACGCTCAGGTGGGGGGACAACCCTTATTGAATGCAAGACTTGGCGGCATCATGGCCACTTCACGGCCGATCCGGCCTACTACCGCGACCCCGATGTCCACAACGAGCATCTGCAGAGGGACCCGATCATTCGCTGTGGGGCGTTGCTGCTGTCCCAGGGGCTGGCAACCAAGGAGGCACTGGATGCCGTGCACAATGAGGCGATTGCCGAGATGAACGCGGCCGTGGAATTCTCCAAGAACAGCCCGTGGCCGGAAGAAGACGAGCTTTTAGTCGGCCTCTACGCCGAGTGAACGCGGTCACGGGGGAGTTTTGAGAATGGAATCGAAGATGATGACCTTTCAAGCGGCTGCAGCCGAGGGCGTCGCTCAGGAGATGCGCCGGGATCCCACGGTCTATTGCGCTGGTGAAGAGGTATCTGCCCATGGGCAGGCGTACGGCGTCAGTGGGCAGGGCGTCTTTGAAGAATTTGGAGAAAAAAGAGTAAGAAACACTCCGATCATTGAGACGGCCATAGTTGGTCATGCTGTCGGGGCCGCGGCGGTGGGTCTTAGACCTGTGGTTGAGCTGATGTTCATGGACTTCCTTGGCATCTGCATGGACGAGCTTGCCAATCAAGCGGCTAAGATGCACTACATGTTTGCCGGGCAATACAAGGCGCCCATGGTGCTCCGAGTCTCAAGTGGTGCAGTACGGCCGGCCGGCGCTCATCACTCCCAGTCGCTCGAAGCCTGGGCAGCTCACGTTCCCGGCTTGAAGATAGTCGCCCCAAGCACCGCTGCGGACGCCAAGGGCTTGATGATCACCTCCATCCGCGATGACAACCCGGTCGTTTTCATCGAGCATAGGGCCCTACTGAGTGTCGAGGGAGAGGTACCGGCTGGTGACTACACGGTTCCCCTCGGCAAAGCCAGGGTTACGCGCGAGGGGAGCGACGTTACCCTGGTCGCTTGGTCAGCGATGGTGCCCACGTGTCTTGAGGCCGCGGGTGAACTGGCTGCCGAGGGTATCGACGCCGAGGTGATAGATCTGCGATCGCTCATCCCCCTTGACAAGGAGGCGATTCTCTCGTCGGTCGCCAAAACGGGGAAGCTCGTTATAGCGCACGAGGCCACTAGAACCAACGGCTTTGGGGCCGAGATCGCTGCCATGGTGGCCGATGAAGGCTTCGATCTGCTGAAGTCTCCGATCAGGCGGGTCACGGCGCCTGATATCCCGGTACCGTGCAGCCCGGCGCTTCTCAAGCATTTTGTGCCGAACGCGCAGAAGATAAGGGCCGCGGTGATTACGATCTCGTGATCCGGGTACATTCGCTGCGTCAGTCGGCGTCTAGCCACCAGGTAGTAGTGACCCTATACTCGGTACATGGGACTTTGGAAACAGCCATCTCATAGTTCGAGCATCGCTGCCCTGTGCTTGCTCGGCCTTGGCCTGATCCTCTTCTTCGCTGCTGCCGGTCCTGCGGCAGCTGCCGCCGATGACGACATTCCCGGGACCTCGCTCGCGCTTGGGACCACAGTGTCCCAGACCGTCAACTCGGGCGACCCGTCCGATGTCTACGCACTCAACTTGGTTGCAGGGGAAGAAGTGCATTTCCGGTGCGATCCGGGCCAGGTTGGCACGGCCACCGGGACCTTCAACCTGCTGGTTCCCGGAGCGAGTTCGATCGCAACCGTGGTTGAGTACGACGAAGCGATATATACCCTTCAGGCAGGAAGCCCAAATCGGTCCTGGGTGGATTTCGACTACGTTCCCGCGAAAGCAGGGACCTATTATGTGTGGGTCCATTGGGAGTCGGCTGCGCTCGGCTACACGCTTAGCGTGAAACGGACCTCCCGATCTGCTCTGCAGCTGGCGGCAGACTCTGACGATGTTCCCGGGACTCCGGGCGGCGCTGCGCTCTTCACTGGCGTGGTCTCCACGCTCGCGGACCCAAACGACGTCTATTCTGTTGAACTTACCGAGGGTCGTACGGTCACCCTGCGGCTCATACCAATCACGCCCTACAACAACAGCGTCTCGGTCTTTGCCTTTCTCAACCTGCTGGATCCGGAAACCCCATCTATTGCCGACTACGTGGGCCATGCGCTGGCCGGCCTGGCTCAGGCCGAGAATGACAAGAGCCTTGGGAATCGGAAGGTGGGCGAGATCCAGTACACTCCAACGATAAGCGGTACGTACTTCATATGGATAAATGCTTCCGCCGTGCCTTACGGGCACAACTTCGCCTACCAGTTGTCTATCAGAGGGAGCGCCGACGATACCTTCGTACCGCCGACATTCCCCGATGTGACCGGCTCTCCTTATGCGGCCGCGGTCACAGACCTTGCGGCTATGGGGATCACCGGCGGATTCCCCGATGGGACCTTCCGTCCTGATGGTTCGGTTGTCCGTCAGCAGTTCGCGAAGATGATAGTCAAGACCCTCGATCTGACGGTAACAGGCGCGGAGGTAAGCCCCTTCACCGATGTGACTCCGGTACCGGGCGACGATCCCTTCTACCCAGTCAAATATGTCGCGGTTTGTGCAACGGCTGGGATTACGAAGGGGGTGACCGCCGCGGCCTTTGACCCCTATGGCAACATAACCCGTCAGCAATTGATCAGCATGGTCGCCCGGGCTGGGGGTTTGGCCGACCCTCCGGGGGGATATGTCCCGCCTTTCTCGGCGTCGCAGTTCTCCCTCAGCGACCATTATCTGAACGCCCGTAGAGCGGCCTATGCCGGCCTTCTCGATTCCCTCCAAGGGGTGGGTCAAAGCTACAACTTCTCTGCAGCGGCCACTCGAGGCGAGTGTGCCCAGCTTCTCTTCAACCTCCTGACCCATTGACGCTGCTTCCAGGCGATTAGTGACCCCATGTCGTCGGGCGGGGTCTTATCCGGCCAGCCCGGCGAAGTGGACGGCCGCACTCGGGGGCACAACCTTGTGCTGAAACGAGCCTGGTCAAGCGGTTCATCTGAACGTATTCTTGGGCGGCGGCTCAATGCCGCGTTAGTAACTGGGAACGGAGGACTGATGGCTTCAGAGACCGTGTTCACCATGGATGCTTCCAGTATCAAGTTCGGAGTAGGGGCAACCCGCGAAGTAGGCTTCGAGATGAAGCAGCTCGGCTCGCGCCGGGTTATGGTCGTGGTTGATCCGAACCTGGTAAACGGTGAGACGGCCACTACGGCACTCGACGCCCTCAAAGCGGAAGGGATCGACACCGCGATCTTCGACCGAGTGCGCATTGAGCCGAGTGAAGCCTCCTTCAGGGAAGCGGCCGCGTTTGCTGCCGAGGGCAAGTTCGACGGGTATGTCGCCATCGGAGGCGGCTCCACGATGGACACTGCGAAGGCGGCCAATCTTTACGCTACCCATCCCGCAGACTTCTTTGAATACGTCAACGCGCCCATAGGCAAGGGCACACCCGTGCCCGGTCCTCTTATGCCGATGGTGGCGATCCCGACTACGGCCGGAACCGGCAGCGAGACCACCGGCGTCGCCATCTTCGACCTACCGGAGATGCATGCCAAGACGGGGATAGCGCACCGTTATCTCCGGCCCCGCCTAGGTATCGTCGACCCCCAGAACACACGGACTGTACCCAAGATGGCGGTTGCCTCCACCGCTCTCGATGTCTTCTGCCACGCCCTGGAATCCATGACGGCCATGCCGTTCGACAAGCGTGAGGCGCCCGCCCATTTCAGCCTACGGCCGGCTTACCAGGGCGCAAACCCTATCAGCCACATCTGGGCTACCCGGGCGGCCGAGATCGGGGCTAGGTACATGTTTCGCGTAATGGATGACCCAGGTGACCTCGAAGCCCGCACTCAGATGATCTTGGCCTCAACGATGGCCGGGGTAGGTTTTGGCTCGGCGGGAGTGACACTTCCTCACGGGATGTCCTATCCGATCGCGGGGATGGTGCGGAACTACAAGCCCGAGAGCTACGCGGTCGACCACGCCCTCATCCCGCATGGCATCGCCGTGATCCTTACTGCGCCGGCGGCATTCCGCTTCATGGGTCCTGCCAACCCTGAGATGTTTCTCTACGCGGCGAAGGTCATCGGAGCCGATGTGCAAGGCGCCGCTCCTGAAGAGAGCGGTGAGATTCTCGCCCAGACCGTCACTGGGGTCATGAAACGCCTGGGCATCCCTAACGGTCTCCGCGCCGTAGGGTACACACCTGAGGACGCAGATGCCCTGGTCGAAGGGGTGCTGCCACAGCACCGAGTGACGAAGCTCTCGCCCCGCCCGGCGACTGCGGCCGATTTCCGGCAGATGTTCCTGGATTCGATGACCATCTGGTAGGCGTCTCGCCGGCGGCTTGCCGCGGGCGCCGCCAGAGTCGCCGCTTGAGCCGCAGGTGTACCCGGCCTAGTATGGAGGCAGAGCCGATACCGATCCTATCGGAGGTGCGCAATGGCTGTGCTTGATGGGAAACGTGGGTGCAGCCGATTGCTGCCGCTCACGCTTTGCTCGCTGATGCTGACCAGCTTGCTCGTGCTCTGCGGAGTTGGACCGAACCCTTGGCGCTTCCCCTCAGCCGCTGCGGCTCCGCCGCCTTTGACCGAGGGTTGGACTCAGGTCATCAAGGGCGGGTTTACCGATCCAAACAATTCCTACGCCCCGACCTGGGCCAAGTTCAAGGACTACTTGTACCTCAGCACGGCAGCCAACGAGTCAGGATCAGTGTTTTCGGGGAGTAGCAAAGCTGGGGGCGACATCTGGCGTACCGGTGACGGCGCCAAATGGGAGCAGATCGGAACGGCCGGCCTGGGCAATCCGCACAACAATCTATTCCAACTCATCGTCTATCACGACCAGCTGTATGCCATTTCGAACAATATCAACGATCACGGCATTGAGATTTGGGTCACGTCGAATGGGACGGAATTCGCCAAGATCGAGGATGGAGGATTCGGCGACAAGAACAATGACTGGGCGTTTCCCTTTGTGTTTCACGATCGCTTGATCCTGGCCGTCTCCAATGGCGAGACTGGGGGAGAGATCTGGGTAAGTGAAGACGGTCGCAACTTCCAACGGGTAATCGACGGCGGAATGGGTCATCCAGGCGTCACGGGTTTCGCGGGTTTCGCCGATCCGGAGCATCCAGATCCGGTATTCCAAGGGATGTTGTATCTCGGCGTGTCCAATCCTGCGGGTGGCGGGGAGATATGGCGTTCCCCGGACGGACTTAGTTGGGAGCGTGTGGCGGAAAAGGGCCTCACTCGGAGCAATACCATCGTTCTCAGTCCTGACATTGTTTACGGAAACCAGCTGTACGCCTTTGGCACCGCCGGCGGCACTCTCGACAACCTCCCGGGATTCGATCTTTTCCGCTCGAGCGATGGGAAGAGATGGGAGCAGGTGGTCGACGACGGATTTGGGCTCGGGAAGGAGCGCAACGTTCAAGGTGACTTGGTGGAATTCAAAGGCCGGCTGTATTTGACTTCCAGCAACATGGACCCGCGGCTTCTCAATCCCGCGAATCCCACGGAACGTTATTCGCCCAAGGGTTTCCAGCTGCGCTCGTCGGAGGATGGCAAGACCTGGATGCAGGTCGGCCAAGACGGTTTCGGAGCATCCACCAGCTTCATGGCCGGCATGGACGTCAAGGGGGACACGCTTCATCTGGTCGTGTTTGATTACCACGCCGGAAGCCAGCTGTGGCGTTCGAACGATGGCCAGAAATGGGATCTGGCCTTTCGGGAACCCGACCCGAATTTCTTCCAGGAAGGCGGAGGGCCGCTCGAGTTCAAAGGCCACTTTCTTTGGATCAGCAACGATCTGAAGAACGGGCTCGAGATCTGGCGCACCAACGAGGAGTGGTTGACTGTGGAGACCACGACGTCGGCCGGGGCCTCCACTACTGGGAGCACCGGGACTGCTACCAGCGCGAGCGGCACCGGCTCCACGGAAGGCGGCCAGGGCGGGACAAGTGGGAGCGACGCTGGCGGGGGTTCGACCGTCGGCGGGAATGGAGCGGGGAGTTCGCAATCTGCGGCATCGGGCATCTCCGGCGGGTGGGTGGCTTTGATCGCCGTGCTCGTGGTGCTCGTGGTGGGCGCGATTGCAGCCGTCGTTTACCTGGCCCTTAGGATGAATCGTGGCCCTGCAGGTGTAGCCGCCAGCGCCGTAAGCCGGGCGCCATCAGCCGGAGAGAGCAACGCGAAGTACTGTTCGGAATGCGGGACCGCGCTCGGCGAGGACGCCAAGTTCTGCTCCAGATGCGGACGACCTCGGGATCAGTAGGCGGCCGGCTAAGGCGCCTCGGTTATCTGCGCGCCGCGCAGTAGTTGGAGGTCTCCACGGACCAGCGAGGTCGCCGTCCCCACCGCGCAAATCGCGGCCAGGATGCCGAAGGTTATCCTGACTGCAGTTAGGAGATGCGGATAGTCGGCGGGCATGATGTCGTGCCGGCCCACGACAACCGCGATGACCATCGTTGCCAGCCCGATGCTAATGGCCATTCCAACCATTCTCATCGTGGCTACGCTCGCCGAGGCAAAGCCCATGTTCTGCCGCTCCACACTGCCCATGATCGAACTCTGATTCGCAGGGGAGAACAGCGCGTATCCCAGGCCCATCAGGCAGAGAACCGCGATGATGTAAGAATAGGAGGTGCCTCGGTGTAGGAGGCTGAACAAGAAGAGGCCGATGGTACACAAACCCATGCCCCAAGAGGCAACCCAACGCGGCTGGATGCGATCGGATAACCTTCCAGATAGGGGAGAGAAGGTTGTTTGCACGGCGACGCCGGTTATGAGAACGAGTCCGGCCGTCTCGGCGTTCAGCCCCTTGATGAACTGAAGGTAGAGGCTCATGAGGAAGGTCATGGCCCAGACCGATGCATAGCTGATCAATGCGGACATGTTGGAAAGGGCAAACACACGATTGTGTTTGAACAGCCCGATCTCAATCACCGGGAATCGCGCCCGGTTTTCCCACCAGACGAACAGGGCAAGCCCGGCCACTCCCGCCGCGGTGAGGACGATGCCGTTCTCTTGTGGCAACCAGGACAACCCCAGGAGGAAGCCCGCGAGGGCGGGAGCATAGATGAGTGCCCCCAAGATGTCGGACCCACCCGAAGGCTTCTCCCTCCAATCGGTGCGTCGCAGCAAGAAACGGTCGAGGACCAGCAGGAATGCTCCGAAAGCTGCAGCGACGATAAAAAGTCCGCGCCAGCCCATGCTGAACACGATCACTCCGCCTATTGCCGGTCCCGCCGTCTGGCCGAGGTAAGCAGCGGCGACGGCTAGCCCCATCGCCATGCCGCGTCGCTCGGGTGGATAGGCAAGGGTGATCATGGCCGCACTACCGGCGAAGAACAAGGAAACCCCGAGACCTTGGCCGGCCCGCAGCCCGACCAAAGGCAGGTAGGACTGTGAGAAGACCATTGCCAGTGAGCAGATGGTAAACAGTAGAAGACCTAGGAGAAAGACGCGGCGTCGGCCCCACGCGTCCGCGACCCTCCCCAGGGGCAACAAGAAGATCGCCGAGGCGAGGATATAGATCAGCGGGAGCCAGCCCATGGCTACGGCGCCCAGATGCATTTCTGTTTGGATCGCCGGAATGGCGATGTTGATGGACGTTGTCGTAAAGCCCAGGATGAAGTTGCCCATACTGTTGACGAGCAGCACGTGCCAGCTCTTGAACGAGAAGGGCGGAGGATTCAGAGGGGGGTCGAGGGGAGGACTGTCGAGTTGGCTTGACTTCACTTTAAGAACTATGACGGTTGGCTCGCGATGTTACAAGCCGTTAAGTTGTGGCGGCTCCTGATAAGCCCGATAGACCCAAGACCGGGCGCCGGCCCCCGAGGGTGCCGGCGCCTCAGTAGCGCGCCTGTCTAGGACAGGATGTCTTTGCGCCGGAACCTCCAATAAGCGAGTCCGCTCATGCCCACGATCCAGACGGCGAGGTCGATCAGGGCCTTGATGATCGGGCTCCAGGTCACCGGGCTGCGGAACAAGTTTGTCCAATCGGAGAAATGACTGGTGAAGAGGTACGGCTGCAGGAAGTCGAACACTGAGAAAGCCTGCAGCGCCTCGAAAATGATCGTAAGCACCAGGGCCGCCGCCACAGCCGTGAGGCTCGAGTTGGTCAGCGTGGAGAAGAACACGGCCAGGGACACCACGGCCATCATGGCGAAGAAGACAAAGAGATAGGACGCGGCGATCAAGCCCAGCGCATGGGCGATGCCGGCATCCTGCCCCGAGAAGAGGGTGATTGAGTGCAGGCCGAAGACCGCGCCCCCTGCGATCAGCGCTGCGATTCCCATGATCACCAGGCCGATGGCGACATAAAGATTCGCCGCGAACCATTTGGCCATCAGGAAGGTGCCTCGCCGGATAGGTTGCATCAACATGCTGCGCAGTGTGTGATTCTCAGCTTCGCCGGCAATCGTGTAACTGCCCGACATCGACGACAGGAGTGGCAGCAGGAACGTCGCCAACGCTAATAGCGCCGCTATTGACACGTACATGCCATTGGTCCGAATACCCTGAAAGAACTGTTCGCCGACGTCTTGCTGACCGCCCCTACTGCCAGGGCCTCCGCTCGAGAATCGGAAGGCAATCGTGATAAGGAACGGGACCAAGAACAGCCCTGCCCACCCGATGTAGGTGCGCTTCTGGAAGAGTGTCTTCAAGAACTCCCGCCGGATGGCGCCCATTATTTCCCTCCTCCTGCGCCGGCGGGAGGGGCTCCGGCGCTTTTTGCGATTTCACCCTCTGCGGTCAGCTCGAGGAACATGTCCTCGAGGCCCTGCTCAATAGCGGGTACGACCGCGAGCACGTCAACGTCTCCGGCCACAAGCCTGCGGACCATCTCCGGAACAAAGCCATCGCCCGAGTCCACCACGATGTAGTCCTCATCATGCCGTGCACTCCCAGGCGCCGCCATGGCGCTGATGATCTCCCAAGCCTTGCTTTGATCGCCGGTAAGAACTTTGACCGCGTGACTGGCAGGATGAAGCTCAGAGACCAGACCCTGCACAATCACCCGGCCCTTGCTCATGATGACCGCACGGTTGCACACCAATTCCACTTCGTGCAGGAGGTGGGAGGATAGGAAGACGGTGGTTCCGCGGGCGCCCAGTTCCCGAATCAGCTCGCGGACGTCTTTCATGCCTTGCGGATCAAGTCCGCTGGTGGGCTCGTCCAGGACGATGATGTCAGGATTGTGGATGAGTGCCAGAGCGATTCCGAGGCGTTGCCTCATCCCGTGCGAGTACCCACCAACCTTGGATTTTCCTCGGTCCGCTAGACCGACCGCCTCCAACACCTCGGTGATTCGTTCTTCGGCGACCGGGCCGTTCATCTCCCCGAAGAGCCGCAGATTACGGCGGGCCGTCATGTTGCCGTAGAACATGGGGTCGTCCACAAATCCACCCAGATGGCGCAGCGCTTCGACTCGGTCACGCGGCAGCTTGTGGTCCAGTACCTGGACATACCCCTTCGTGGGATAGGTAAGGCCGAAAATCATGCGGATGGTCGTCGTCTTGCCACATCCGTTGGGACCCAGAAACCCAAACACGTCCCCTCGGCACACGGACAGGTCTAGGTTGTCGACTGCTCGGAGCCGCTTGAAGTCCTTGGTGAGGCCGTGGGTCGAAAGAACGATCGGGCGGCCATCACATCCCAGGGGCAACTGCGCGTCGAGGGCGGAATCATATGTACTAGCGGACACTGGCGATAAACCCCCCGAGATCGGTTTGCGAGACGGCACCGGCGGCCATGAACAGGAAACCCTCGTCATTCCAAAGAGCGACCGATCCGAGGGCCGAGCCAAGCTGGTAGATGGTCACGGTACCGGCGGTTGTTCGGCTGAGAAGTGGGACTGAGCCGAGCAACTGCTCGAGCTGGTCACGAAGTTCAGTGGGAATCTTCGCCTGCACCAGGACGATGGTCCCGAAACCCTGCCCGTATCTCTGGATGATCGTAGGACCAACCGTGATCGGACCGGAGGGAACCGTCAGCGATTGCGGCGCGGGCAGAGTGCCGAGCAGCGCTTCGAGATCGACCTGCTGCGCTGGGATGACGTTGGCGCCGGCGAAAGCTAGGTTCGGGTCTGCAGTCTGAGCCGTAAGCGGGGTGAAGTCCGCCTTGGCGGCTGCTTCGGCGACAGTCAAAGCCGGCAGCTCTGCCGTATCTTTGCCGGTGCCTGATTCGGCGCCGTTTGGCGATGTGCCGTCGGAGGAGTTGTGAGAGCCGAGCTGCGGGAGCGTGAGTGTCTTGTGCTCGATATTGGCGTTCTGGGGCGGGCTAAAGACGAAGATGTCATCCGAGATCGTCGCGTAGGAGACGTTGTCGAAGCCGGCTTTGAGCACCGGATCTGAAGCCCCCCTGGCAAATAGGTCGATGTGAAGGGGCACGAAGGTCTGGCTGTCGATGGCTACCTCAACCGACCCCAGGAGGGTATTGGGCGCCTTGGGAACCAGTGATAGCATGTAGCAACTCCGCCCCGCCATCCGCACCGGCTCGCCGACCGTGACTGTCGCAGCGGGAGCGAGTTTCTGGATGTACATGTCGATAGTCGCAGCAAGATTGGCAACTGAGGTCCCCGCAGTCTCTGTAGGTGCCGTGGTCTGAGTGACGTCGGAGGTGCCGGACTGCTTGGCCGGTAGTGCGTACTCGGTGGCGGTGTTCTTGCTGGACGAGTAGACCCAGATCCGGGAGCTGTCGCCGGTTATCGTGGTGTCGCCCATTCCTCCCTGTATCTCGAATCTCACTTTGCCGGCCTGGGCCCATAGTCGCCCAGAACCGTTCATGAGCAGCGAACTGAGGTCGCCCGGGACCCGTCCGCCGAAAGACAGCATGGACAGGCCCAAGATGTCGTTCTTCCAGGAAACCTCGCCGCTTATTGAAGAGACATCGTTGGCATGCTCTGCCACGTTTGCGATGAGCTGAGCGGGCGTGATTGCGGCCAGCGCGGGCTCGCCTTGAGCGCGGGCCTCCACGATGCCCACAGCCGCGCCGGCCACGACGAGAACTGCGACTATGGCGATGATGATGAGCGAACGTCGGTGCACGCTGACTCCTTCACATATCTCCGTTGGTTATTCCCATCGGCGAAGCGAGCTTACACTCAGTTCCGCTTTCCCGCATCCGCTTTCAGGAGGGTTTTGCGTGTACTTCTTGAGATGTAGTCGAAGAGACCCATCTCAGAGACGCTCGTCGGTCTCCCCAGGTTGCACCAGGCCCGATTCGTAAGCCAGCATCACCAGCTGCCCCCGGTCGCGGGCCCCCAGTTTGGCCAGGATGCGGCTGACATGAGTCTTTGCCGTCAGCGGGCTGAGGAAGAGACGCCCGGCTATTTCATCGTTGGATAGACCTCGGGCGACCAGAGACATTACTTCGCGCTCCCTCTCAGTGAGGACCTGGAGATCTGTGGAGGATATCCGTTTTGGTCTGGGCCGGCGCGCGTAGTCCTCGATCAGGCGGCGGGTTACACTGGGGGAAAGGAGCGCATCGCCTGTGGCCGCAACCCGCACTGCTCGGATCAACTCCTCCGGCTCGGCGTCTTTGAGCAGGAACCCACTTGCTCCGGTCCGCAGCGCCTCAAAGACATAGTCATCTACCTCAAACGTGGTGAGGATGACCACCCGCACACCGGCGAGATCTTCATCGGAGGAGATCCGTCGCGTAGCCTCCAGCCCATCGATGCCGGGCATGCGGATATCCATGAGGACCACGTCCGCGGTCAGCTCGCGCGCTAGTCTCACAGCCGACTCACCATCGGTCGCCTCGCCAACGACCTCGATGTCTTCAACGGTGGATAGCAGCATGCGCAGCCCTGCCCGAACGAGCGGCTGATCGTCTGCAATTAGCACGCGGACGCGGATCATGCCGTTCCTGCCAGCGGCAGATCGGCGCGGACGAGGAAGCCTCCACCCGGCTTCACTCCGGCCTCGAGATGTCCCCCGACGGCCTCCACCCGCTCCCGCATTCCCCTGATGCCAAATCCGGTTCCACGGCCCGCTCCACACTGCGGACCCACTCCGTCATCGGCCACCGAGATGACGAGTCTCGACCGGTCGTAGGCCATTATGACATCGGCATGCTTGGCGCCGGAGTGCCGAAGGACATTCGTCAGTGCCTCCTGCAGCACGCGGTAGGCAACGTTCCCGATCTCAGCGGGGACTGACCGATCTTCCTGTCCTCGCCGGTCCACGGAGACCTCGATGCCTCCGGCCCGGAGTACGTCCGCGAGCCTTGCCAGACGATCCAGTGCGGGATCTTCAGTGGCCGCCGGCCCGCCCGGCTGTCGCAATACTCCAAGTGTCGCTCGTAGTTCTGCCAGGGCGGAAACACTCGCTCCTCTTATCTGCCGCAGGGCTTCACGTGCCCCCTCGGGATCGGTCTCGATGACCGCCCCGGCCGCACTGGCCTGCAAGGAAATCGATGCCAAGGCATGGGCCACGCCATCGTGAACGTCGCGTGCGATGCGCAGCCGCTCTTCGTTAACTCGGCGCTGAGCTTCCTCTTCCCGCGTCCTCTCGGCCTCCAACGCCCGCCGCCGAAACTCGTCCACATAAGCTCTTCGGCTGGCCACAGCGAAGCCAAGTGCAGTAGACCCGAGGATCCAAGCCGCGTCTCGAACCATTACCTCCGCAAGCTGAGCACTGTCGACTAGGGTCATATCGACGACTGCGAGCGCCGCTGTGACCGCCCCAGCAGAGATCAGCGATCCTCTCCGGTACCCGCGCGCTCCAACGCTGTAAAGAGCCAAGGCCAACGGGAGCATGACCGGCGGTTTGGGGGAAGAGAGTCCGTAGGAAAGCACGGTCAGCAGAACGATGCCCGCGAGGGAATGATAGGGGTATCGGCGCCGCAGCATAAGGGGTAGGGCAACTATTGCCGCGATGAACCCGGGGAGAATCGCGGACGACAGGGGCCGGCCTGTCCGCTCGGCGCCGCCTACGGGGATTAGCGCCAGCAGAACCGCAAGGCCCAGAGCGATCGAGAGATCGACCGCGAAGGGATGAAGTCGGACGGTGTTCGAGACCTTCCTATACATCATGCTGCAAATGGTAGCCCGGTTTGGATAAAGGCGTCGATAAGCCTAGGGAAGTCATCTTGGCTGCTCCGTTAGCAGTATGGAGCGCCGTCACCCTTGCGATTAGTGGGTGGGCGGACGTTCTATCGCGCCGCCCAGTGCGGCCCGGGCGCCGCGGCTTTATTTTCCGACAGCCTTCTCGGCTTTCCCTATGCCGAAGTATCGTCTTGTGGAGGGGAGAAGGGTCAGCGTCACAAGAACGATTCCCAACAGGCCCATCGCGATCTGCAGCCCGATACCTGCCCCGGGCAGATAGCCGAGGAGAATGACCTCCGCGATTATCCAGATGATGAGGCCCCCGCCCGCAGCCAGCTCGAACCACCATCCCCACTTCCGGTGCAGGACCAGCCCCACGAGAGGAATGATGGGAAACAGGCCGACGATGAGAAGCAGGATCAACCCGGGAATCAGAAAGTCACTGAACGGACTTCCTTCCAGCACGCTGCGGGGCATGCCGATGTTGTTGATGGGATCTTGGACCAGCCCTATGCCCCCCGCCGTGGCGCCGACGATCTGAATAGCAGCAAGCACGATAAGGGCCCAAAGCGTAGCCGGACGTTTGCTCCTCATGGCTCCCACTATAGCGCGGAGCATCGCCGCAATTCGTCCCTTGAATGAAAAGCAAGTCCGGACTACAATTCAAGTGTTGAACGCTGTTTGGAATACTACGCACCGTTCCACTAAACAATTACCGTTCAGAATTCAGGGCATCGTGCAAGAGGCGATCAAACTCTCCCGGAAGGATCGCAGACGGGCGACCACTCGCGCCGAGATTCTTGCTGCCGCGCGCGAGCTCCTACTAGAGGTGGGTCCCGAAGCCATAAGCCTGCGGCAGGTCGCGCGCCGCGCGGACTTCAGTCCCGGAGCGCTCTACACCTATTTCTCGAGTCGCGATGAGATCGTCGCCTCTCTGTTCAAGGAGTCGTTTGAGCGGCTTGATTCTTACAGGCGCCGCGTTCCGGCGACGCTACCTCCGGATAGACGGGTGGTGGAGCTGGGACTGGCTTACATGGACTATGCGAGGGACAACCCCATGGATCTCCGCTGTATCTTGCTCGCGACGTCCACCGACTTGCCTCCCTCCAGCGGCATGGCAGTGGGTTTGGAGGCGGCCAGGCTCATCGGGCAGACCTTCCGGGAGGGGATGGAAGATGGAGTCTTCTCGTTGGCGTCCGGCCTTTCAGCAGCCGAAATGGCCTACGGCTACTGGGCGTTGGTCCATGGACTCGTGTCGATATCCAGTGTAGACGTATCCCAGGTGGCAGATGAAGTCTCGGCCGATCCCCGCCGCCTTCTGGAGGCTTTCATCGGCTTTTTGAAAGGTTAGACATGTTCGAGGCCCTTGGCCGGTTCGTCCACCGGTTCCGGTGGATCGTAATAGGCGTGTGGATCGTGCTTTTCGGAGTCAGCGTGGTGGCTGCTCCTCGGCTGGGAGGGATTTTGCAGGGGAGCTTTGCGAGTACCAGCTCTCCCTCGCAGCAGGCGGCGGCGCTCATTCAGCAGAAATTCCATCAAGGCCCCACCCAGGTCTTGGCGGTCTTTCGGGATGCCTCTCTGAACGCGGCCGGCCAACAGTTCCAGACTGCCCAGGATGCTGCTCTCGCCGAATTGGAGTCGGCGGGCATCCCTCACTTGCAGTCGATTCAAACCTATCAAAGCACGGGCAGCAACCTTCTGCTCTCCGAAGACGGTCACAGCTCGGTCGCCGTCCTCAACTTCGATGCTCCACCGGAGACTATCCAGAACGAGATAGACCAAATCCGGGCAGCCCTTCACAATGGCATGGCTCAAGGGAACGGTTTTCAGGTATTTGTTACCGGCGAGCCGGCAGTCAACGCCGACCTTACCGCTTATTCCTTTCGTGACCTGCAAAAGGTGGAGCTGTATGGCCTGCCGGTTGCCCTCGTTGCTCTTCTCTTCGTCTTTGGGAGTCTTGTGTCTGCTGCTCTGCCGGTAGTCACCGGCGGCCTCGCGGTGACCGTTACGCTGGGAGGGATGTATCTTCTCGGCCGCCTGGTTGACATGTCCATATTCTCTATGAATACTGCCACCCTCCTCGGCCTGGCAGTGGGCATAGACTACGCGCTGTTCTTCGTGTCCCGCTTCCGCGAAGAGCTTCACAGGGGCTCGTCGGTGGAGGCTGCCGCCATCACGACCACCGCGCGCGCGGGGCGCTCTGTGTTCTTCAGCGGCATGGCGGTGATCGTGGGCGTGGCCGGTCTGGCCTTTTTCCCATCGCCTGGATTGCGCTCCATCGGCATCGGCGGCGCGCTTGTAGTGCTTTTCTCGGTGGCGGCCTCGTGTACGTTCATCCCGGCGATGCTCTCGGTTCTCGGCAGGCGGGTGAACTCGGTGGCCGTCATACCGATCAGGGACGTCCATGCCAGCCGCTTTTGGAATGGCTGGTCCCGAGCCATTCTGAGACGCCCTTGGGTTTCGATAGCGATTGCCGTTGTGCTTATTGCTCTTCTGATATCGCCGGCGGCCACCATGAAGACCCAGATGACGACGGCAAGCACATTGCCCAAGTCGGCCGAATCACGAGTGGGAATCGAACTACTGGACACCGAATTCGACAGGGAAGCTCTGTCCCCGATCTCGGTTCTGTTCACCTGGGACGGCGGCGAGGCTATTGACATGGCCAGGGCGGCCGCCCTGTTCACATATGGACAGAAGCTGTCGGCGCTGCCTGGGGTATCCGAGGTGATGAGCCCCTTCACTGCTACAGGGCTTAGCGACCCCAGCGCTCTCGCCGCGCTGTGGCCGCAGTTCCAGCAGCTTCTCAACGACCCGGCGGGATTCGTCATCCCGCCGGAGGGCATTACTCTTGCCTCCGGGCTGACGATCTCAGCGCAGCAATTGCTGCAGTTCAAACAATTGGTGGAAGCCTCAGTTGTGCCGGGTGCCGTGCTTTTCCGAGTCGTCTCACAAGATCCCCCGGGATCGAATGCTTCGCAGGACCTCGTGGGACGAATCGTGGAAACAGAAGTGCCGGGAGGCTATTCCGCGCACGTGGCTGGGGAGTCGGCTTACAACTATGACTTCTACCAGCAGATCAGCCATTGGTTCCCGTGGGTGATCGCTTGGGTCTTTGTCACCAGCTTCCTCATCTTCGTCGTATTACTACGCAGTCTGGCCCTTCCGGCCCTAGTGGTGGCAGTTAACGGCTTGACCATCGGCATGAGCTTTGGCTGGCTGGTGCTTCTGTTCCAGAAGGGCACTTTCCAGAATGTTCTCGGCTTCACGTCGACCGGCGCTATCGAGGTCCTTATCCCCATTGTGCTTCTCTGCATTCTCTTTGGGATAACCATGGACTATGCCGTCTTCATGCTCACGCGCTCACACGAGTCCTGGGAGCGGACACGCGATGGCCGCAAGAGCGTATCGACCGGGCTCGTCCAGACGGGCCGCGTCATCGTCAGCGCGGCGCTGCTCGTGGTGATAGTGACTGGGGCCTTCACGTTCACCAACATCAAGGCCACCAAGATGCTCGGCCTGGGAATTGCCCTTGCCATTATCGTGGACACCCTCTTCGTCCGCATGGTTCTGTTGCCGGCTGCAATGACCTACCTTGGCCGAGTGGGCTGGTGGTGGCCGCATTTGTGGGCGCGCAAGCCGCGCGGGCCTCGGACGGCGCACGCTCAGAGCCCCGACCGGAAAAGGGTCAAGACCCGCGGAAGGACCGAGAGGCTCGGAGCCTGACCTACCGGCCGCTGCGAGTAGCTTTCCCGCGCTCAGGGTAAACAGGCCGTGAAACCTTCAACTTGACTAGGTAGAACGGAGGATGGTCGCATGAAGGCGACACGGACATGGCTTGTTGCCCTTCTATCCATAGCCCTGATACTCGCACTGGGAGTTGTGCTCGCCGCTTGTGGCGGGGGGGCGACCACAACGACGCAGCCGCCGACCACGATCGCAACGGGGCCGATAGGGTCGGCACCGGCCAAAATCGTGGTAGATCTGTCCGGGGATCAGGTGGTTCCACCTGTGCAGACCAGCGCAAGCGGAACATTCACGCTGATGATCGAGACCAGCCCCAGCGGGACGTTCAACATCTCCTATCAGCTGGATGTGAAGGACATCGTCGACGTAACTGCTGCACACATCCATCTGGGCGCGGCTGGAACCAATGGAGACGTAATCGTGCCCCTATTCACCGGACCTCCGAAAACAGGGAGCTTCACCGGTACGCTTGCTTCGGGAACCATCACGGAGGCTGATCTTACCGGACCAATGCAAGGCAAGACCTTCCAAGATCTCGCGGGGGTTGTTCTTGCGGGTGGGACTTATGTGAACGTGCACACGACTGCTAATCCGAACGGTGAGATCAGAGGCCAGATCGTGGTGAGCGGGATCGGCGGAGCCACCACAACCACGGGGGCCGGCGGGGGCGCCGTCACCACGACGACTGCAGCGGGCGGATACTAGATAGGAGACCGAATCTACCCGGGGAGCAGGACCGAGAAGGTAGAGCCAACCCCTTCCCGGCTGGCCACTTCCAGCCTGCCCCCGGCCCGCTCGGTAAGCCGCTTCGTGATCGCCAGGCCGAGGCCGCTGCCCTCCAGGTTGCGTGTCTCGGGCCGCTTTTCGCGGAAGAACTCCGTCAGCACGAGTTCGAGATTTTCCTGGGCGATGCCGATGCCGGTGTCCTCGACGGCCAGACAGACCCACTCGCCGTCGTGCCGTGCACGTACAGTAACCGCGCCCCCATCCCTGTTGTACTTGATGGCGTTTGCTACCAGGTTGGCAAGGATTGTGTCGAGATCGTCGGCGGGAATCAGAACTGGGGGCAAGCCACCCTCGATATCGGTGCAGCCCGAGATATTTCTAGCGGCCATCTGCTCCGTCTGCATGTCAAACGTTCTCTGAATCGCCTCGGCCACACTAAGAAGCTCGGGTTCACCGGACGCCCGGGCCTGGTCACTGCGCGACAAGGAAAGGAGATCATCGATAAGCCGCACCAACCCGTCGATACGATCTTCAGCTCGGCGGAGCATCGGCAAGTAGGCGTCGATGTCATCGCCCAGGCTCTTGTCCGCGGCAACCTCTACCAAAGCCCGAACAGCTCCAAGGGGCGACTTCAGCTCGTGCACCATGGTGCGTATGAACCGTTCCTTCTCCATGGCCAGTCTTCGCACCTGGGAGATATCAGAGAGGGTGAGTATCTGCCCCAATGCGGTCCCATCTTCTCCGCGGAAGATCACGACGCTTGCCACGTAACTCCGGTCGCCGATGGAGAGCTGGCCGATATTCCGGTCTTTCAAAGGTGCAGTGAGCGAGCCGGCGAGGGGGCTGAGCGCCTCCTTGGCGAGGAGCTCGCCCACAGGGCGGTGTAAGAGTGAATCTTCGCTGGTACTGAGCAGAGCGGTCATGGCTCGGTTTGCCAGCACGATGTTGCCATCGCGATTGACCACCAGCACGGCGTCTCGCAGCGAGGAAACCAAGGAATGTGTCTGGCTCTTTTCTTCCACCAGAGCCAGCAGGCTTGCCTCATGCTCTTTGCGCAGCCTCTCAGCCTCGGTACGGGCCTTCTTATTGTTTATCAGTGTTTCCACAACCGCCAGAAGGTCGTCGGGAAGGAAGGGCTTGGGCAAAAAGAAGTCGACTCCCTGTCGCGTGGCGGCAATAGCTGTATCGATGTTCGCGTAGGCCGTTATTATGCAGGTCATCAGCGGCAGGCCCGTGGCTTTGATCGTTTGCAGGATGGATAGACCATCAGTATCGGGCAGCCGGTAGTCAAGAATAGCCACGTCGTACTCGTTCTTACCGAGAAGGGCCAGAGCTTCTGCCCCGGTCGCCGCTTCTTCAACCTCGTAACCCTCGATCTCCAGAATCTGGCGGATACCCGAGCGGACCCCGTATTCGTCGTCTAACACTAGGACCCGCGCTTTTGGAGGGGAAGGAGTTATTGCGGGCTCCTTTCGCCACGAGCGCCCGTCATGGGTATCTCTACGTGGAAGGTAGTGCCCGTTTCGGGCTCAGACTCGAACCAGATGTTGCCATTGTGCATCTTGACGATACCGTATGAAATAGGCAGGCCCAAGCCGGTACCTTTTCCGATGCTCTTGGTCGTGAAGAATGGCTGGAAGATCTTGTCTTTCGCGCTAGCCGGAATGCCGCTTCCCTGGTCGGTCACGGAGAAGCGGACGCGGTGGGTTTCCGGAATTTCGTAGGCACGGATGCGAACGGCTCCGTCTCGGCCTTCCATGGCCTCGACCCCGTTCTTTATGAGATTCACAAGAACCTGAGTTATCTGATCGCGGTCCAGGTCGGCCTGCAACCCCGGTGTGACCTCGGTGAGGATGCTCGCAGTGCTGCCCGGTCCGGGCGGTAGGTTGCAGGCCGCACCGTCTGCCGCCGAGGCGACCAGCTCTTCCACCGATACCGACTCGATTCGCACCCGGCTCTGGCGCGCGAAGTCGAGGAGGTTGGCGATTATCTTCTTGCACCGGTTCGATTCTTCAGCCACGAGGGTCAGGTCATGCGTCAGATCTTCACGGTCGTTCAGCTTGCGCTGCAAGATATGCGCGTAGAGAAGGATCGTGCTAAGGGGATTGTTCAACTCATGGGCCACTCCTGCGGCCATCTGTCCCATGGAGGCAAGCTTCTCGCTGTTGATGAGGTGACGGTGGACATCGCGGAGGTTGCTCCAAGGAACGTGGACCTCATGGCAGACGCGTTCTGCTTGGTCGAGGATGAAAGGCAGGCACATTGTATCTTCGGCCATGCCCGCGTGCACCGCAGCGGCCTTGTCGCGACACGTCGGGTAGCCGCAGGCGCCGCAATTCAATTCATCTTCGGGGAAGAACTTGTTCGTGCGGCCCAGGATCTCGCGGATCTCTTCCTCCGTGGGCTTTTCCCCGCGTTGATCATTGGGTGTAAAACAGCGTCCGAGGTTCAGAGCAGGTTGGTTGCCGCTCTGGGTCGGGAGATTTCCGTTGCGCTGCCGCTTGAGACTATCAGCAGCGAATTCCGCAACCCGTCTGCGCCGCAGACTGCCCGATTCGTCGTTCCTCGCTCCGGGACCGGAAAAGCAGCCCTTGCACATGAGGGCTTCGAACAAAAGCGTGTTCTCCTCGCCTTTCGTGGAAAGCCCTGCCAGAGCGTCTACCGTGTCGTCATGCCCGCTCACCACGATGAGTCTGGGATCGAGCATCCCGTCGCCGATCCCGGCACTTTCGAGCATGCCGCCGGGGATGGGGTAGATTCTGCCCAAGCCGGCGAAGGGCGGATCGACGTCGCTTGCCTGGGCATAGGAGGGATCGATGCCTCGGTCCGCGAAGACAGCCGCGAGCTCATCCAGTGTCAGCACCTCGTCTACTGCCCCACCCACCTGAGGGTCGCGCACCTCCAACTTCTTGGCCACGCAGGGGCCGACGAAAACGCAGGCGACGTCCTCACCGTACGTCTTCTTCACAGCAAGTCCGGTGGCCACCATGGGTGAGACTATGGGCATTATGCGCGCGGTAAGGGCCGGGTAGTACTTGCGAACGTACTCAACCACTGCAGGACAGGCGCTCGCGATATGTATGCCCGAGGTATGCTCCCGCAGGTACTCATGGCAGGCCAAGTTGACGAGATCAGCCCCATAGGCGACCTCAACGACATATCGGAAGCCGGCGGCTCGAAGAGCCCCAATGATCTGCGTCGGCGACACAGCAAACCCCACCGGAAAAGATGGAGCGACGAGGGCCGCGACCCTGCCCGGTCTTTCGAGAAGGGAGTTGACCGCCTCGACCGCACTAGCGTACGCCTTTGCTTTCTGGGAGCAAACCATTGTGCAGTTACCGCACGCAATGCAGCGCTCGCTGACAACTGAGGCTTGGCCCTCCTCAATGCGGATGGCCTTGGCCGGGCAGCCCCGGACACAGGTGTAGCACCGGCGGCAATTCTGCTTGATAGTCGTTATTATGCCGTCAGTGGAGTTCATTTCAGCGGACGGTGTCGGTGCCCTCTCTCCCCAGCAGCGCTTCAATCCGTTGCGCCAGCTCGGATAGCCGTACCGGCTTCTCCATGAAACTCTCGGCCGGCCAGTCTTGGCCCATCAACGACGCGACAACCTTGTTGCGGATGTCTTTGTCCGCAGTGAACCCAGACAGCATGATGATAGGGATGTCACGAGTCGGTCCATCGGTCTTGAGAACGCTCGCAAAGACCATGCCCTCCTCGTCGTAATCCATCATCACGTCGAGCACGATGAGATCAGGACGGTTCGCAATGATCTGCGCGTAGGCTTCCTTGCCGTTCCCGGCCGTCGCGATGTCGTACCCGCGTGTCCCAAGGTACGCTTTTGCCGATGTCACAAGGTCGGGATCGTCATCCACCACCAGTATTTTCTTGGCTTCCATATCGAGTGCCTTCCTTGCCGTTCCAGGGCGGTTGGGTCAGTTTGTGTGGCCGTCGCCGGATTGATTCACAGTGAATCATTTCACAATCGATGGCAAAAAAGATCCGTTCATTCTTGCCTTGCGCGATGCTGGCTGAGGAAAGAGAGCTTCTCCAGTTTGGCAGAGATATCGACGTACTCCACGAAGCAACCGTGAGGCGTGGTCAATCTCTTTGGAACGAAGTTCAAAAAGGACCTAACCCCAGCCGCTGCCGCGCGGTCAACCACAAACTGGAGACCTTCCGGCCGCGAGGACAGAATTGCGATGCGTATCTCGAAATCGGGCACCAAAGTTTCTATGTCGTCAAGGCCATGGCACCGCCGCCCGGCAAAGACCCTGCCGATCTTTTCTTGGTTGATATCGAAAACGACGGCGATGTGGAAGCCCCGCTCCTCGAACCCCCGGTAAGAGAGCAACGCCCGTCCCAGGTCGCCCAAGCCGAAGAGAGCCACTGTCTGCAGCTTGTCCGTGCCGATGATCCGGCTGATAGTCTGGCCCATCTGGTACACGTTGTATCCCCGGGCGATGTTGCCGAAGCTCCCGAAGCTGGCCAGATCGCGGCGAAGCTGGGCCGGCGTAACGCCTACGAGGGCGGCCAATTCGTGAGAATGGATGTACTCGACCCCGTCGTGTGACAGCTCATCGAGCATCCGGCGATAGACGCTCAGCCTCTCCACAGTATGGAGGGACACAGACTTGGCCGGGTAGGCAGGCGACGGCTGCGTGGTGTCGACCGCTGCGTTGCTCTCAACCGGCGGGTTTTCGCTTTCTTCGGGTGGCATGGGGTCCCCCTGACTGGGCAAGCTTACGGGGAGCTTATCAGGCTTTGGGGATACTCGCCATCAGGAACGGCGGGTGATATCGATGACAGAAAGGCAGAGCAAACGGGTGAAAAGGGTTCCTCGTGTAGTCGTCGGCCTGGTTTGCCTTGTGGCGGTTTTGATCGCGACGGGTGGATCGTTGGCTCTCGCCAGGGTAGACGAGCCTGCAACCGATGCAGCTGCTACCTCGCCAAGTTCGAGCGAGGTTCCGGCCGAACCCGCCGTGCCATTGACCCTCGATTCGGCGCAAGTCAAAGCCGCGCTAAGTCTGCTGCGAGCCGGCATGACAGCCACCGACCAAACAAGGCTTGACTCGTTGATCTCCGCTCTCGAAACCCAGCAAGTCAGTGTCGACCAAGCAAGACAAACCCTTCGGAATACGTCCGAATCATTGCTCGCCTTGATCGACAAGTACCGGCTCATTTCGGCATCGAATCCCACAACGGCCGCGTCGGCGACGCCTATTTCCACGCTAACGGTCCAAGACGCCTGGGTCTTCCCGGTGCAAGGGTGGTACAGCTACATCGACTCGTTCGGAGCGCCTCGCTCGGGCGGACGCACGCACAAAGGCACAGACATCATGTGCAAAAGGGACACGCCGCTGGTCGCTGTGGTCAGCGGCGTCATTCTTCGGACCAACCCCGGGGATACCGGTCTGGGTGGCATAAGTATCACTCTCAAGGGGAGCGACGGGAACAACTATTACTACGCTCATCTCTCGGCCATCCGGGAGGGGATCGTTCCCGGAGTGCATGTCACGGCCGGCGAGGTCATCGGCTACGCGGGGAATACCGGGAATGCAGCCGGAGGTCCAGTTCACCTGCATTTTGAGATCAGGCCCGGGGGCGGGGCTGCCGTAGAACCTTACCCGATTCTCAAAGCACATCAATTGATGTTGGATCCCAATCTGCTCATCTATCTGCCGTCACCGACCACTACCACGACTAGTTCGACCACAACGACTACCTCGACTACCGCGACATCGACGCCCATCCCAACCGACGCCCCGACCACTGGCACCGACCCAACGACTTCCACCTCGCTTGGCCCCAGTGACATCACCGCCCCGGGGCAGCCGTCCACGACAACCGGTGACACATCCGATTCGTCGACAACCTCAACTCCCGCGAATGACTCGACAACGCCGACGTCCGCGGGTGACTTCACAACCTCAACTTCCGCGACGGGCCGGGCAACGACCACTCTTCCCGTTGCTACCACGCCTTCGACAACCTCCACGACCTTGATGAAGTCAGAAGCGGGGGGTCCGGCCTCGAGCATCAACTCGATACTGTTGCCACGGGAGGATCAGGGCGTCTAGTCTGAAACAGGGCCGGTAGGGCCGGCACCGAGCAAACGTGAACGGTTGCGGACGTCTAATGTTCCGGCAGGTACTTCTTCAGATCCACGTCCATGAATTGCGAGCGTTCGAAGCGTTCCTTGAGGGCGAACGGGACGGTGCAGTCGAAGATCGTCTTGCAACCGATTCCATTGGCCGGAATGAGGATGTTGTAGTCAGGATTCGCCGATGGGTCCAAGGTATGGCACTTCACGTTGGGGACGAAGATGGTGTCGATGTCTCCCTGGTAGCGCGTGGTCATGGCCCACATGACGTCGGCCGAGTCGAAGGGATCCACGTCCTCATCGACGAGAATGACGTGCTTCAGCTCATAGAAAGCGGTGAAAGCCGTCAGAGCCGCTTGGCGCTGTCGCCCTTCATCGGCCGGCAGCCGCTTCTTGATCTGCATGATGGCCACGTACTTGCCCCCGCCGCAGGAATGGCAATACACATTCTGGAGAAAGCCCGGCATGGCATCCTCGACCAGCCGGAAAATGCTGGCCTCGGTGGGCAGACCCGTCAGGGTCACGTGCTCCTCTCCGGGGCCGACGAGGATCTGGTAGATGGGATTGGTTCTGTGAGTGATCGCCGTCACGTGCAGAATGGGAAGGTGCTGTTGCGCCGTACCCACGTAGCCGGGGAATTCGGGCATAGCCCAACCGGCTCCGGTGAGGGCGTCCTCGTCGGCATACTCGCCCGGGATGAACTCGCCTTCCAGAACGATCTCCGCGCGGGCGATCGCCTTCGCCTTCTGGGTGATACAGTCGGCCAACTCGACCGGCCGATTGCGC
>JAMDEO010000207.1 GCA_023483915.1 Actinomycetota bacterium
TCCTTGGGGAACGGGATGATGTAGTAGCCCTTTGCCTCGAAGTCTTCCCAGCTGATGTTCTTGGCTACGTCTGTGGCGTAGAAGTAATCTTTCACCCACTGATACTCGTCTTTGCCGCCCATGGTGAAGATCTCGCCGATGCCGAGACGCTCTGCGAACATCCGGAAGATCTCGTAATCGGACTTCGATTCGCCAAGAGGTTCGATACACTTCTTCTGCAGCACGACCATGCGGTGGTTGCACTGGGCACCCGTGTGGGGAATGTAGCCGGAGCAGTTGGCAAACTCGCTGATGTCCCAACGCTCGAAGTTCGTGCACGCCGGTAGGATGATGTCGGCAAACCGGGCTTCACCCTCGAACCAGATAGACTGGTTGACCACCATGCCGATCTTGCCTTCTCGGTATGCCTTGACGTACCGGTTGGTCTCGGTCATGGTTCCGATGAAGGAGGTGCCGTACTTCCAGTACATCTGAACATGCGGATATCCGGGTGCCGGATAGGTGTAGTGCTGCAGTTGCGATTCGATGCTCGATCCGCAGAAGCCCTTGCCGTGCCACTCCACTTTCTCGTGCATCATTGCTTCGGGGATACGGATGCGCGGAACGGTCTGGCCCTCAGTGGAATGGTGCGCAGTCCGGGTCGCGCCCTGTGTGTTCGCAAATAGACGATAAACAAGTTGGTAGCCGGCCGCCGAGTTGTCTACATCGCCGGAGATGCCACCCTCGGCATATCCCGGGAAGAAGAACTGCTCATCGCTGGGAGCGCCCTGGGAAGTGCCCCAAATATTGCTGCCGGGCTTGCCGTAGCCCTGCATCGCGGCCAGCGCGATCATGACCCGAGCCCATTCGTTCCCGGTTGCCGAACGGCACGCGCCTCCCCACCCGCCGAGACCGCCGGCGGCCAGCATGGTCTTCTTGCTGCCCCACTCCCGGGCTAGCGCCCTTATCTGACGCGCAGGAACGCACGACTCACCCTCAGCCCACTCGGGCGTCTTGGGAACGCCGTCGCTCTCACCGAGAACGTACGCTTTCCATTCGTCGAAGCCGGTGGTGAGCTTGGAGATATAGTCCTTGTCGTAGAGGTTTTCGGTCAGCCATGTGTACGCAATGCCGAGTCCCATTGCTACGTCGGTGCCCAATCGCGGAGCGAACCACTTGTCCGCATAAAGACCTGCCGTGTGATTGTAGTAGGGGTCGATGGACACCATCTTGACCCCCAGCTCTTTGAGCCAGAACCGCCTGGGAGTACTCTCAAATGCTGAATAGATGCCGCCCCCGCTGGTCTCCGGGTCGGAAGACCAGAAGACAATCATCTCAGTATGTTTTAGAGCATCCTCGAGGAGGTCGTACTGCTCGGGGATGCCCAGGCGGTGACTGTTACCCCACATCTGGGTGCCGCCCCAGTGCCAACCTTCCCAACTATCCGGGTTGTGCTCCCCGTACGTGTACCCGACAAGGTTCATGAACCGGAAATAGGTACTGTGACGATAGCCGACATTCCCCCACAGGTGGTGCGAACCGGGCGTGGTCATGATGGCCGCCGGGCCGACCGTCCGTTTGATCCGAATGATCTCGTCGCAAACGATGTCGAGGGCTTCGTCCCAGCTGATCGGCTCGTATCCTGAGATGCCACGATTTTGGATGTTTCTTTCGCCCTTGGGATCGAAGTCGACCCGTTTCAGCGGGGTGAGGATCCTCTTCGGCGAGTACACCATAGATTTCTGGGCCACCGCGTGCGGGGACAGCGTGGTCCGCCGCGGCGGCTTGAACTCACGGCCGCGCGCCTTGATAGTCCACCCTTCCGGGTCATTTTCATCAAGGTCGATAGGCGTCATGCGCACAATCTTGCCGTCTTCCACGTCAACAAAGACAGGCCCACCGGTCGTGCAGCTGGTCAGTCTTGCAATCTTTCCCATACCTCTCCGACCTCCGCTTCTTGACTCGGGCCAGCGGGCTGCTTTCGAACGCCGCTTCCCCGTTTACGAAGGCGCCCAGTTCGAGCGCCTCTCCCCATACTTTACGTCCCCACAACCAGGATTGCCGAACCGGGGATAGACACAAGCGTCTTGTCCCGCCCTGCGGGATCAGATTCCACTATGCGAGCTTCTGTCGCATTCGCCGCAGGCCGGGTAATGAAGCCAAGGCCTCGGGCACGGTGGCCTATGACGCCACTCCGTCCTGCCTATTTGGCCTGCACGGCCACGCGCGCCAGATAATCGAGCAGGCGGTCTCGCGTGGCTTTCATGGTTTCGGGAGTCCATTCGTAGAACCCCTTTTGGGTTTTGAACCCAAGTTCGTTCTTCGCCACCATCTCGCGCAGCAACGGCGACGGTTCGTGGCTGTCCTCGAGATACTTCAGGACATAGTTGTGTATCGCCAAAGTGAGATCGGCTCCCACCATGTCGGAGTTCTCGAGAGGAGCAAGAATCGGCAGCCTTAGTCCCGGGCCGAACTTGAGGCTCTCGTCCACGGTCGCCGGGTCGGCGACGCCGTGCTCGACGATGGAGATGGCTTCCCGCCACAATGCGTGCTGCAGGCGGTTTGCCACGAACCCCGGAACATCCTTCTTGCACTCGATGGGGTGCTTGCCCGCCGCCTTCATCAGCCCCATGGTGAAGTCGACCACCCAGTCTTCGACATCTACGGTCCGGACCACCTCAATGAGCGGAATGAGGTAGGGCGGGTTCCACCAGTGGGTACCGAGGATGCGGTATTTACCCTGGGACTTGCTCGCGATCTCGGTGATGCTCATAACTGATGTGTTCGTAGCCAATACGGTATCGGGGTCGGCCATCTTGTCCAACATCGCGAACAGCTCTTGCTTGAGGCCCATGTCCTCCACTGCGCATTCCAGCACGAAGTCCGCGCCTATGGTGGCCTCCTCGTAGCTCTGAGTGGTACTGATTCGGGCGATTGCGGGCTCGATGTCCTCAATGCGCCCGATGCCGCGTTCTGCGAGGAAGCCAAGGTCGTGCCTGATTGACTCCATGGCCTTGGCAAGTGTCGCCTCTTTGCGGCTCATCAGCGCTACATCGTACCCGGCAACGGCGAAGACCTGCGCGGTGCCGTGCCCCATCATCCCCCCGCCGATGATGGCGATCTTCTTGACGTCTTCTACTCTTTTCACGATGCGATCCAGCCTCCGTCTACGTTCAGGATTACGCCTGTGAGGAAATCAGCTGCGTCGGAAGACAGAAATACCGCTGCTCCGACAAAGTCATCGGGCACGGCGATCCGGCCCCAGGGGATCCGCGCCATGTGAAAGTCATAGAGCGCTTTGTCTTCCAACACCTGCTTTGTCAGGGGCGTCTGGAATAGAGCGGGAGCCAACGAATTGACGTTGATCTTGTACTTGGCCCACTCGGTCGCCAACTGCTTGGTAAGCCCATGGACCGCGGCCTTGGATGTCGTGTAGCCGGAGTACCCGCCGGGATTTCCTTGGAATCCCCGGACCGACCCGATAGTGATTATCTTGCCACCGCCCTGCGCAATCATCTGGATGCCTGCCTTTTGGCAACAAAGGAACGTGCCGCGAACGTTCACGTCCATGATCCTTTGCCACTCTTCTACAGGCATTCTCTCGGTGGGGATGCGGTTGGCGATGCCGGCAGCGGTGACAAGAACGTCCAGGCGGCCGAATTCGTCGACCACCTGGTCAACCATGCTTTGCACACTGGCCTCGTCGACAACGTCACAGGTGATGGCCAGAGCCCTCCGACCCCGGGCACGCACTTCAGCCGCGGCGGGCTCCATGGCGGCAGCCAAAGCATCGGCCAGGGCGACATCCGCTCCGTGGATGGCGAAGCCTCGGGCGATGGCACCGCCCAAGGCTCCTCCGCCGCCGCTGATGAGTGCGACTTTCCCCCTCAGATCGAAGAAGTGCGCGACCTCTTCATCAGACATGCGTTCCGACGATTCCATGCCTCTTCCGGCGCTACCTGTTCTATTCAGCCCCAGATCAGCCGGCGACGCTGCCACCGTCGACCGGAAGGACTGCCCCGGTGATGAAGTCCGATGCAGCGCTCGAGAGGAAGACGACAGGGCCGATCATGTCATCGGGGATGGCGGCGCGACCCCACGGGATCCTTGACATGAAGATCTGCTTCAGCTTCTCGTCTTCGAGAACTTGCTGCGTCAGCGGGGTCCAGAAAATGCACGGGGCGATGCAGTTGACGTTGATGTGGTACTTCGCCCACTCTGTGGAAAGCTGCTTAGTCATGAGGTGGACGGCGCCTTTGGTCGTGCCATAAGCCGCATACCCCCCGGGATGACCGAGGTAACCGCGGACGGAGCCGATCGTGATGATCTTGCCATGACCTTGCTTGATCATGACCTGGCCGACACGCTGCGCGCTCAGGAAGGTCCCGGTGACGTTAGCGGTCATGATCTTCTCGAATTCGCTGATGGGGAACTCTTCGGCCGGGAAGCGGTTGGCGATGCCGGCGCAGGTGACCAGGATGTCGATGTGGCCAAACTCCGCCATGACTTTGTCAACCATGGCCTGAGTGCTTTCCTCATTGGTCACGTCGCAGGCGATGGGCAGGGCCTTGCGGCCCAGGCCCTCGATCTCTGCCGCGACAGCTTCCAGGCTGCTGATGTTACGGCTCGTAACAACGATATCGGCGCCATGCGCGGCAAGGCCTCTGGCCGAGGCGTGACCCAGAAAGCCGGCGCCGCCGGTAATGATGGCCACCTTCCCCGTGAGGTCGTAGAGCTTCTTGATCTGCTCTTGGGTCAAAGCTTCGGGTGCACTCATAACTCTCCTCAATTCCTTTCTTTTCTTGACACCGTCGGAGATCCGCGTAGACAGACCTGCCGTCGTCGCGGAACGGCTTACTGCAAGGATCGGGGCGGCCGGGCTCCGGCCGGCCGCCCCGCAACCTACTTCCTCGGAGGCAAGCTCAGGATCTTCCGGGCTTCCTCGACATTGGCCACTTCACGGCGAAACTCCTTGGCCAAGCGCTGAATGCGCTCGATGAACTCATAGTTATGCACGGCCAGTTCATTCTTGTTCAGATAGACATTGTCTTCCATGCCTACCCGTACGTGGCCGCCCATGTGAATGGCCATGGTCGAAAGGGCAAGTGCACTGGCGCCGCATCCAAAGGCAGACCAAGTCGAGCCTTCGGGGAGGTCTTCGACAAGTCGCAGAAGGTTCTTGGGCGTACCCTCCATTCCCCCAGCCACGTGGAGACAGCACTGGAAGTGGACGGGCGCCTGAAGAATGCCCTCTTTCATGAGGCGCTTTGCGTTCCAGATCATGCCGGCGTCGAAGACCTCGACCTCCGGCTTGATTCCGTTCGCGAGGTAGGCCCTACCCAGCTTGCGCAGGAATTCCGGCGAGTTGATGAAGATGCCGTCGTAGAAGTTCATGGAGCCGGCGTCGAACGTGCCCATGTCGGGCTTGAGTACCTCGTGAGGGAGGATTCGTTCCTCGTCGCTGAAACCCAGGCCGCCCGAGCTGGTCATGTTGATGATGATGTCGCACTTCTCGCGGACCAGCCCGACAGTCTCCTCGAACTTCTTGAGGTCCATGGTGGCTTTGCCCTCGTCGGTGCGCACGTGGATGTGGGCCACCGAGGCGCCCGCTTGATAGGCCAAGTAGACTTCCTCGGCGATTTCCTGGGGAGCCGTGGCCAAATAGGGAGTGTTCTCCTTGGTGGTCATCGCCCCGGTGGTGGCCACGGTGATGATGAGTTTCTCCATACATTAACCTCCACGTGTTCGTGTCAGACCCACCCGGTCCGCGGATCATCTCGGCGAGATGTCCGGACTCTCGAAGGATGACGGCCCAGGACGTGGGCCGCGGCTTTATTCGGTAAAGCTCCAGTCGACTGAGGACTCTACAACTCTACACCATCAATACTGATACGAAAAATACGTTGGTCAACGACCGCAAACATGGCGAACGGCCAGCCCCAACACAGACGAAGATGCGACGGCACGGTCTTGGAGACACGGCAGCAAGTGGACCAACGCCAGGTGCGCCCGACCGCACTACGGAGGCGTCGACTGTCGCCAGATTGGGTCAAGAGCTCCATCAAGGCTCGTATCCTGGAAGAAACACCTATCGGTCGGCCACTATCTTCCACTTTCCTTCGCTACTCTCGAAAAGGAACTCGAGTTGCCGGCCGCTCTTCAGGTCGCTGGACTCGCGGGTCTTCTGATCTCGGTTCACCCTCGTCCCCGCTGCCAAGTTTGTCCACACTGCCCAAGCGCGGACGGCAACCACGACTAAGACGACAGGACTAACCAAGGCTTCTTTCGCATTGACAATACCTCAACTCGCCGGGTCGACGTGGAAGTCGCAATGCCTGGTCGCTCATTGATACTGAATCCAGGGCCCTAGGTGACCGTCTTGCTTGAACCTCTCCGCCATCAACTATAATTACCGGCAGGCCGAAGTGGCGGAATTGGCAGACGCGCTGGACTCAAACTCCAGTGAGGCTCACACCTCGTGCGGGTTCGACCCCCGCCTTCGGCACCATTTTTCCCTCACGACCTCTCACCACGTCTGCAGGAATCCGCTCAGTCTTCACGAATCAATCGAACGGGCACGGGATCGATCACTTCTGTTCATGTTTTCATGGTTGATCAGCGTGCTATTTCTGTAGATTCGTTGTCGTCTCACTGCTACAATTTTTAGATATGGAACAAGAATACGAAGAGAGAGAAAGACGCTACGTCGAACTGGTGGGCGAGAAACTCCGCCGGCTGCGGCAGGATCGGAGTCTGAGTCTCCAGGAGGTGTGTGACCGCTCGGGTGGCTCATTCGTCGTGTCCACTCTAAGTGCCTACGAACGCGGCAAGCGGAGCCTGAGTCTGGAGCGCCTCTACGAGCTTGCGGCCATTTATGGGCAATCCCCCATGTCTCTGCTGGACATCGAGGATGATCCCGAGTTTCAGCGCACCCTCACCCGGAATGGCCCCCTACGTATCCGCCTGGAAAACCTCGAGCGCCTAGCGCCTGAGGAACGCCGGCCCCTGGAGACATACCTCGGGTTCCTCCGGCAGTTGCGGAATGACCCCGCGCGGGAGATGCTGACCATCCGTAAAGACGATCTTGCTTATCTCTCTGGTCTCTACGGCGTCCGGCCCCAAGCTCTCAAGGAGTATTTGGAGCGGGAAGGGATCCTCCAGAATCAATAGGCTCGTCCCGGTCGCAGTCGCATCCGCCCAGCCGCGGCGTCCGTCCGATCACGTCCCGGTCGCTAGTGAGGCGAACCAGCAACGAGGGTGGCCCTTGCGTTGCCGAGGTATTCCCGTATCGCAGTCAAGCTTGATGCGAAGTCCGAGTTCTTCGCGACCATGTCCACGAGGGCACTGCCGATGATCACCCCGTCCGCATAGGCTGCGACAGCAGCCACCTGTTCCACAGTCGATACGCCGAAACCCACCGCGAGCGGCAGTTTCGTATACTGCCGCACTCTTTCGAGAAACGACGGCAAGTCAGACCTCAATGTGGCGCGGGCTCCGGTGACACCTGTTGTGGAGACACAGTAGATAAACCCGGACGCGGCTGCCGTGATGCGCCTTAGCCTGGCATCTGTGCTTGTGGGCGCGACGAGGAGGATCATGTCAACGGACCACTCTTTTGCCTGCGCCTGCAATTCGGCCGCCTCCTCCACCGGGAGGTCAGGGACGACCACTCCTAGTACGCCTGATTGCCCGCATTTAGCGAAGAAACGCTCCGGGCCGAATGCCAGAATGGTGTTGAGATAGCTCAGCAGGACAATCCGAGCACCTTCCGAGGCCGCACGTGCAGCGAGTTCGAGCACGTCACCCGGCCGTACCCCTCGGGCGAGGGCCACGGTAGAGGCTGCCTGGATCACGGGGCCGTCTGCCAGAGGATCGGAAAAGGGAATGCCTATCTCTATGAGATCCGCTCCCGCCTCGCGGTAAGTTCGCAGGATGCGGGCACACGACTCCATATCAGGATAGCCCCCGACGGCATAAGGCATGAGCAGGGGACGGCCTGCGTCAGCAAAGACCTCGGCAAGCGACTTCATCGGCTGACCCCCAGTCTCTCCGCGACACTGTACACGTCCTTGTCGCCTCGACCGGACAGATTGAGCACTACGACGTCTCCCCGCGAGAACCGATGTGCTCCGCCCAACAAGTAAGCGATAGCGTGGGCGCTCTCAAGCGCAGGGATGATCCCCTCGAGCCGGGAAAGCGCCTGAAAGGCCTCCAAGGCCTCGTCATCGGTCGCGCTCGTGTATTCGACTCTACCCAGGTCCTTCAAGAAGGCGTGTTCAGGACCAACGGACGGGTAGTCCAGCCCAGCCGCTATCGAGTGCGCTTCCTGTATCTGGCCGTCCTCGTCCTGGAGGACATATGAGTAGGACCCGTGAAGTATTCCTGCGGTCCCGCGCGCCAGCGAGGCGCCGTGCTTGCCGGAGTCTAAGCCCAGTCCGGCGGCCTCCACCCCGATCAATCTCACGTCCGTATCCTCGCGGAACGCTTGGAAGATGCCGATCGCATTGCTGCCGGCTCCCACGCAGGCCACGACGCCATCCGGAAGGCATCCTTCTTTCCCCATTATCTGCTGCCGCGTCTCCCGCCCGATGACGGCCTGGAAATCGCGCACCATGGCCGGGTAAGGGGCAGGCCCCACCACCGACCCGATGATGTAGTGCGTGCTCTCCACGTTCGTAACCCAATCACGAATGGCTTCATTGGTTGCGTCCTTGAGCGTTCCGCTCCCGGAGGTTACCGGCAAGACCTCGGCTCCCAGCAGCCGCATCCGAAACACATTGAGTTCCTGCCTGCGTATGTCCTCCTCCCCCATGTAGACATGGCACTCCAGCCCGAATAGGGCCGCGACGGTGGCCGTTGCCACCCCGTGCTGGCCCGCCCCCGTCTCGGCTATGATGCGTCCCTTGCCCATCCGTCGGGCGAGAAGGATCTGTCCGAGGGTGTTGTTGATCTTGTGGGCTCCGGTGTGGGCAAGGTCTTCCCGCTTGAGATACACGGTACATCCCACTCTGTCCGACAGGCGCCGCGCGGCGAACAGGGGCGTAGGCCGGCCGGCGTAATCCCTCTGCAGTTCGTGAAGCTCGGTCAGAAACTCGGGGTCTTCCCGGTAGCGATCGTAGGCTTCATCCAGTTCTTCCAATGCCGAGACAAGAGTCTCCGGCACGTACCTGCCGCCGTATTGGCCGAACCTATGCGTCACACTCACGTTGTCGATCCTTTCACCTCTGCCATCAGCTCCCGCATGGACCGAGCATCCTTGATACCCGGGCTCGATTCCACCCCACTCGAAACGTCCACCCCCCAGGCCCCGGAGCGCCGCAACGCGTCGGCCGCATTTGCCGGACCTATGCCTCCGGCGACAAGCAGTGGTAATCCATCACTGGCTTCGCGAGCCAGGTCCCAAGAAAACGGAGTCCCTGTCCCTCCGAATTGCCTGCCGGTCTTCGAGTCGAGAAGGACAATATCGGTGCCTGGCCTCGCCTCGCGGATACGGGCTGCGAGCCTACCCGCATCGGTCTCGTCGGGCTTAACCGCAACAGCCCGTATGATCACCACCGAGCGCCCTATTGCCTCACGCACTTCAACGGCGTGAGGTGCCTTCTCGCCGTGCAACTGCACAGCGTCCAGCCCTACGGCTTCCGTCAACCGCGCGATTTCGGATGGCGCAATATCCCCGAAAACACCAACTGCGAGTGCCCGCCGAGCCTGACGTAACCTCCGCACTTGGGCGAGTAGACGGGCAACGCGTTCGGCGGAGACCTGCCGGGGGCTGGGGGCAAACACGAACCCCAGAGCCCAGGCGCCGGAGTCCAGTGCCGCAAAGACATCCTCGATCTGTGTGAGGCCGCATATCTTCACGACGGGTCCCGCCTGGAAGCCAAAATACCCGTCGTTGCCTGCATCAGCGACGTCCCGTGCCTCGGACTTTCTCATGTCCTCTTCCAGGTGTAGATCCACATCGCGGTCACGGACACGAACATCAGGACGAACATCCCTACAAACCAGGCAGTGCTCCCAAAGGGCATACGCGTGAAGTTGGTGCCAAACAGGCCGACTATGAAAGTGAGGGGCAGGAACATGGTGGCGACCACCGTGAGTTGCTTCATCACTCTGTTGAGGCGATTGGAGACGCTCGAGAGATGCAGGTCGAGCGCCGACGAAAGGATATCGCGGTAGGTGTCGAGAAGCTCGATGGCCCGCATCACGTCATCGTGGACGTCGCGGAAGTACACCTCCGCCTCCGGCTCCACGAAGACCACCCCGTGCGACCCAAGCCTCTGCATCACATCGCGGAGCGGAGAGACCCGCCGGCGCAACTCCACGATATCCCGCTTCAGCCCAAACAGCTGCTGCATGGGCGCTTCACCGGTGGTCAGCACCACCTGGTCTTCAAGGCCGTCGATGCGGTCGTCGAGCTCTTCCAATGTGGGCTGAAGTGTTTCCACCAGCCACTCAGAGATGTGGTAAGCCACGAAGCTGGGGCCTCTATTCCGCGAGAAGACCTGCCGCTGCATGCGGTTGACCAATTCTTCGTAATCCGAATGGGCAATGTTGCCCAGCGAGACAAGCCACGAGTGTCCCAGAAATAGGCGCAGCTCTCTTAGCTGTGGGAGACATGCCGCCGGCTCAGGCTCACCGGATGTCTGGTCGCACACTTCCGGAGGCCTCTTGCTCCGAGACCGAGCCGAGGGCCTGTCGGCCGAGAACAGCGAGACATAGAGATGATCGGCGAACTCCTCCACGCGCGGGCGCTCGGGCCCGTCGCGCAGGCTCTTGATGGCAATCTCACCCAACCCCATGTCGTCGAGCGCTTGAACGACGTCCTGGCTCAATTCCGCATGCAGCCAGGTCGTTTTACTGTGCGGCTTTGCGAACGTCGCAAGAACTTTGGGCAGCTCTTCGTGACCGATTTCTTCGAGTCCCGCTGCCGTCAGCACGCTAATCTTGCGCGCCCGCGTGCTCATGGCACCAATAGGACAGGAAGGGGAACCGAGCGCATGACGTGTTCCGCCGTGCTGCCCAGGATGAGGTCGTGAAGTGCCGAGTGGCCCCTCATCCCTGCCACCACCAGATCCGCCGGGTGTTCCTGCAGCAAAGCGATTGCTGCCTTGGACGCGCTGCCGGTCTGCAACTCATACGTGGCCCTGACCTCCAGGCCTCGCAGATAGGAAGAGGCTTCGCGCCGTATGTTCTCACCGCGTTCAGGGTCGTCATCAGCGGTGAAAACCTTGAGCTTGGCCGAGAGGTGCACCGCCAGGTCGGCGGCCAACTTCAGAGCTCTTGTCGCGGGGACGCTGCCGTCGAACATTACGAACATGGTCTCGATCCGGTGTGGGGCTGTCTCGGCCAGCAGGACGGGGGTGCCGGAACGCCGCACCACACTCTCCGCGGTGGAGCCAAGCAGGTCCCGGCCCCATTTGGCGTGCTCCCCCCTCTTGCCCATCACGATCAGGTCGTGCGACTTGCCGACGTCCGCAATGACCTGGCTGGGGACGCCCTCCTCCGTAATGCCCTCAGCGAACAGCCCGGCTTTTTCCAGCCTCTCGCGAAAGCGGTCGAGCACGCGCTCGCTCTTCTCGCGGTACCTCTCGAGCATGTCCAGCGGCACGATAGTGGAGGGGATGTGTTCGAATGTGTCCGACAATTCCAGGTATGGAGGCATCTCCAGAAACCGGATATCGAGTACGTAGAGACCCGTAATGCGGGCTTCATAGGTCTGGGCAAGGTCGAGAGCGTGCTCCAGTGCCGACCTTGCATATTTCGATGAATCAACCGGAACCAAAAGCGACTTGATCATCTATCCTCCTTGGATGAGATCGCGGATAGCGGTTTCCACATCCGGACTTCGGAGTAGAGTTTCCCCCACCAGCACGCCATCAACCCCACTGGCTTTGAGCATCCGCAGATCGTCGTTCGTGCGGATGCCGCTCTCTCCTATCAGTAACCGCCCGGTCGGAACCAGCCGGGCAAGGTCGCACGTAGTCTGTAGAGAAACCTCGAAAGTCCTCAAGTCTCGATTGTTCACGCCAATTACTACGCCGGGAAACCTGAGTGCCCGCGCCAACTCTTGTGCATCGTGCACCTCGAGGAGTACTGCGAGGTCCAGATCCTCGGCCAGGGCCGCCAATGTGCGCAGTTCGACATCCGACAGCAATGCGGCGATTAGAAGAACCGCCGATGCCCCCGCCGCTCGAGCCTCATAGATCTGATAGACGTCGACGATGAAGTCCTTGCGTAGGACGGGGAGAGAAGTCGCGGCCACCGCTGCGCAGAGATCCTCCAGAGATCCCTTGAAGTAGTCCTGCTCGGTAAGCACCGAGATGGCCCGAGCCCCCGCCCGCTCATACGCCATCACCAACGGTCCGACTTCCAGGTCCGGCCAGATGGGCCCTTTGCTGGGAGAGGCCCTCTTTATCTCCGCGATGAGCGAGACTCCGTCCGCAGCGATGGACTCGACGAACGAGAGACGCCTTCCCTGATCCCCAGTGCCGTCGATGGATGCCTCCAGTGCGGACAGGGGCAGCTCTCGCTTCCGCTCTTCGAGCCGGACAAGCACAGCCGGAACGATTCTGTCGAGATAGGTCTCGCCAGGGTGCCCGGGAGACCCGTCCTTGATAGCGGTGTTGGGGCCCTTCATATAAGGCCCGCCGGTAACGCCCGCGTGAAC
>JAMDEO010000026.1 GCA_023483915.1 Actinomycetota bacterium
CCCAAGACGAAGAAGTTCTTGGAAGATACCGTGCTCGCTCGTTCCCCTGGCGGTGAATATGTCAGTGCCCGCCGGGACGAGGTGGAGTATATGGATGTCTCGCCTCAGCAGATCGTCTCGGTGGCCACTGCTCTGGTTCCCTTCCTGGAACACAACGACGCCAACCGGGCGCTGATGGGGTCCAACATGCAGCGGCAGGCAGTGCCGCTCCTTCAAGCCGAAGCACCTCTCATCGGCACCGGTATGGAATACCGTGCGGCCGTGGATACAGGCGATGTGCTCCTTGCCAAGACGGCGGGCAAGGTGCGCGGGGTGTCTGCAGATAGGATCCTCATCGAGACTAATGACGGCGACATCGACTCATACGACCTCCTCAAATTCGAGCGTTCCAACCAGGGAACTTTCATCCATCAGAAACCGGTGGTGAATGTAGGCGACGAGGTTGCGGCCAACTCCGTGCTGGCCGACGGCGCTTCGACGAAAGAGGGCGAGTTGGCCCTGGGTCGCAATCTTCTGGTCGCCTTCATGAGCTGGGAGGGCTACAACTTCGAAGACTCGATCGTCATCAGCGAACGGCTGGTCAAGGACGATGTCCTTACCTCGGTCCACATTGAGGAATATGAGGTCGAGGCCCGTTCCACAAAGCTAGGGGACGAAGAGATCACGCGCGATATTCCCAACCGCTCGGAAGAATCGCTGGCCGACCTGGATGAGTTCGGAATCGTGCGCATCGGGGCGGAAGTCAGCTCAGGCGATCTGCTCGTTGGCAAGATTACGCCCAAGGGTGAGACGGAGCTTACGGCAGAAGAGAAGCTCATTCGAGCCATCTTCAAGGAGAAGGCGCGCGAGGTGCGCGATACATCGCTCAAGGTGCCCCACGGCGAGAAGGGCGTGGTCATCGACGTCAAAGAGTTCTCACGCGAAGCCGGCGATGATCTCTCACCCGGCGTGAATCGGCTGGTTCGAGTCTATGTGGCCAAGAAGCGGAAGATAGCTGAGGGCGACAAGCTTGCAGGCCGCCACGGGAACAAGGGAGTCATTTCCAAGATTGTTCCTGAGGAAGATATGCCTTTCCTGGAAGACGGCACCCCGGTGGACATCATTCTCAATCCGCTCGGTGTCCCTTCCCGAATGAATATCGGCCAGGTGATGGAGACTCACCTGGGCTGGGCGGCCCATCACGGGTTCTATCAGCTCAAGCGGAGCAACAAGGAGATAGACGCCGCCAAGGTTGCTGATAGTGACGAGCTCTCGATGAAGGAGCAGATCGAGCTGGTCAAGAAGTACTACGACGTGGTGGATACCACCACCGGCGAGCCTCGCACGCCGATCTCCACCCCCGTGTTCGACGGCGCCTCCCAGGTCGAGGTGGACGAGGCTCTCATGGGCTGGGCGTTGGCTCACTCCGGGGATGCGGATGATTCTCTCATCGTCAAAATGCCGATCAGTTTGGATAACAATCCAGGCACGCGCGTGGCCGGCAAGGTGAAGCTCTACAACGGCCGCACGGGAGAGCCATACGATCAGAGCATCACCGTGGGGTACATGTACATGCTGAAACTGCACCATCTGGTGGACGACAAGATCCACGCCCGTTCCACCGGCCCGTACTCGCTGGTGACACAGCAGCCCCTGGGCGGCAAGGCCCAGTTTGGCGGGCAGCGTTTCGGCGAGATGGAGGTCTGGGCGCTGGAGGCTTACGGCGCGGCCTATACGCTTCAAGAGATGCTCACCATCAAGTCCGACGACACCCAGGGCCGGGTCAAGGCCTACGAGGCGATCGTCAAGGGGGAGAACATCGCGAGGCCGGGCGTACCGGAGTCCTTCAAGGTTCTACTCAAGGAGATGCAGTCCCTGGCGCTCGATATCCAGGTGATGAGCGAGGAAGGCGGCGCGCTCGAGGTGGCCGAGGAAGAGGACGATCTCCTGCGGGCCGCGGAAGAACTCGGCATCGATCTTTCTGCCCGCTACCGCGCTGAGGAGCGCGCGGCCGAGGCCGAGGCGCAGGCGGCACTGGTCCGAACCCACCTGGGCTCGGAACTGGACGAGCAGCGAGATGACGAAGAAGAAGACGTGGATGAGTATGAGGGAGCGCCCGAGATCGAAACTCACGAGATCGAGCTGGATCTGGGCCTCGATTCAAGTGCTGCCAAGCTTTCGCAGTTCGCAGACGACGCGGAATAGGAGCCTTCCGTGATAGACATAAACGAATTTGACGCCATCAGGATAGGTCTCGCCGCGCCGGAACAGATCCGGGCTTGGTCGTCGGGCGAGGTGACGAAGCCGGAGACAATCAACTATCGGACCCTCAAGCCGGAAAAGGACGGCCTCTTCTGCGAGCGGATCTTCGGTCCAACCAAGGACTGGGAGTGCTATTGCGGCAAGTACAAGCGTGTCCGCTACAAGGGCATTATCTGCGAGCGCTGTGGTGTAGAAGTAACCCGGGCCAAAGTGCGGCGCGAGCGCATGGGCCACATCGACCTCGCTGCGCCTGTGAGTCACATCTGGTACTTCAAAGGCGTTCCCAGCCGGATGGGGTACTTGCTTGACATTTCCCCGAAGCAATTGGAGCGCGTGCTTTACTTCTCGGCCTCTATCGTCACCTATGTGGACGACGACAAGCGCCAGCGCGACGCCGGCAAGCTCGAAGATCTGGTACAGGCCGACGTCGAGAACGTCTTTGTCTCCCGCGATGAGCAGAAGGTAAAGATCATGGCCGAGCGCGACAAGCGCGTATCGGTTCTGCTCGGCAACTCCACGCCCGATGAGGACGACGAGATCGCCCTAGGTTTCGACGAGACTCCCCTCAACGAGTGGACTCAGGAGGAAGTGGAGAAACGGGCTTCGGAGCTCCGCATAGAAGCCGACACCCGTCTGCGCGACCTCGAGCGGTATGCCGATCAGCAGGCTGCGCGGCTGCGTGAGCTGTGGGCAGCTTTCAAGAACATCAAGAAGGGCGACATCATCACCGACGAGACGCTCTTCAGGGAGATGAAGGAGAAGTACGGCAGCCCCTTCGGCTATGGCGTGTACTTCCGCGGAGGCATGGGTGCTGAAGCGATCCGCGAGCTCCTCGCGGCGGTTGACCTAGAGACAGAGGCCAAGTCTCTTCGCGAGACCATCAAGACCTCCAAAGGCCAGAAGCTATCCCGGGCCGTCAAGCGGCTGAAGGTGGTGGAGGGTTTCCTTCGGTCAGACAACCGTCCTGAGTGGATGATATTGCAGGCCATCCCGGTCATCCCACCCGAACTGCGGCCCATGGTGCAGCTCGATGGTGGCCGCTTCGCCACGAGTGACCTCAATGACCTCTACCGCCGAGTCATCAACCGCAACAACCGGCTCAAGAGGCTGCTCGACCTCGGGGCTCCCGAGATCATCGTCAACAACGAAAAGCGCATGCTGCAAGAAGCGGTGGACGCACTGTTCGACAATGGCCGTCGTGGCCGCGCTGTCACAGGCCCAGGTAACCGCCCGCTGAAGTCCTTGTCTGACATGCTCAAGGGCAAGCAGGGCCGGTTCCGCCAGAACCTGCTTGGCAAGCGCGTCGACTATTCCGGTCGCTCGGTCATCGTGGCCGGTCCGGAACTGAAGCTTCATCAATGCGGCATTCCCAAGACCATGGCCCTCGAGCTCTTCAAGCCGTTCGTTATGAGCCGCTTGGTGGAGCGCAAGCAAGTACAGAATATCAAGGCGGCAAAGAAGCTGGTGGAGTCCGAGTTCACGGAAGTCTGGGACATCCTCGAAGAGGTCATCTCCGAGCATCCGGTCATGCTCAACCGTGCGCCGACTCTTCATCGGCTGGGCATTCAGGCGTTCGAGCCCGTGCTCATCGAAGGCAAGGCCATTCAGCTCCACCCGCTGGTCTGTACCGCTTTCAACGCGGATTTCGACGGCGACCAGATGGCGGTCCATCTGCCTCTCTCGGTTGAGGCCCAGTCGGAGGCCCGCATCCTAATGCTGTCGTCTAACAACATACTTTCGCCGGCGCACGGCCGTCCGATCGCTGTCCCAACTCAGGACATGATCCTGGGATGCTACTACCTGACGTATTTCGACGGCCCTGATCTTGCGAAGATCAATCCCTTCGACGGCCAAGCGCTTGAAGAGCTCAAACCGCGTCCGCGCCCCTTCGGGAGCGTGGCCGAGCTGGAACACGCCTACGCAGAGAAGCGCATCGGCATCCAGGACCCCATAATCTTCCGCTGGGACCGGGGGCGCATTCTCACCACGGTAGGACGGGCGCTGTTCAACTCGGCGGTCGTAGCGGCTCTGGAGGAATACTTCGGTGAGGAATGGGAGGAGGAGGGGCCCGAAGGCTCCATCCGCAAGCATGACTACGAGTTCCAGAACCGGGTCTTCACGAAGAATGTCATGTCGGAGTTCGTATCCGACCTGGTGGAATACTATGGGGCAATAGCGGTTGCCCATCTCTTGGACGTGCTCAAGGACCTGGGCTTCCACTATGCGACCGTGGCCGGAGTGACCATCTCCAAGAACGACATCGTCGTGCCTCCCAACAAGGAGGACATACTCCAGGGCTACGAAACGAGAGTGGCCCAGATCGAAGATGAGTATTACCGCGGCAACCTCACCGATTCCGAACGTCGCGAGCGGGTGACCGAGCTATGGACAGAGGCCACCGAAAAGGTCGCCGACGCCATGGAGCAGAACTTCCGGCGGCTCAATCCGGTCTACATGATGGCCAATTCGGGAGCGCGGGGCTCGTTCAAGCAGATCCGTCAGCTTGCGGGGATGCGGGGGCTCATGGCTTCGCCGAAGGGCGAGATCATCGAGCGCCCGATCAAGGCGAACTTCATGGAGGGCCTCGGGGTTCTCGAGTACTTTATCTCCACCCACGGCGCGCGCAAGGGTCTCGCCGACACCGCTCTGCGCACGGCCGACTCAGGGTATCTCACGCGGCGTCTGGTCGACGTGGCCCAAGAAGTGGTTGTCCGGCAACATGACTGCGGCACTGAGAATTCCATCGATATGCTTCTACGCAAGAACGAGCGTCTGAACGAGCTTCTGCTCGGCCGGGTCCTCGCCGTTGCCGTCGCGGACCCCGCTACGGGAGAGGTGGTGTACGGCCGGAACGAGCTGCTCAACAAGCGCATGCTGCAGAAGATCATATCGCTCTACCCCCCGGCTACGTACTCCGACTTGGCGCTCAAAGTCAGGTCAGTCCTGGGCTGCCAGAGTGATCTCGGCGTGTGTCAGCTCTGCTACGGGCGGTCGCTTGCCGTTAACGATCTAGTGGCCATCGGGGAAGCGGTGGGACACATCGCTGCGCAGTCCATCGGCGAGCCTGGAACCCAGTTGACGATGCGTACCTTCCATACCGGCGGTGTAGCCGGCGCGGACATCACCCATGGCCTTCCTCGTGTGGTCGAATTGTTCGAAGCACGCAAACCCAAGGGACAAGCCAAGATCACGCAGTTCGCGGGGACGGTCGAGATCGAAGAGTCGGACAAGACCAAGAAGATCAACATCATCGACGATACCGGCGAGGCTCTTCACAGCTACGCGATCAGCCGGCGTGCCGATCTGATGGTGGATGACGGTCAGACGGTGAAGGCCGGCGACCAGCTTTACAAGGGGTCGCTCAATCCGCACGAATTGTTGAAGTACCGTGGGGCGCTTGAGACCGCCCGGTACATAGTGGGAGAGGTCCAAGAGGTCTACCGCAAGCAAGGCGTGCAGATCGACGACAAGCACGTTGAGCTTATCGTGAGGCAGATGACGAAGAAGGTCCTGGTAGAGACCCCCGGAGACACGAGCTTTCTGCCTGGCCGCATGATCGACCGCCTGATCTTCGACGAGGAGAACCGGCGGGTGGAGGAAGCCGGGGGAGAGCCGGCCACCTGCGAAGAGATCATCTTGGGCATCACCAAGGCTTCCCTGGCCACGGAGAGCTTCCTTTCGGCAGCCTCCTTCCAAGAGACCACCAAGGTTCTCACCGACGCCGCCCTGGAGGGCAAAGTTGACGAGCTCCGCGGGCTCAAAGAAAACGTGATCATCGGCAAGCTGATACCGGCAGCGACCGGCCTCCGGGCCTATCGGAACATCGAACTGGTTTCCGCGGGGGTTCCTTCGGAGATCGACCTCTTTGGCGACATGATAGGGGCGCGTGGCGAGGTAGAAGCTGCCTTGACGCCCGAGCAGCAATGGGCACGCCTTACCGGAAGCTCCTCATCCGATGTTGAGGCGTACAACATGCTGGTGGATGATCTCGACGTGCCAACTTATGTGCATTCTGTGCTCAGCCGGGCGGGGATCGAGCGGGTCAGCGATCTGCTCTCCCATACCACAAAAGAGTTGCTGGCCGTCCCTGGGCTGGGGCAGAAAAGCCTCGAGGAGGTCAGAGCCAGGTTGGCGGAGAAGGGGTGGTCTCTAGCAGATGATGAAATGGAGACGGACGGATCCGGGCTCCTAGGTGGCGGGGAGCTACTGGCTCCCGGAGTTGGCCTCTTGGGCGGCGACGGTGGTAGCAACGAGGATTTTGAGAGCGAGGAGTAACAGGCGCGTGGTATCAAGACGCCCGTGGGGTCGTGTGTGTCCCACGCGAAACATCGTCGCAAAACACAGTTGAGCAGGGACATGCACGACTCCCGCGTGTCGCTTGATGGCTCGGGGCGCCTTTGTTATACTTCGCGGCCGTTGTGCGGCCAGGCGCGTTATTGGCGCCTGCCGGCCGGAGGCTTTGTTCTTCGGCCTTTTAGCGTGCATGACTACTGATAATGCATTTGAGTATCGAGTAGACGAGGAGAATAGGTGCCGACTATTAACCAGCTGATCCGCAAGGGGCGGCAGGAGCAGTCCAAAAGGACGAAGACTCCGGCGCTTCGAGGCGCACCGCAAAAGCGGGGCGTTTGTACTCGCGTGTACACCACGACTCCCAAGAAGCCCAACTCGGCCCTTCGGAAGGTGGCACGCGTGCGGCTGGTCAATGGGATGGAGGTCACGGCTTATATCCCGGGTATCGGGCACAACCTTCAGGAACACTCTGTCGTCCTCATACGAGGCGGCCGGGTAAAGGACCTTCCAGGCGTCCGCTACAAGATCATCCGAGCCGCGCTCGACGCCGCCGGGGTGGCCAATCGTAAGCAGGGCCGCTCGAAATACGGCGTCAAGCTGAGCAAGTAGGAAGGCAAGAGCAGCCATGGCGAGAAGAACGAAGGCACCGAAGAGGGACATCCAGCCCGACCCTATCTACCGCAGCCGTCTGGTCACCCAGATGGTCAACCGCATGATGCTCGACGGCAAGAAGTCGGTAGCCGAGCACATCATGTATGACGCGATGAACATCCTGCGGGAGCGCACCGGCAATGATCCTGCAGGAGTGCTCAAAGAAGCAGTGGAGAATGTGCGTCCGGCCCTCGAGGTACGGTCTCGCCGGGTCGGGGGGGCGAACTACCAGGTGCCGGTCGAAGTTCCGACTCGTCGGTCCTACACTCTGGCGGTGCGTTGGATCGTCACTCACAGCCGTGCACGGCGCGAGCACAGCATGGCGGAACGTCTGGCTGGTGAGTTGCTCGACGGCTACAACCGCACCGGCGTCACCATGAAGAAGAAAGAAGATCTCTTGCGGATGGCCGAGGCCAACCGGGCTTTTGCTCATTACCGCTGGTAAGTACGCGCACAGGCGCAGGTTCGAGGTACGAAGTTTTGGCACAGGCAACAGCACATAAGTCCGATGCGAAGGCCGCCCGGGAGTTTCCGTTGGCCAAGGTCCGCAATATCGGCATCATGGCGCACATCGATGCCGGTAAAACCACGGCTACCGAGAGGATGCTCTACTACACCGGACGCACCTACAAGATCGGTGAGGTGCACGACGGCGCCGCTGTGATGGACTGGATGGCCCAAGAACAGGAACGGGGCATCACCATCACGTCGGCGGCCACAACATGCGAATGGCGTGATCATCGCATCAACATCATAGACACACCCGGGCACGTGGACTTTACTATGGAGGTCGAGCGCTCACTTCGCGTGCTTGACGGTGCGATCGCTCTCTTCTGCTCGGTATCTGGAGTAGAACCTCAGTCAGAAACGGTCTGGCGTCAAGCCGACAAGTACGGTGTCCCTCGAATCGCTTTCATCAACAAAATGGACCGGGTGGGCGCCGATTTCATACAGGGCGTCCAGATGATGATCGACAGGCTCCATGCGCACCCGCTTGTGATCCAGCTTCCCATCGGCCGCGAAGATGGCTTTCGCGGGGTGATCGACCTTGTCCGTATGGTGGCCTACGTCTACACGGATGAGATGGGCGTCGAATGGGACGAAGTACGTATTCCGGAGGACATGGTTATCCAGGCGCAAGCAGAACGCACCCACATGATCGAAGTCCTGGCCGAGCGCGATGACCACCTGATGATGGACTACCTCGAAGGGGAGGAGATCAGCGAGGAACGGCTGAAGGCCGCGATTCGCCGGGCTACTCTGGACATCGCCTTGGTGCCGGTGCTGTGCGGATCGGCGTTTAAGAACAAAGGCGTGCAAATGTTGCTGGATGCGGTGGTGGACTACTTGCCTTCACCCGTCGACATCCCGCCTGTCGAGGGCGTTAATCCTAACAACGGCGAGAGGGTGCTCAGACGTGCCGGCGATGAGGAGCCCTTCGCGGCTCTAGCCTTCAAGATCATGTCCGATCCCTTTGTTGGCAAGTTGACCTACTTCAGGGTTTACTCGGGCACGCTCAAAGCGGGCTCATACATCTACAACACCAGCAAGCAGAAGAAGGAACGTATCGGGCGCATCCTCCAGATGCACGCAAATCACCGGGAGGACATCGCTCACGTGGTTGCCGGCGATATCGCAGCGGCAGTCGGACTCAAGGCGACCTCCACGGGGGACACCCTGTGTGATGCCGACAAGCCTGTGATCCTCGAGGCCATCGAGTTTCCCGAGCCGGTAATCTGGGTGGCCATCGAACCCAAGACCAAGGCCGACCAGGATCGTCTTTCCGACAGCCTCATGAAGTTGGCCGAAGAAGACCCCACTTTCCGCGTACGTACGGACGAGGAGACGGGGCAGACCATCATCGCTGGCATGGGAGAGCTGCACCTGGAGATCATCGTCGACCGTCTGCTGCGCGAGTTCAAGGTTGATGCCAATGTGGGTCGCCCGCAGGTGGCCTATCGTGAGGGGGTCACCAAGCCCGTTCCCAAAGCCGAGGCCCGATTTGTGCGGCAGACCGGGGGCCGAGGGCAGTACGGCCACGTGGTCATCAAAATGGAGCCCAATGAGTACGGGGCCGGCTTCTCCTTCGCGAACAAGATCGTGGGGGGAGCGGTGCCGAAGGAATATGTGCCCGCGGTTGAGGCAGGCATCGAAGAAGCTATGGAAACAGGCGTACTTGCGGGCTTCCCGGTGGAGGACGTGCGGGTTGAGCTCATCGACGGGTCCTATCACGAGGTGGACTCTTCCGAGATGGCCTTCAAAATTGCTGGCTCTATGGCCTTCAAGGAGGCCGCCAAAAAGGCGCACCCCGTTCTCTTGGAGCCGGTGGAGGACGTGGAGGTGGTTGTGCCCGAGGAATACATGGGTGACGTGATGGGCGATCTCAACAGCCGCCGCGGTCATATCACAGGCATGGAACCAAGGGCCGGAGCGCAGGTTATCAAAGCGACCGTGCCGCTTGGCGAGATGTTTGGATATGCCACCGATCTTCGCTCTATGACACAGGGCCGCGCGACTTACACGATGCAATTCAGTCACTACGCTGAGGTGCCCGGCGCCCTCGCGCAAGAGATAATCGCCCAGCAGGGCGGCAGGACTACGACCGACTAGAAATCAAGGACAAGAATAAGGGAAACCGGCTGCCTGGCTGCGGCGGCCGCCTGAGAGAGTCAGGTAGAAAGGGAGGATTCAATGGCGAAGCAGAAATTTGAGCGGACGAAGCCCCACGTCAACGTGGGCACCATCGGGCACATCGACCACGGTAAAACCACTCTTACCGCGGCTATCACCAAGTGCCTCGCTGTCAATAACCCCAACGTTCAGTTCCGCAGCTTCGACTCCATTGACAACGCCCCCGAAGAGCGGGAGCGCGGTATCACCATCGCTACCGCCCACGTGGAATATGAGACCGAGAAACGGCATTACGCCCACGTCGACTGTCCAGGGCACGCCGACTACATAAAGAACATGATTACAGGCGCCGCCCAGATGGATGCCGCCATCCTTGTGGTGGCGGCCACCGACGGACCCATGCCGCAGACACGTGAGCACATCCTGCTGGCTCGTCAAGTGGGCGTGCCCTATATCATCGTCTACATGAACAAAGCCGACATGGTTGACGATCCGGAACTGCTCGAGTTGGTGGAGTTGGAAGTGCGCGAACTTCTAACCGAGTATGAATTCCCGGGCGACGAAATCCCGGTTATCATCGGGTCGGCGCTGCAGGCTCTCGAGCACGGTTGCGGCGACCGCGAGTGCGTCTCCTGCAACTCCATCTTTCAGCTTGCCGATGCCCTCGACAGCTACATCCCAGTGCCTGAGCGTGCGATAGACAAGCCCTTCCTGATGCCGATCGAAGATGTGTTCAGCATTCAGGGCCGCGGCACTGTCGTGACCGGCCGCGTGGAGCGCGGTATCGTCAAGGTTGGCGACAACGTCGAGATGGTTGGCCTACATCCTGAAAGCACCAAGACGGTCGCCACCGGCGTTGAGATGTTCCGCAAGCTTCTCGATGAAGGCCGCGCCGGCGATAACATCGGCGTTCTTCTCCGGGGAATCAAGCGTGAAGAAGTCGAGCGGGGAATGGTTCTCGCCCAGCCGGGCAGCATCACCCCGCACACCGAATTCGAAGCCCAGGTTTACGTCCTGTCGCGGGAAGAAGGTGGCCGGCATACCCCGTTCTTCAACGGCTATCGTCCGCAGTTCTACTTCCGTACGACCGACGTGACCGGTGATGTCTCTCTCGAAGAGGGCGTTGAGATGGTCATGCCTGGGGACCACACCACAATAAAGGCCAAACTGATCACGCCGATCGCCATGGAAGAAGGCCTCCGGTTCGCCATCCGCGAAGGTGGCCGTACCGTGGGCGCCGGCGCTGTGAGCAAGATCTTCAAGTAGGAGTCACTCGGTGGCGCAACAGAAAATACGCATACGGCTCAAGGCATACGACCACGATCTCGTGGACAGGAGCGCTAGGAGCATCGTAGAGACGGCGGAGCGCACCGGCGCCACCATCTCGGGACCGGTGCCCCTACCGACGGAGAAGAACGTGTACTGCGTGATTCGCAGCCCGTTCAAGGACAAGGACTCGCGGGAGCACTTCGAGATCCGGACTCACAAGCGACTGATCGACATTCTTCAGCCCACGCCGAAGACCGTGGATTCGCTGATGCGCATGGATCTGCCCGCGGGCGTGGACATAGAAATCAAACTATGATGAAGACGCTGCTTGGCACAAAACTAGGCATGACCCAGTTATTCAGCGAGGACGGTTCCGTCGTTCGCTGCACCGTCGTTCAGGCTGGGCCTTGCCTCGTGACCCAGAAGAAGACGGTAGAGGCGGACGGCTATGCCGCCACCCAGATCGCTTTCGGCGACGTGAAGCCAAAACGGCTCAACAAGCCGCTTCTCGGCCACTTGAAAAAGGCGGGCGTCCCTCCCAAACGTCACCTCGTCGAGGTGCGCGGCGAGAGCGACCTGTCTGTGGGTGATTCTGTGACAGTCGAATCCTTCTCCCCCGGAGACAAGGTCAAGGTCTCTGGGATAAGCAAGGGCAAGGGTTTCCAGGGTGTGGTGAAGCGTCACGGGTTCGGGGGTGGTCCTGGTTACCACGGTGCCCACTTCCACCGCGCTCCAGGCTCCATCGGGGCCTCTGCGGACCCCTCCCGGGTGTTTCCCGGTTCCCGGTTGCCCGGGCAGATGGGCAATGAGCGGGTCACGCAGACAGGGCTCACGGTGGTTGCCACCGACCCAGACAAGAACCTGGTGCTGATCAAAGGCGCCATCCCGGGGAGCAAGGGTTCCCTGGTTGTGATCAGGGGATAGACCTATGCCAACCATAGACAAGATCGACGATAAGGGTGCTGTCATTGGTCAGCACGATCTGGCGGAAGGCCTTCTGCAGGATGAGATCAACATTGGTTTGCTGCATCAGGTCGTCACTGCAGAGTTGGCGGGACACCGCCGAGGAACGGCGGCAGCGAAGTCGCGCGGTGAGGTCGCTGGTAGCACTGCCAAGCAATGGCGGCAGAAGGGCACCGGCCGCGCCCGGGTGGGTTCAGGCAAGGTGGCCCATTTTACCGGCGGTGGCGTGGCATTCCCGCCCATTCCCCGCGACTATGCGATAAAGGTGAACAAGAAGGTCCGTGTCCAGGCTTTCCGCATGGCGCTTGCCGATCTGGTGGCCGGCGGTACCGTGCGGGTATTGACCGGCTTCGAGCCCTGCGAGCCCTCTACCAACCAGGCTGCCGCCATCGTGCAGGGTGCCGAGCTGGATTCCCCGCTCCTGGTTCTCGTGGGGATGGAAGAAGTGTCTGCATTGAAAAGCTTCCGCAATTTGGCGGGAACGCGGGTTCTCACGGTCGGCGAAGCGATCTGGGTGGCGGCATAGCCGTCCGCCTCTACCGTCTTCTTCT
>JAMDEO010000163.1 GCA_023483915.1 Actinomycetota bacterium
GGACTCGAACGCGCTCTCGCCGTGGGTGGGATTCGCGGTCTTCTGCGGCTACGCCGCGGTGGTAATGGCCATTGCCGCCTTGCTGATGAGCCGCCGCGACACTTAAGCCCGCGGATGACAGTGGGCAGTGCGTTTCAGTCCCTGGAACCAGAAACCGGACCGTGCCGGCAAGAAATGAGGAGTGCTTATGAAAGCGATAGTCTATACACAGTACGGCCCGCCAGAAGTCCTGCGTCTCGCTGAAGTGGAAAAACCGGTTCCCCGGGACAATGAAGTGTTGATACGAGTACATGCGACCACGGTATCGGCGGCAGACTTCCGGTGCAGGAGCTTCACGGTGCCCCTCTCGTTCTGGATCCCCGCCCGTCTGTCCCTCGGCATTCTGAAACCCCGACGTCCGATCCTCGGCGGCGAGCTCGCTGGGGAGGTCGAGGAGACGGGCAAGGACGTGACCAGATTCAAGAAGGGCGACCAGGTTTTCGCGGCGACCATCATGGGACCCGGCGCCTATGCCGAGTACACCTGCCTCCCCGAGACCGGCGTAATCGCCCCAAAGCCGACCAACATGACCTACGAAGAGGCCGCTGCCGTCCCGATCGGGGCGCGCGCGGCCCTCCATTTTCTACGAAAAGGGAGCATCGAGAACGGGCAGAAGGTCCTCGTTTACGGAGCCTCGGGCAGCGTCGGTACCTTCGCCGTCCAGCTCGCCAAATACTACGGAGCGGAAGTGACCGGCGTATGTAGCGGTTCGAATCTCGAACTGGTGAAATCCCTTGGTGCCGATGCGGTTATCGACTACACAAAAGAGGACTTCGCTGCCGAAGGTAAAATCTACGATGTCATTTTTGTGGCGGTGGACAAGGGCTCCTTTAGTGACTGTATGAGGGCGCTAAAAGCGAAAGGTATCTACCTGAACGTCACCACGCCGGTTCGCACCCTTCGCATGCGGTGGGCGGCTCTGACCAGCGGGAGAAAGATCTTTACCGGTGAACACCCGAGCGAAAAAGCCGACGATCTTGTCTTTCTAAAAGGCCTGATCGAACAGGGGGCGCTGCGTTCAGCTATAGACCGGCGCTACCCGCTCGACCAGATCGCTGAAGCTCACCGCTGCGTCGACCAGGGACACAAGAAGGGAAACGTAGTCATAACGATCGAGTGAAAGATTGGAGAAGCGCAAAGCAGAAGGTGCCACCAAGACCTTTCGTTCGTGAAACATCTCATCCCGAAGGTCGCACGCTCAAATGCTGCCCCTGCCACCTCACAAAGCCGGTCACAAGGGGGGCTGCACTTTTGGGAAGACAGCGTGAAATCGGTCTCTTCCCACGATAGGTCGTTGAGGAACCTCTGCCGCCCCCTCTCTCGACTGGAGATTCGCCCTATGCGTCTCCAGCGGCCCGGTCGTGGTAATGACCAAACGGGTGCCGTTCCTGGACCTGAACCTGAAGAGGAGCTTCGCCGCGACGGCGTCGTACCTGAAGGGCGGCGATTCTGGTCCGATAGCTGACTATCTCATCAAACGCGTAATCCCAGCACCCATCTGTCTCATAATGAAGAGGCGCGTCGAGAAGCAGATGGAGACGAGATAGTGCCGCGTGATCCAAGACGCCGATAGCGGCACCGCCCGATGGACGAGCGGGGGCGAGACAAGACCGACCGACCCTTCGGATGGCCAGAACGGCGTGGGGTACATCTATTCCGTTCACGCCGCTCTGCGCTGATACTCGTTGATCAGTCCGCCCAGCCGGCTCGTCCGAACCACATCGCCGCCAGCGCTGTGGGAGGTCAGCTTGGGTTCCGGGGTTTGAAGCGCCAGCCCCCGATGAGGTCGCTCCTTATTGTAATGCCGGACATACTCTGCGAGGACTCTGTCGAGGTGGCGTTCGCCGAGGACCAGAACGTGGTCCAAGCATTCTCGCCGCACGGTTCTCACGAACCGCTCGGCGACAGCGTTTGCATTCGGAGCACGTATCGGGGTGCGGACGACGCGTACTCCTTCCGAGCGGAATACCTCATCGAATGGCCCCGAATACTTGGCGTCACGGTCATGGATGAGAAAGTGAGTTTCGGACAAGTGACCCTCGATCGCCAGGTTGCGAGCCTGCTGAGTAACCCAACATGAGTTCGGATGGGCGGTGACCCCGGCCAGGTGCACCTTGCGCGTGGAGAGTTCGAGGAAGGAGAGAACATAGGCCGTCTTCAGCCAGACCGTCTCCACGCAGAAGAAATCGCAGGCGATGATACCGGCGGCCTGTGCAGCCAAAAATTCCTTCCATGAGGGTCCATCTCGGCGAGGGGCAGGCCGTAGGCCATGGCTGCGAAGCAGCGTGCGGATGGCGCTGGCGGAGACAGAAACACCCAGCTTTTTCAGCTCTCCTTGGATGCGTGGGTAGCCCCAACGTGGGTTCTCCTTGGCCAGCCGCAGAACCAGACCCGCCACCTCCTCCGAGATTCTCGGTCGCCCCGGTCGTCGCCTCTCTTGGTAAGTCCACTTACGTCTTACAAGCTCCCGATGCCAGCGCAGCACCGTGCGCGGGGATACTGGGAAGCAGCGCCACAGTTCTCGTGGCAAGAGCCGGCTTGCTGCCACAAACAGGATCCGATCCCGCCGTTTGAGCCGCAGGCGGCGACCTCTCGAAAGCACGCACAACTGATGACGCAAGACCAGGATCTCAACATCGCGAGCAACGTCAGCACGATCGCCACCTGCGGTCAGCAGACGCAGAAGCCGGCGCACGACGAAGTAGACAAGCGACAGCAGCATTCAACGACGACTTCAAGATCAGCCAGAAGTGCACCTTCTGCGCCCACCTCCTCGACCAGGGCTGGACGCAGACCCGCTGCTCCGAAGCCTGTCCAACGGGCGCCATCGCCTTCGGGGATCAGAAGGAACTCGCCGACCTCATCACAAAGGCCGAGCCATTGCGCCCGGGGCTCAAGGTCGCCCCGCGTGTCTATTACATCGGCCTGCCGAAGACGTTTATCGGCGCCACAGTTTACGACCCGTCGGCCGACGAAGTTGTCCAGGGAGCGGCGGTCACTCTCCAGCGGGCCGGCTTTTCGGTGGTTGTCACCGTGACTGACGAGTTCGGCGACTTCTTGGTGGACGACCTCGAGCAGGGTGTGTATGACGTGACCATCCGTAAAGACGGCTATGACACCATCCGGCTTGCCGGCGTAACGGTGGACAAAGATTTGAATCTCAGCGACCTCGCCATGACCTCGGGGAGGCGGTGAAAGTGAGGGCGATCGTCAACTTGATGTCCGGCAATATCTCCAAGGCGACCGGCTGGCGTGCCCGGGAGGTCCGTGTGGACAAGCCTGGGGCGACGCTGGAGGATGTCTTCCGGCAGGTCATCCTGAGAGATGGTGTCACCAACCTGTTCGAACTGGTATCGGAACAGCAGGGACTCAAACCGGAGTACGCGCTGTACGTCGGCGGGGAACTGCTTCGTGGCGACTGCAACTGGCGGCGATCGATCATCGGTAGCGAGCAAATTCATGTAGCGGATTGGCCGATAATCGACTCGTAACGTGCTTTCCCACGGACCTCGAGAGAGAAGGACAACGGGCGATGGACACGAGCGTATTGGAGGCGCCAAGACAAGGCTTGTTCGTGCGAATGCCCCGTGGCACCCGGTAGTAGATTCTATGAGTATGCGTTGAGGTCGACTGTCGCGATGATACGGGCGAGTAAGACCCGTGCGTGACCGCCCCAAGGCCCCAACGTGTCGTGAAGGTCGGCGGATGATCGGCCCGGGTCCACCCGCAGATGCTCCAGTTCCGCGGTTTCGTTGACGATGGTTCACTCGCCTTATCCCGCCGCGCAGCCAGTACCCGCTTGCCTTCCCGCGGGTGGCTGTCCATAGTGCACCTATGACCGCAGGCACACGTATGCCAGCAGCGGGCGAGCCCAGGCTGGGCCTGCCCATATTCCTCGCTCACTTCCAGAGCGGGGTGATGTTCGTCTCACTGGGTCCGCTGCTGGACTCCATCTTGCACGATCTGGGCATACCCCTTGCACAAGGGGGGTTGCCGGCGCTGGCTTTCTCTCTGGGATCCACCATTTCCATCGTATTCCTGAATGTCTTTCTCGCGAGAGTGCCGGTGAAGTGGATCCTCGTCGGGGCGGCCGCGATGGAAGCCGCGGGGCTGGCTGCCTCCGGGCTTCTGACGCAGGGGCTGTGGTCGTTCTGCGTCGCGTACTTCTTCGTCGGTTTCCCGTGTGTGATCTTGGTTGCCGTGCCCGGTATGTGGGTGAGCGTGCATGTAAGAAAGGCCACCGCCTGGGCGATGAATCTCATGATGCTGTCCTCGGTGTCGGGCATGACGATCACGCCATTGGTTCTGGGGTCGCTTCTTAGCTCGGGCGTTACCTGGAGAATGATCTTTGTGGGCGAGGCTGTCTTCGTCCTTGTGGCAGCCGCGGTTTTCGCTCTTCTTCCTCTCGCCGACATACCGGGAAGAAAGAGCTTGGGTCTGCGCGAGCTCAGGGCGCTCGCCGGTTTCAGTCCCTGGCTTCTGGCCCTGATCGCCGGGGGTGCTTTCATGTACCTGGGAGCCGAGATGACCCTCATAACCTGGCTACCCAAATTCGAGGTCGAGGTCTTTGGGGCGGCTGAGACATGGGCCAGCTTCACGGTTACCCTCTACATGGCGGGTCAGATAATCGGGAGGCTGATCTCTATCCCCTTGACCCGCCGCTATCTGGCGTCATCGCTGTTGTTCGTTTTCTCGATCGTGCTTGCCGTGTTTGTAGGGGCGGTTGCGGCGTCACGCTCTCTGGAGATGTCGCTTGTATTGGTGTGCGCCGCCGGCCTTGGCTCCGCTGCCAGCTTCTCCCTGATCTCCAGCTACTCCAGCAAGTTCCCCCATTGGCACGCGGGAGTGCTGTTCTCGTCCGTCGAGTTCACGGGGGGTATCGGAGCCATGGTGTTCCCGTATCTTTTCGGTCCGGTGGCTGCCAGCGTGGGGTTCCGGGCAGCGATGGCGACCGTTGTACTTCCGGTGGTGGTCGTAGCGTTCATCGCACTCGGTTTCCGCAAGGTGTCGGGAGAAGCACGGTTGCGGACGGCGAGGGGGCCCCTCTAGCGACCTTTCAGGGCTAAGACGGGGCGGAGTAGCGGGGACAGGGTTGGAACCTACGACCTTCAGATAGTTAGTGCGATAGTGCCCCGAAAGACCAGGCATTTGCAGGGTTTCTGGGCCGAAGTTAACGCGAAGTTCACGCACTCGTGGAGACCTTGGCTTCCAAGTGCCAGGTCAACCGTAGCCTGGTCGGTCACGGCATCTGCGCAAGTACTGATCGAATTAGGAAGGTGTATCCCTGGATCCTGGCCTGCAGGTACGTGACTAGTTCCTTTCTAGTTGTCGACGTGTCCGCGGATTGGGGGTTGTGACGTGGATACCCACACATGGGACTGCCCACTCTCTGGCCCAGATCGCAGCGGTGCCCGGGCGAGCGGTCCGCTTGACTACCATTACCACGTTAGAGCTCGGCACCAGACAGGGGAAATCGTTTGCCACCGATCCGAATGGCCTCATCACCCGGGAGGAGATATTTCACAACGCCGACAGCATCCTGGCGGCCGGCCTTTTACCCTAAGCCCGAGCTTCCTCGGCGCGCTGGCGCCAAACGCAGAGCCGCAGGATAGGGGCGGCGAGCGGTCGGCAGGCCTTTGGCGTGAAGTCCGGCGCAAAGACCAGTTTGGATTTGGAATTCGACTTGGCCCAATGTTTTTCCGAGGGTCTCGCCGTGGTCTGAAACGCCGATGGTTGGTACTTCATCGACATGACCGCCGCCACGATACTGGTGCCTTTCAGCGGCGCTTTAGGCTTCTCCAGTGGCCAGGCCACGGTCCTCGACGCTGAGGGCAGAACAGGGCAAGTCGACAAGAACGGCAACCGGGTGCCGTAAGTGGGAGTGGAGGGGCCGGATGGCTTGCGTCTTTCCATCTCCAGACGCTTCTCCGAAGGCCTCGCGGCGGCGTACACCATTGAGGGAATCGACGGCGTGCAGGCCGGGCTCGAGGGCTACGTCGATGTGTCTGGTGCCTTGGTCATCGAACCCCAGTTCAATCGGGCCGGCAACTTCTCTTAGGGCGGCCTGGCCGCGGCAGGGATAGGGGAGAACGAAGATGTCGTGAAGTACGACTGCATCGACAGGACGGTGCCTGGGTTGTCCACCATCGACATCGCTTCGATTGACCCAGAGTCGAGTCGGCCTATACTCGAGCCATGCAGGGGAGGGTCAATCTACTCCAGGTCGCTCAACGGCTGCTCGATAGGAGCCTCGCACAAGTCCGCACCCACGCCGAGCCGTAGTGATACGGGCCGGCCAGGATTCGTAGGTCGAGATAGACGCTAGGCGTGCGAACGACGTGATGGAGCAGGGCAAATGTGGGTGTTAGTCCTTTTGGTCGTAGGGATAACCTTCTGCGCGGAAATCGTCATCGGTGTCGCGCGCCGCGCGGTCGGGTCTTCGCGTCTTTCGGGCGAGTTCGGGGGCAACTCGGGGGCAAACTCTACGGCAGCAGACGCGAGAGCGGGCTAACATGGCGAGAGTGGATACCGGCAGGCAGAACGGAGTCGCGTGAGCCCAGTTATCTTGCGTCCGCTTGAGTCGTCCGACCTCCCCGCTGTGGCCAAGTTGTTCGACGCCACACTGGGCTCCGGTTTCTGGAGTCTCGATGCCGGATCCCATGAGTACTGTCAGCTTGCCGTGGTCGACGGCGTCCTCACCGGTGCCGGCGCAGCTGCCGTATTTGGTCGTCTTGACGAAGCCCCTGATCTTCGGGGTCCCGTAGGACTTGTACGCCTGGTGGCCGTACACGAGAGGGCAAGGCGGAAGGGCGTGGCAACGCGGCTGGTTGAGTCTTTGAGTCAACTGTGCCTGAACGCAGGCGCGTCTTCACTCGCGTCTTTCGCTTGGGTGCGCGGTGACTCTGGAATCTGTGCCCTCGCCGGAGTACTCACGAGTCTCGGATTCCAGAGGCTGCGGCGTCTCGACTCGTTCTATGCAGGGGAAGGTGACACTCCATGCCCGGCGTGCCAACGCGCCCCTTGTGAGTGCCCAGCAGACCTCTACATACGGGAATATTTCTGAGCCAGACCGCCGCAGCCGCCTACTTGTAGCCGCGCTGGCGGTACCGGGGGTTACGAATCCCCCCCTTCTCCGTCACAGAGGGTCTCAGTGCCGCGCGCGGACAGAGTCCCGCGAGTATCGGGATGTACGCGATGTGCTTCCGCTGTGTCTCGCGGACGGACGGGGCTCTTCTCTATTGAATCCTGGCCGGCTGGCCAGCTAGAAGACTGCCCATGAGGCTGATTCGTTGCTTAGCTGAGGGCCTCAGAGTAGGGGCATGGCAGCAGGCCGCGTCGGCGCAGGGCGCAGGCTGCCTTGGATCGCGGTCTGCGTGTCAATCAACTGGGGGAGGACGAAATGTCTGCCGGCATCACCGATTACGAGGGGCAGGACAGAGGTATCGCGAGAATCGCGGGCGCACTGTTCATAATCGCGACGGCCGCAAGTTTGTTGAGCACGGTCTTCTTGAAATCAGCCGGCAGTTCGGACTATCTAAGCGGCGTCGCCGCGAATGGAGGGCAGGTGGCGCTAGGCGTCCTAATCCGCTTTATTGCCGCGTTCGCGTCTGCCGCCATCGCCATTTCGCTTTATCCCGTTCTCAGAAGGTACCGCAAAGGTCTGGCTCTCGGCGCGGTCGGTTTCAGGGTGATCGAGGCGACGTTCTATGTGCTTGGCGCAATCAGCGTCCTGCTGCTCCTCACGCTAAGCCAGGAATTCGTGAAGACCGGGGCTGCAGATCCGGGGTATTTCAATACGTCAGGGACACTCCTGAAGGCCCTCGACGATTGGTCTGGACTCGCAGGAGTATTCGCCTTCTACGTGGGCGGCCTGCTGTACTACTGCGTCTTCTATCAAACACGGCTCGTTTCTCGATGGTTGTCGGCTTGGGGTGTTGTCGGAGTCACCCTGGGCACCGTTGCGGCCTTGTTGATCCTTTTCGGCGCTACCGGCTCGATGTCGACGGTCCAGATCGTTCTGAATATCCCGATCGGCATCAACGAGATAGTTCTAGCGGTGTGGCTGATCGTCAAAGGGTTCCGCCCGTCGGCGGTCCCAGCCCCGACGGGCTCTTCCGTGGCTGTGTGAGCGGGAGTCCGGCCTGCCGAGATGGCACCGGACAGTGGAGGCTAAGAAGCGCGCCGCTCGTGGCCCCCCTTGCTTTCCCGGCCGTGGCTGTTCCATAGTGGCCGCATGGCTACGCATGCATTCCAGCGCTCCTCGCGCCTGCCGCTGTACCTGACCCAAGCCCTTAGTGGGGTAGCGTATGTGACGCTCGGGCCGCTGCTCGATTCGATTCTCCGCGACCTCGGCATCCCGCTGGCGCACGGAGGCCTTCTCCCCCTCTCCTTCTTTCTCGGCCAGGTGGTTGCGCTCGTCGCGTTCAACGTCCTTCTGGCCCGCGTTCCCGTCAAGTGGTGTTTGGTGGGCGCGGCCGTGCTGCAGGCGGCGGGGCTGGGAGCCGCGGGTCTTCTGGCTCGAGGATTCTGGTCGTTCATCCTGCCCTACTTCGTGGCCGGGTGTGCAGAGGTCCTCCTAGCAGCGGTGCCCGGGATATGGATCAGCAGCCATGTCAAGGAGGGCACGGCAAGGGCCATCACGCTCATGATGATGTCGTCGGTCGCCACCATGACCCTGACGCCCGTGGTACTCGGCGTGCTGCTCAACGCAGGCGCGGGCTGGCGCACGATCCTGGCGGGGGAGGCGGGCCTCAGCCTGCTTTTGGGCATGGTCTTGGTGCTCCTCCCATTGGTCGACATCCAAGAACGCGAGAATCTGCGGTTGCGACAGGTGCGGACCGTCGCAGCGTTCAACCCTCGCCTTCTCGCCGCCATCGCAGGGGCCGCCTTCCTCTACATCGGCGGCGAAATGACCCTTGGCGTCTGGCTACCAAAGTTCGAGCTCGACACGTTCGGGGCGAGCCCAGCTTGGGCCGGATTGGCCGTGACGTTCTACTTCGTGGGTCAGATAGTGGGGCGGGTGGTGATCGTGCCCTTCACCGGCCGTCTTCTGACCTCGTGGCTGCTGTTCGTCTCGACCGGGATGATGGCTGTGTTCGCGATCGGCATAAGCCTGGCGCCTAGCCTGGCGATATCCCTGGCCCTCACTTTCGGCGCCGGCCTGGGATCTTCCGCCGCCTTTTCCTTAATCGGCTCCTACGCCGGCAAGTTCCCCTACTGGTACGGGGGCGTGGTGTATTCGGCTTTCCAGTTCTCCGCCGGCATAGGAGGGATGGTGTTCCCTTATCTCACCGGCCCGGTGGCTGCTTCCCTAGGTTTCCGAGTCGCGATCGGGTTCGCCGCGCTGCCCATGTTGATCGTGGCCTTGCTGGCCTTCCGCCTACGGGAGGCCGCCGGGGAAGCCAGGCGACTGGTGGCCAAGCCGGGGTGAGAGCGCAGGGGGTTCGGCCCCGTTACTCCGCAGGCTTGAACAAAGCCCTTCCACCATCAAAGTAGACCCATCGGCACGCCCCCGGCTACCGGAAATATGACTGCCGATAGGGCTAGTACGGAAGCCGGTGCGCGAGATCAAAGCGATGTCTCGCGGTCGCCCACGTGGTGACTCAATCAGTCCTCTCCTATACTTCGTTTCAACATGTCCGCCAGCCCTACCTTGGGATGATGATATCTCCTTCTCTTCAATGTCACCTTCCTAAACTGTATTGCCTCTTTAGGACACCATTGAATACAGCTCAGACACTTTTCGCAATGGTGTTGCCAAACAGGCCATGCATCAACCGTAACAATATTGCTTACGGGGCATACCATTGCGCATATCCCGCACCCGTTACATCTATCATCAGTCCAGAAGTTTTCATCTATTCTCGGGCTGAATTCACCCCTTGAATACTTGCCATCAATACCATGCGAGAACACGAGAGTCATCAGACGACTAGACTTATCCATGCGACCAGTCTTGCCGTCGAGAACGAAGTCTGTGATCTCGTTCACTCTCTGCTCCCACTTACGGAACATTCTCTTCTGTAGGAAAACAGGAAGGGCATCGGCATCGTGTATGTAATTGGCCGGCATCCGTACTACGAAGCCAGCGCCGAGAATGCCGCCGCGTCGGTTGATCGCGTCCGAGAGTTGATCGAGAACACCTCCGGCGATTCCGCCAACAGTCACGATGCCAAAAACGTATTTAGAATCCAGATTTATAAGCTTGCCGATGAAGCTTTCAACAATCCTCGGTAGCCTCATGTAGTAAGTCGGGGAAACGATTCCAAGGATGTCTGCGTCGGTCTCCACACTTTCTCTATTCATCACAGTGGGAATGGAGATCAGTTTCGCCCCAATGGTATTGGCGATGTCCCTGGCCACGACCAGGGACTTGCCCGTTCCCGAAAAGTAATAGAGTTCCGCGGTCATCGTGGGCGACCTGGTCGAACCCGGAGCGCAGTGTAAACACTCCTATGTTCTGTGTGCCGCTTCATGCTTGCTTCTGTAAGCCCAGACGATCGTATCAAGCCCGCTCCCGATTGTGCCGGAAGATGTTATGGCGGGCAACCGGCCCAGGAGTCTGGGAAACCTGCGTAGCCGCCGTTCGTGCCGCCGCCAAGAATGGCTTGGCGGCACTACGCAGGCCGCGGAAGACCCAAGAATAACGCCCGCCGCTCCGCTTATTCGCCAGGTCTCCGGCACACGACCTGAGCCACGGCTCTTCGGGGGCTTTCTAACAGACCTTCGAAATAGTGGATGACGTGCCAGTCCTGAAACCAGTCGGCCAGCTCACCGAGTTGCAGCTCGTCTGCCGGCAGTCGCATCCGCATCCGGCGCGTGGGCGAGCCGTACCGCATAGGCAGTTTCGCGGACCGAACGTCCAATCCGTCAGACGGGCTCTTTGCGCCTTTGAGCGAATTCGGCGAGAATGCGATGGCAAACTCGCTAATACGGAGTGGCAATGGAACTAACGAATGCGATGCTGGGGGACGTTCCCATGCTTGTCGCGAGTGGAGCGATAGACCACGACACATGCGGTGTTCTGGACGCGGCGCTGGACAAGCTATTCGAGGCCCGCCATAACATTATCTTCTTGGATTTCAGCAACGTCACCGGTATGGACAGTGGCGGCCTCTCTGTTCTCCTCGCCGCAGTGCGAGCCCTAGGCGGGAGAGGATGGCTGGGGATAATCGGGCCAAACGAGACCATCCGTCACCTTTTGGAGATGGCCGGGCTACTCGGTGATCCGAATTTCCTCGTCTTCGAAACCAGGCAGGCGGCTCTCGTTGTTACACGTGAGCGACAAAGCACGTGATTGACCTTTGAGGACATCATGAACCGGAGACCCGGCTCCGTGCAAGAGGCACGCGTGACTGCGCCGCGGTCTGCCGGGGGCGTGGTCCGAAGACCATAAGGGTCGCTCCGATAGCAAGTAGCACAACTCCGGCCGCCGTCAACCCGATGATCAAGGGGAAGACGATTCCGAATCGTGCGCCAAGCTTCACGTCGGCGGCAACCGGCGCACTCGCGTCACCGTTCATGATGACCAGCGCCCACTCGCCCTCCTGAAGCGCCCATTCGAGAGTCTGGCTCCCGGTCCCGGCGGCCTTGGCCACCCAGAAGCTCTGCTCCTGCGGAGGAGCCGGGGCAGTGCTGCCGTCTACATGGTCGTAATCAACCGATCCCGCCGTCAGGTCGATGCTCGCAATGCGATCGCGGGCAACGCCGGAAAGGTACGCGGAGACGAGCGAAGTCGGCCCGACACCGATGAACACCGGAACGGGCAGCTTGGAAGAGCCGGTCACGCGCACCGTCGCTCGAGCCCGAGACAAGCCCCACGTCTGCCACCCAGAACCAAGTTGGCCGTTGATGTCTGGAGCGGTCAGGGCAAACCCGTTGCTACCAACCGTCCGGCTGGGTGTCATGAAGAACCCGGAGGCACCACTCTGAGAACGATAGAGGCCCAAGACGAAGCCTCCCGCAGTAATGGAGGCCACGCCGGCAAGGGCGAACAGGACTCCCAAGATCACCGCGATTGTTCTGAGCGGGCGCATCGCCCTAAGGATACACGCTCCTTCTCCACCCCGTCTCTAGAGCGTGGGTTTGCGCCCGTTGGTCGCCGGGTAAGCCAAACGCGCCAGTCAAAGCCAGTCGAAGGGACACAAGATGAACATCATTGTGTGGGCCGACATACCCGTAGTCGACCTGGACCGAGCATCGAAGTTCTACGCCCATGTGCTCGGCATGCCGGTGAACCGGATGCCGGGCGTGCAGGACGTGGCAATTCCCGGATCTCCGCCCGTCGAGGGCGAGCCGATGCCTGAAACTCCGCCGGTGGCATTCGACCTCTACGTCGGCGGCAAACCCAGCCTGGATGGGGCGACGGTCTATCTGCCGGCCATGGGGGACTTCCCCGGTATCCTGGCCCGCGTGCGCGAAGCCGGAGGCGAGGTCCTTCAGGAGCCGCAGGACATGGGGCCGATGATCGGCACGATCGCCTTCATCAAGGACACGGAAGGCAACAGGATAGGGCTGCATCAGCCACCCACCGCCATGTAACCATGCAAAAGCATTGAACCTGGCCGGACCGGAATCGGCCTTCAACTTGATGGGGAGAGCCATCATATAGCACCGCTTCGCGGTCTCCTCGTCGATCTCTCCCCCAGCGTAGCAGCCGCGACCCCTTGCCGGTATGATGCCGATTGTCGCGATGGAAACCTCCTTCTTGGAAAAGTACGGCCCGTGGGTTTTGGTCACCGGCGCATCCCGGGGACTCGGCGCGGAATTCGCCCGGCAGTGCGCCGAACGGGGACTCAATGTGGTCCTGGCGGCCACCAACGCGGACTTGCTGGAGTCCCGGGCGCATGAGCTGGAGCGGGATTACGGCATAGAGACCCGGACGGTAGTGCTGGATCTGGGCCGAGAAGACATTTTGCAGCACCTTGCTCCGGCCACGGAATCTCTGGACATAGGCCTGCTCGTAAACAATGCCGGGATATCCAACGTGCGACCTTTTCTGCACAACGACCTCGACCAACTCGTGCACCAGCTCCACGTCAATGCCCGCGCCGGGCTAATCCTCGCGTACCACTTCGGCGAGAAGATGGCGGATAAAGAAAGGGGTGGAATCATCTTCCTTTCATCTGCTTCGGCCTTGCACGGCACCGCCTACTGCGCCAACTACGCCGGTACCAAGGCCTACAACTTGATACTCGCCGAGTCCTTGTGGTACGAGCTGGGGAAGCACGGCGTGGACGTACTCGGCTTTATGGCCGGGCCAACCAAGACTCCCGGCTGGGACGCTAATGAGCCCAGGAGCCGGCGGCTGGTGAAAGTGATGGACGCCAAAACGGTGGTAGCCGCGGCCCTGGACGCGCTGGGTAAGCGGCCCAGCATCATCGCGGGGAAAGGCAACCGATTGGGCTACTTCACCCTGGGCGTGATGATGTCTCGCGCCGGCGCCATCCGCACGCTCGGCAGGTCCATGAACAGAATGTTCGGTCCGTTCAGCAAGAGCAATTGAGCCCCACAACCCGCGCAGGGAGGTTATCGCCAATGCCCGTTTTCGATCCCGAAGTAGTCCACCAGTGCTCCCTGGAGTGCCTGGGGTTACCCAAGCCGCAGATGTTCGACGCCTTCGCCCGGTCCCTGGCGGAGCACTATCCCGGGGTGTTGGACTTCAGTCAGCCCTGGATCTACAGCATCGCCGGCGGGGCATTGATTCAGATGAAGCTGTATTACGCGTCGGTGACCGAATACATCATGGTATGGGGCACTCCGATAGGGTCCGAGGGGCATTCTGGACGCCATTTCACCGGCTTCTGGGACACGGTCATCGACGGCGAAATGTGGTACTACGGCGAGGGGGAGTTCGAGAAGAAGGTCTACAAGCCCGGCGACCGCGTCTATGTGGGACCTGGTCAGGCGCGGGCAATGAACTTCACAAACGGCGTGTGGGCGGTGGAATACGCGAGGGGCTTCATCCCGGCGAGCGTGCCTTTCGGCATCGCCGAGGAGATTTTCGTCTGTTGGGACCTTCTCACGGCAGCGCAGACCCTCAGCCTCTACACGGACCTTGTTGCCCAGTCCTTCGGGCGGAAGTATGCGAGCGTGAAGCCGATCACCGATTCCATAAGCCGGGCGGCCTACAAGCTTACCAGGGCGCTGATCCCGGCACCGGAAGTCAGCAAGATACCGCAGGAGAACATCCGCTGGTTCCAGAGGAATACCTGAGCGACCGGAGCCACCCCGCGACCGAGGGCAGCCCCTGCCCGGTGATCCGGACAGGGGCTGCCGGCCGCAGGCGCCGGCATGGGGAAATGTACGCTACCCACCCATGTGGATGGTGATGTTGCTAAAGGCGGGAAACCATGTGACTTCGGGGAAGAGGTCCAGCCACGCTTGACCGTCGACGCGGTACATAGCCACCACCAGTACGCCGGCGAGCAAGAGCATGCGCACGGTCTTGCTTCCCATCCCCTTCTCCTCCCTCGTTTTGTGCGCCCCCCTGGCGCGCGCGGAGCCGGAGCCGGATGGATGGTGAGCGAATCAAGCCGAGACCCGACCGACCGACCGACCGTTCATGGCAGCCGACGTCCGGATCGTAGCCCGGCGCATCCTGTGAACGATCGGTTCTTCGATCTCCAGGGACTTAACCCTTGCCGACATGCGTAGAATTCTGCATATTCGGCATGTTCCTACACTGAGGCGCCTTTCGACATTTTGTCAACAATTCGCGATGGCGGAGCTCAGAAGGGCAGGCGATGTCGGCACCACAACATGTCTCACTCGGACACAACGCGGATCAGTTGCCCATCCTTGACGCCTGAAAGTACCCCCTTGGCGATGCTTTCGTGGGCATCGATCTGCCCAAACGGGTTCACATTGCTGTACGCGCGCGGTGTCGAGCCGATGCTGGCCGGAGTGGGACCGAAAAAGATGCAGAAGGCGGCCCCCACCGGCCAGTAGCCCAACTCACCTACCCTCATGTCCTGCCGGGCATCCGGTGCCTCTTCGACCTGCACCGGGATGGTGAAATAGACTTCGTCGCCCCACCGGTTGGCTCTAGCCTCCAGCGGCAGAGCATTCTTGACGGCCAGGGCCGTGGGTGACTCATCGAGACGCGCCCGAAGCTCTCCATGCTCCAGCAGAATGCGTATGTCGGCCCCCATAGCTCCTCCCTCACGCCCTTTTCAGGAACGATTCGACGACTTGAACGGTGGGTACCTTGATCAAAGCCTACCATCAGTCATGTCAAGCCCAGACCGCCACACAAGCCACACAATGTAGTCATGCGATCCATCGACGAAAAAAACCTGCGCGCCGCGCTGATTGCCCAGCGGACCGAAGCGACTGAGGCGAGCATTTATCAGACGCTGGCGAGAGTGTCAAAAAACGAGGATAACGCCCGTGTCCTGGCCAGGATAGGCAAGGACGAGGACACACACGCCGCCTTCTGGAAAACCAAGACCGGCGTGGACGCCGAGGCCAGCCGCTTCACGGTCGTTGCTCGCGTGGCCCTCGCTCGACTCTTCGGTCTGACCTTCGTGCTCAAGCAGATGGAACGGGGAGAGAACCGAGCGTCGCGCGGCTACGGGCAGCTGGCGGCGTGCTTCCCCGAGGCAGAGATCATCGGCCGCGAGGAGGATGAGCACGAACAGCAGCTGCTCTGCATGCTCAATGAGAAGTGGCTCTCGTATGTGGGCTCGATTGTGCTCGGTCTCAACGACGCCTTGGTGGAACTGACGGGCGCCCTCGCCGGCTTCGCTCTTGCCCTCTCAGATTCCAGGGTCATATCGCTCGCCGGCTCGGTAACCGGTATCTCCGCAGCTATGTCGATGGGAGCCTCCGCCTACCTGTCGGCGAAAGCGGACGGCGACAAAAGAGCCTCCACCGCCGCCCTTTACACCGGCATCGCCTACGTGGTCACGGTCGGGCTGTTGATCCTGCCGTTCCTGCTATTGTCGAACAAGTTCGTAAGCCTCGGTATCACTGTGGCTGTTGCAGTCGTCATCATCCTCGCCTTCAACTATTATGTGTCGGTGGTGAAGGAGCTCAACTTCCGCAGACGATTCACCGAGATGGCGGCCATCAGCCTAGGTGTAGCCGCGCTTTCCTTCCTCATCGGCTGGGCCCTCAAGGCGCTCCTCGGAGTCAGTGGCTGACAGGGTCCGCGGCAGTTAACGGGCTACTCAGAGAACGGGGCACCCCGAGATCGGGCCGCAACAGATCCGGCCGCGACAGATCCGGCCGCACCAACTTGACAACCACGTCGTGTCCCGCCAGGATGGGACACGAGCTACCGACCGAAGCTGATCAGGTTGACAACGCAGCTCTTCAGGGGCCTGCCCGACTCGCCGATATAGGTTGAAAGGTTCTCGCCCGACCATCGAATCATGATCCAACTGCTACGAACATCGCTCTGCGGAATGGCGATCCTGACGGCTACAGCGAGCGCATCCCTGATTGCCGCCGGATGTGGAGAAAGCGCATCCTTTGCTCAGACGACGGCCCTGATTACGAACACGACGATCACCGCTGCTGAGATAACGGTCGCCCCTCGAGCCCCCTACGGGCAGTCCTTGCACGAGAGAGTCATGGCCGAGCAAGGCCGGGCAGCCGGGGTGGCTGTTCCGCGCCTGCCTGGGCAAGGTGGCCCACCGACGACAGCCGCAGCATCTGAACCTCAATCAACTACCACTGCGGCGACCGGCGTATCGCCCAACCAGGGCGGGAGCGCCTCAATCGTCCTGACCGGCGGCCAGACGCCCATCAAGGGAGTATGGAGTGGGACGGCTTCGCGGTTGGCCTCGTTCTTGCTCAGTGCGTCTCCCTCACCTCGTTTCACAGTTCCGGCCTCCGTTCTTGCCGACTATTATGTCCGCTACTGTGGCGAAGCTGGTATTCGCGCCGATCTGCTGTGGGCCCAGATGATCCACGAGACCGGCTACGGGATGTACGGCGGAGGCGTTTCCCCCGACGAGAACAACTTCGCGGGCATCGGGGTGACCGGAGACGGGGCGGCGCGGGTCGTCTTCACCTCTGCGCAGGCAGGGGTCATGGCCCAAGTGGCGCACATGGTGGCGTATGTCTACCAGTCGAGCCCAGTGGTGTGGGCCAACAATTCTGTGGATCCGAGGTTCGATGTCATCAACCCTCGAGGTGTCGTCTCGGTGCTCTCCGATCTAGATGGTCGTTGGGCCGTTCCCGGCAATGGCTACGGGGAGAGGATCGAGGACATCGTCCGAGCTATCAACTCCAACTGATCGGCGGCGAACTTCCGGCTGGCCCCCGCCGAGGCCGAGCACTACCTCTACCGGCATATCACCTTTATGAAGCTTGATAGCCAGCCGCTTTGATCGCTTCGATCACCCGTTCCCGATCGAAAACGCCCTCAAGTGCGACACTGCCGCCTTTTAGGTCGACTACCGCCTTGGTCACGCCCGGTACAGATCTCGCCGCCTTCTCCACCGTGGCCACGCAGTGTCCGCAGGACATGCCGGCCACTTTGATGACGGTTGCCATGCTTTGTCACCCTTCAATCGTAGTGATCGAGAATTTTGGCGGCTGTTGCAGATGCTTCTTGACCGCGCACAGCTCCATAGCATTGATGATGGCGGCACGATACTTCTCAGGGAAACCGGGCGGGGTCGTAAGCTCGATCTCGATCTTGTCGATGAGGCCAACGGCCGGGTTGTAGTTCGTGCGCATCTTCAGCTTGGATCCGGTTGGATCGATGCTGCGTTGCTGCATGAAGCCTAGGGCATAGATGCCCGCGCAGGTGCCGATTGAGGCAAGAAACAGGTCGAACGGGGCCGGCGCCGAGTCGTCCCCCCCGCTTCGGGCCGGCTGATCCGTCTGGATGGTGAACCCGCCGTAGTTCGCGAAAACCCGCTTGCCGCCTGGAAAGTAGATCTCCATGTCCATGACTTAGTGCTCCCCGTGATGATGCCCGCAAGTGCTTTCTGATTGTTCTATGTCGCCCCTGAGAAATGCCTCAATCGCTTCGGTTGCGGGGCCACTGACACCGCAGTACAGTTTGAAGCCATGCATCTTCAGAGCCTGCTGCATGGGTGCCCCCATCCCTCCAGCCAGGATCACTTCGACTCTCTGCTCCTTGAGAAAGCCCGCGATACCGGCATGGTTGTGTTGCATGCCCTGCAGTTCGAAGAGCGAAGTCCTCTCGATCTTCCTGTCCGCTGTATCGGCGATCAGGAAAGCTCGAGTGCTTCCAAAGTGGGCATTCACGTCCCCGTTTAAAAAGGGCACAGCTACGATCATCGTTTCTCCTTCGTTAGAAGATCCTTCTGCCTGCTCGGCGCCAGACGACAAGCCGGCCTGCCCGGCGCCGGGCATCGAGGCGGCCACGGAGCTCTCCGCGACCAAGACCACGGTAACTGGTCCGCCTTCTACGCAGATCCCCTTCTCGAGAACCAGCGCCTCGGTGATGACGCGATGGGCACGCTCAGCCATACGGCTGACAGTTGACCCAGAAACACCTAGTCTCTTACCCGCATTTGCCTGCGTCATACCCTCGAGATGAAGCAGCCGCAAAGCCTCCAACTCATCAAAGGCCAAGCGCAAGCTCTCCAGGTTCCTCGCAGGAACCCCTGCCGGACCGAAAAGCCTCGTCCCGGGCAGACATTCCAAACAACGCCACTTGGCTGGGCGGGGCAACAATCCCTCCGGGACGTTTTGCATATATTTGCATTATACCCAAGGGAATTGCCGGGTCAAGAGCTCTGGGCGCCGCATTTTAACAAATTGCGAAATTGTGCAATAATGATGCCGTGAATGAGGATCGCCAGCGTTACGCCATGCACGCAGCCGTTTTTGCGGCGCTCTCGAACCCCACGCGCCACGAGTTGATGCACCTTCTGTGTAAGGGCCCTCGAACCCCGAGCGAGTTGGCCGACGCCCTCCAAGTGAGCAAGCCCAATCTGTCTCAACATCTCGCTTTGCTGCAACGGGAGGGTCTCGCGAAACGCTCTCGGCAGAACGGAAAGGTGCTCTGGGAGGTGGTGGATCCTCGTCTTTCTCAGGCCTGCGAACTCATCGACGAGATCCTCGCCCGTGAACTAGCCAATAGGACTCAAGTGCTGGAGAGAAAATGATTCTAACCAACCCCCATTCCTGCCCGCAAAACCATGCCTGTCCCGCCGTGCGTGCCTGTCCCGCGGGAGCCGTCGTTCAGGACGATATCTTCTCGGCCCCCCATATCGATTATGACCTGTGCATGGATTGCGGCGTCTGCACCCGCGTGTGCCGGGTCTTTACCCAGGTAATGGAGGAGGTGGGGGTGCACTGATGTCCCAGATCGATCTCGTTTGTAGGCAATGCAAACATGCTTTTTCGGTGTTCACCCGCGGTGCTCCCGTCAAAGACAAGCAGAAGCGATGCCCCGAGTGCGAGTCGAAATCTGTGCGCCAAACCTTCGCCAGCTTTCTTCGCAACGGACCGCTGTCGGATCCAAACTGCGGCCTTCCACGCTGCACCACATACGGCTGAGGTTGATCCCAGCGACGCGGTTGCGTCGTTACAGTTAGATCAGCCGGTATGGTGCGACACAGGCTTCTCTCATCCCGCCGGACGGTTGTCCTCCATGTCGACGCAGCCTTCTTGGGGTTCGGTGGGAGGGGAGACATATTGGAGGCCGTAGTATTGGCACAGCTTCGCCTGCTCGGTCTCAGTTAGGACTGACTCGTCCTCAACCTTTGGCGCGCCCTTGATCCTTTCGTTCGTATGCGCTACGGAAAGGCGGTCGCCTGAGCGTCGAACCTCTTTTGCCGGGACAAACGCCTTCTTTGCCCCGAAGTGGCCTGTATTCACGACCAGCCACTTGAGCTCACCGGTGGCATCGCCAAAACGCACGTCCTCGACCGTGCCGATCTTGCTGCCGTCCACATCGAACAGATCGTGGCCCGTCCATTCTGTTTCCAGCTCGCCGTCTCGTGCCATAGCTGCTCCCTCCAAAGAGATGGATCTGACTGCCTTTACCTACCCGGCACGTGGGACGTGGGAAACGCCCTATCTGGAACATGTGATTGCCGTCCGGACGTTTAGTATCATTGATTGCGTCCAACTCCAAGAGGACGTGATAGATGCTCAGGTCACTCCTGTATCCTTCGAGTGTTGCCGTCATGGGCGCTTCTCGTACGCCCGGGAAAGTGGGCAACGCGGTGCTCGCCAACCTGGTCGAGGGGGGCTTCGAAGGCGAGATCATTCCCGTGAACCCACACGGGGGCGAGCTGATGGGGCTCAAGATCTACGCCAGCCTTGAAGAGTACGGCAAACCCATAGACATGAGCGTCATAGCCGTACCCACAACAAAGGTCAAAGATGCCGTACTCAGCTCGCTCAAGGCCAAGGCGAAGACCGTGGTTATCATCACCGCGGGGTTCAAAGAGGTGGATGAGGCCGGAGCGCGACTGGAAAGCGAGATCGCCGAGCTCTGCCGTAGGCACGGGGCGAGATTGGTGGGCCCCAACTCCCTGGGCGTGATCAACACTCACCATAAGCTCAACGCGGCCTTCGCCAGCCATATGCCCAAGGCGGGAGGAATATCGATCTTGTCCCAGTCCGGAGCGCTGTGCTCGGCAATCCTCGACTGGGCGGCATCCCGCAAGGTGGGGATCGCCACGCTGCTCAGTATGGGAAACAAGGCGGACTTGTCCGAGACCGACTTCCTCGCCGCCTTTCAATGTGACGAAGATACTAAGGTCGTCGCCGGCTATCTGGAGAGCATCAACAACGGAGACGAATTCATCCGGGTCGCAGAATCGCTCGCGACCACAAAACCAATCGTGATCCTCAAGGGAGGAACCACGATTGAGGGCTCGAAAGCGGCCTCTTCTCACACCGGGGCGTTGGCGGGAGCAGACACCGCCTATGAGGCCGCTTTCAAACGAGCGGGGATTATCAGAGCGGACACATTCGAGTCCTTGTTCGACATCGCGACTGCGTTTGCCATGCAGCCCCTCCCCAAGGGAAACAGGGTCGCAATAATCACAAACGCCGGGGGACCGGGGACCATGGCTGCCGATGCGGTTGCCCGTGCGGGCATGCGAATGGCAGAGATCGATCCACAAATCTCGCAGGCCCTGAGCGCCAAACTTCCAGCGGCCGCTCGCGTGGGCAATCCCATCGACGTCCTTGAAGATGCCAGCCCCGCGCGCTACGCGCTCGCAATGGAGGCCATCCAGACCGATCCCGGTGTAGATGCGCTCATAGTGATCCTGACCCCTCAAGCTATGACAAAAGCGCCTGAGACCGCGCGAGCAATCGCAGAAAGCGTGCAGGCGAACAAGCCGGTGCTGGCTGCGTTCATGGGCGGTGACGAAATCTATCTAGGCCGCCAAGAGCTTGCCCTCGCCAACTTGCCCAACTACCCGTCGCCGGAACGAGCGGCGGCCGCTCTCAAGGCGATGCTCGACTACACGGCATGGCGTCTGCAGCCGCCCCGAGTGGTGGCCCGCTTCCCCGTGAACCGGCGTTTGATCAAGAGCATCATTTCTCGTCAGCTCCGCTTGGAAAGAACATACCTGGGCGAAGTCCGCGCCAAGGAGATCCTCAGGGCCTGCGACTTCGTTGTGCCGGATGGCCGGTTGGTAAGCACGGTCGAGGAGGCGATCGAGGTCGGCTCGCAACTCGGGTACCCGCTGGCCATGAAGATTGTCTCTCCCGACATCATCCACAAGTCAGACGTGGGCGGGGTCAAACTTGGCCTGAACACGCGTCGAGAGGTGGCCGACTCGTTTGAGTTGATGATGGTCCGGGTCGCGCGGATGGCCCCGCAGGCGTTCTTGGAGGGCGTCTACCTCGAACGCATGGTCCCGAAGGGCCGAGAGGTCATTCTGGGGATGACCCGAGATCCACAATTCGGTCCGATGCTCATGTTCGGACTCGGTGGTGTCTTTGTGGACATCATGCAAGATGTAACGTTCCATCTCGCTCCCATCACCTCTGCTGAAGCCATGGGTATGCTGGTGGGGACCCGCTCCTTCAGGCTGCTCGAAGGCTTCCGCGGCGAGGAAGGCGTCGACATCACGGTAATTGCCGAAGCGCTGCAGCGGATCAGCCAATTGGTGACCGACTTTCCGCAGATCGCGGAACTCGACATCAACCCGTTCATGGTCGGGGGGCCCGGGGAAAAGCCGGTGGTGGTCGATGCGCGAATCAAGCTGGCGCCCGGAGGCAAGCCATGGCCAGCGTGAGCACCGAGCGTTACGACGCCGACTGGCAGAGCAAATACAGGAACATGGTCATGACCGCCGAGCAGGCGGTATCGCACGTCAGGCCGGGCCAGCGAGTCCTCGTGGGCACCGGCGGAGCTCAGCCCTTGCGTCTGGTGCGGGCGCTCGTCGCCCGCCACACATACCTTGCCGACCTGCAGGTCCTGCAATCACTGACGTTCGGCGAGGCCCCTTACGCTCTCGAGGAGCTGTCTGACTACTTCTCGGTCAACACATTCTTCGTCTCCGCCAACATCAGGAGCGTGGTTCAGAAGGGATATGGCCATTACACGCCCATATCGCTCTCGGAAATACCGCGGCTTCTTGGCAGCGGGGAGTTGCCCCTCGATGTCGCCATGATTCAGGTGTCGCCCCCAGACGCGCAGGGACGCTGCAGCTTGGGCATCTCGGTCGATATCGTCAAGTCGGCCGCCGCAAATGCGGGCCTTGTGATAGCCCAGGTGAATCCGCAGATGCCTTGGACCTTGGGCAACAGCTTCCTCAGCGTGCTCGACTTGGACATCCTTGTCCCTGCGGACGAACCGTTGATAGAGGCGACTACTCTCGGTCCGGTAGATCATACGAGTATGGGTGGACCGGCGGAGCCCGCCGAGGACGTGGTGCGCGCGATCGGACAGAACGTCGCCTCACTCGTAGAGGATGGCTCCACCCTGGAACTGGGTCTCGGCCACATCCCCCAGGCCGTTATTCCTTTCCTGAAGAAGAAGACCAATCTGGGCATCCATTCCGAGCTGATAACAGACGCGATAATAGATCTGATCGAGTCGGGCGCAATCACCGGCAGCCAGAAGTCCACCGACCGCGGGAAGATCGTTACCTCGCTCGCTATCGGCACGAAACGACTCTACGACTATGTCGATAACAACCCGCGTTTCTCCTTCAACCCCACCGAGTACGTGAATGATCCCTTGGTCATCGGCCAGCAAAACAAGATGGTGGCGGTAAACACCGCCCTCGAGGTTGACCTGACCGGCCAAGTGTGCGCCGACTCGCTGGGCACGAGCTTCTACTCCGGCGTGGGCGGGCAGGCCGATTTCAGCCAGGGTGCCGGGCGCTCACCGGGCGGACGCGTCATTATCGCCCTTCCCTCTACCGCCGATGGCGGTTCGGTGTCACGAATCGTGGCCCCCCTCAAGCCAGGGGCGGGAGTTGTAACCACCCGAGTCGCGGTCCACTATGTGGTGACGGAGTACGGGATCGCGTATCTGCGGGGGAAGAACGTCCAGGAGCGGGTCATGGCCCTCATCACGATCGCCCATCCGGACTTTCGCGAGGAGCTTCTGACCAAGGCGGTGGAGAGCCACTGGGTTCACCCCGAGATGGCGGACGTGGAGGGCCGCTTCTTTGTGGGACCCGAGGAGGTCCGCACGACGACCGTGCTCGACGATGGGACGCAGATCAGCTTCCGGGCGATGGGCCCCACAGACGAGCCCGCCACCAGGGATCTGTTCTATTCACTGTCGCGAGAAACCCTATATTACCGCTATATGTCGCATCTGGAGAGAATCCCGCGTAAGCAACTTCGCAACTACGTCTACATCGATCACCGCAACGAAGTGGCGATCGTGGGCACGCTTCGCGAAGCCCACGGCGAAGAGATCATCGCCATCGGGGGATACTACCTTGATCAGAAGACGAACCGGGCCGAGGTCGCCTTCATAGTACGGGATGATTGGCAGAGGCGAGGCATCGGCACGTTCATCATGAAGCATCTGATCGGCATCGCCAAGCGCAACGGCATCGCCGGGTTCACCGCCGAGGTCCTTATCGGCAACAAGCCAATGCAGGCGGTCCTAGACCACAGTGCGCTGACGGTCCGGCGTACCGTGGAAGAAGGCGTGGTTCACTACGACCTCGACTTCTGACCGTATTCGTCACGCAAGCACCGGCGCATGACCTTGTTCGATGCCGTGCGGGGAAGCGTATCCACGAGCACCACGTCATGAATCTTGAAGAGCGGATTGAGCTTGCCGGCTATGGCGCGCTGCATCTCTTTCTTGAGGGCATCCGTGGCGACTGAACCGCTGTCATCCATGACCGCGTAGACGATGAGCTGGCTCGGTCCGCCTTCAGGCGGGTTGAACCCGATCGCGGCGGTCTCCCCGACGCCGTCGACGGCATTCAAGGTTCGCTCGATCTCGGTCGAGCTCACCTTGATGCCCCCCAAGTTCATGGTGTCGTCCGCGCGGCCGTGACCCCTGTAGTAGCCACCCGGCAACTCTTCGATCTCGTCGCCGTGCCTGCGCAGTACCTCGCCATTGGGGCCAGGAGGTGTGCCTTCGTAGTACACCTCGTGGTGATCCTTGTTCAGGAGCCTATTGGAAAGGCCGATGGAGGGGGGCACGAGGTACAGCTCTCCGCTCTTTGCCGGTTTTCCCAGCTCGTCGAGGATGTACAAATCGAGGCCAAAGCAAGGAGTGGTAAACGTTGCCGGTGAAGCCGGTTGGACGATGGTGCCGGATATGTAGCCGCCCCCGATCTCCGTTCCCCCGCAATACTCGATGATGGGGCGGTACCTCGCCAACGACATCAGATAGAGATAGTCGTCGGCGTTCGAGCACTCCCCGGTGGAGCTGAACAACTTCATCGACGACCAGTCGACCCCCTGAGCTGCGCCGGTTTGTTGCCAGGCCTTGACGATACTGGGGACAACGCCAAGGATGTTCACTTGGGCATCCTGGACGAACTCGCAGAACTCCCGAGTAACCGGCGCCCCGTAGAACAGGGCCATCGTGGCGCGATTCAACAGGCTTGCGTAGATATGCCAAGGGCCCATCATCCACCCTATGCTGGTGGGCCACGCGACCACCTCGCCAGGCTTGATGTCATGGTGGAGGTGGGCGTCCGCCCCGCACTTGATCGGGGTCGTGTGCGTCCAGGGTATGGCTTTCGGTTCCCCCGTCGTGCCCGACGAGAACATGATATTTGTCACGTCGTCCGGGTCGCATGGAACGGGATCGAACGCGTCGTCCGCACTCAGGAAATCTTCCCACGTCACGTCTTGCTCCCGCAGCGGCAGGCTGCCAGGCGCACCCGAGAGGACCACGATCGCCCACTTGGCCCCCCCATCGACGACCTTCTGATACATGGGGAGAGTCTTGCCCGCTCGAAGCATGAGGTCCTGTGTCACGACCGCTCCGGCCGATGAGAGGCGCAAACGCGTTTCGATCTCATGCGGAGCAAAGCTATCCGCAATGGAGGCGACCGCGTACCCGGCCTTGATCACGCCCAGATAGGCAGCTATTGCCTCCAGCGTCATGGGCATCACGATGGCAACGCTGGCGCTCCTTGGCAGGCCGGAGGCAACGAGACCCCCGGCGAACCGGTTCGAGAGCCGGTCAAGCTCACCGTAGGTGGTGACTTCAATCTTTCCGCCCTCGGCCTGGTGCACAATGGCAGGCGCGTCGGCGGGTGCTAAGAAGCAGCTCTCAGCAATGTTCAGCCGGCATTCCGGCAGCCAGCGCGGCGACTCAACACCCTGACGCAGATCGACGACCGAGGAAGGAGGCGTCTTGAACTTGATCCCCAGGGAATCGATCATCTGCCTCCAATAGGCCTCGCGGTTATCCGCAGACCACCTGTGCAGCTCGTGAACCGAGTTGAGCCCTACCTTCCGGCAAAACGTGGCGATGTTCGACTCCGAAATCTCGGAAGGGGTGGGCGTCCACGCGGGAGCCGGGCCCAGCAAAGGATCCCTGTCTTTGAAGATGAGAGCGTGTACATATCGATGCACCGCAAATGGGACATCGGGTGTCAGGATGTCCTGCGACACGCGTCCCCATAAATCGACAGGCGGAAGATTCTCGCTGATGTTGTTGAGCTTCTGGGCCACTTGGCGCGCAGCGTCGGGCTCCAATCCTAGGGCGCCAAGACTGTCTGGAGAAATCTCGAACGGCACGGCAGCCTCCCCAACTGATCAAGCTGTCCTCGACCAACATAGCCTGTTAACGTTATCACACGTCGATATCGCCGCTCTTGCTAAACTCGACATGAAAAGAGTTAAGCAGGAGCGGAACGCCATGGGCAAGAAGAACGCCTTCTATGCACAGTCCGGCGGAGTGACCGCCGTCATCAACGCATCCGCTTGCGGAGTCATCGAGACTGCACGCCAGTATCCTGACGCAATGGGCAAGGTGTTCGCGGGGCGCAATGGCATCATCGGGGCCTTGACCGAGGACCTAATCGACACCTCCGAGGAACCAGACAAAGCGATCGCCGCATTGCGTCACACCCCTTCGGGCGCGTTCGGCTCCTGCCGTTACAAGTTGAAGAACCCGGACGAGAACCGCGGCGAGTATGAGAGGCTGATCGAAGTCTTCAAGGCCCACAACATCGGCTATTTCTTCTACAACGGCGGTGGGGATTCAGCCGACACCTGCCTCAAGGTCTCGCAGCTCTCGCAGAGCTCCAGCGTTCCCATCCAGGCCATCCACGTACCCAAGACGGTGGACAACGACCTGCCCGTCACCGACAACTGCCCGGGCTTCGGGTCCGTGGCCAAGTACGTCGCCGTGTCCGTACGGGAGGCCAGCTTCGATGTTCGCTCAATGGCCAAAACATCCACCAAAGTGTTCGTTCTCGAGGTCATGGGCCGTCATGCCGGCTGGATCGCCGCAGCAGGCGGACTTGCCTCCGACGCCCGCACCAAGATCCCCATCGTCATCCTCTTCCCCGAGGTCGTATTTGACAAAGACCGTTTTCTCGCCAGGGTCGACTTGCTCGTGAAGCAGTTCGGCTACTGCACTGTCGTGGTTTCAGAAGGGGTCAAGAACCCAAACGGCACCTTCCTTGCAGACCAGGGCTTGAAGGACGCCTTCGGCCATGCGCAATTGGGCGGTGTAGCTCCAGTGGTGGCAAGTGTCATCCGGGACAATCTGAAGCTCAAGTATCACTGGGGAGTTGCGGACTATCTGCAGCGCGCGGCCCGCCACATCGCTTCGAAGACAGATGTGGAGCAGGCATACGCAGTCGGGAAGGCTGCGGTGGAACTGGCGTTGGCCGGGAAGAACTCTGTCATGCCGACCATAGTGCGCAAATCCACACGGCCCTATGTGTGGGAAGTAGGCGCCGCTCCCTTGGAGGAAGTGGCCAACGTGGAAAAGAAGATGCCGGGGACCTACATCACGCATGACGGCTTCGGGATCACAGATGCGTGCCGCGATTATCTGACGCCTCTCATACAAGGCGAGGACTACCCGCCCTATAAGAATGGACTTCCAGACTATGTGACGCTGAAGAACGTAGCGGTGGCGAAGAAGCTCCCAGAGTTCAAGCTCTAACTCGTCTTGGCCCTAACTTGTCTTGGCGCTGGCTTGGTCGGCCTTCTATCGCGCCGGAGCTGAGGCCATGCTGAAATCCGCCCAGGTCCCGCAGCGGTTCCGGTACTCAAAGTGCCTACCGTGGTCCGACCAGTGCCAGAAGGGAGTATGGGCCGCCTTTACGTTCGAAAGGAAGGGAAGGGTCGCGTTCTCCAGTCGCACCGGCATACCGTCATTGCCCTTCGTCAACTCCATCTTCATCTCGCCCGAAGGCATCCGGAAATGGACCCACCCCTCCCCCTCTTCGACGCCTATGGGCACATAGTGAAGACCCAGGACTTTCTTCATGAGGACGCCGCCGATGGCCTCAACGGCAAGACTGTCAAGGATGGCGCGTTGCTCAGCGGTGGCGTTGTCGCTGATGTAGATCGCGCCTTCAGACCCCTTCTCAACTACTTCCGCAAAAGTGGAGTGAGGAAGATCGCCTATGTAGAACGGCCGCAATCCCTGAGAGGTCGACACCATCCGCGGTACCCTCAGTGATTCTGAAGACCATGAAGTAGCGACACCCCCCTTCCTTGTCTCTCCCGAAGTAGTAGGGGCAATGGCCCTCGGAGGCGCAGGCCTCGTTGTACGTGCCGCTCATTTCCCAAACCTCTGTCACCATTCTCTCCCTTTCAGCTTCAAGGCCAGGTCGGCAGCGTCTGTGAAATCGCACACTACCTCACGCAGGTTGACGAACCTAGTACCCATGAGTTCTCCGCGCGACGACTTCTTGAAGTCGGTTTCGAAGACCTCGCCGCAAAGGAAGCGATACCCTGTGGAAAGATCGTGGCCAGATGCTCTCGCCTCTTCGATGATTTCGCGGATCTTGGAGTCGAACTTTTCTGTGTCCTCGCCTAGCTGGGGCCTCTTCTTGAGTTGGCCACCGTCCAGGTCGACGTCGAGAATACTCTCCACATCAAGAATGGCCTGCGCCCTCTTGTCGGCATAGAGGCCGACCAAACCGTGGGGAGTGTAGGCCCGATCAGAGAGCTGGAAGTAGATACCGAACCTCTTGATGATCCCCAGGCTCCTGCCGCACGGCACGATCCTGATGACCGGGTCGGATCGACCGAAGAGGTCCATCTCATCGCAGTATTCTCGGTAATCGGCGGCCAAGGCGACCAGGGCCGGCTCGTCGTCCCCGAACACGGCTTGGACCGCCTCGCACACGCCCCAGAAGGTTATGTTCCGAAAGATGACCTCGGGGCGATTCTCCGCCATCAAGGCCGAGATGATGCTTCCTTGGTGGCCAATGGGTTCTTTTGTCAGCAATATGAGGATCTTGCGTGTCTCGCCGCCAAAAAGGCCTGCGTGGCCGAGCAGCTCGGTGGGTGAAACGCGGGAGTCTATCTTCGCCTCGACGAGGATCTTGAAGCTGCGCTGGATGATGGAGCCGTCAGGGCTGTCGCCCGTTGCGCCGGTTGAATCGCGCGCCTTCGCGCCCTGGGCGAACTCGAGACCTATTTCCACCGGCTCGCCGATCAGGTCGGTGAGCAGCCTCGATGCAGCTCCAGCCGAGTATTGATAGATCCCGGCAATCAGCTGAAGTGTATTGTCCGCGACGCTGCTCTCCAGGGAAAAGGACGTATGGAAGGTGTGAGTCCGTGACATCGCCGTTCCTTGACTATGGGGTCCCGCCATCCGGCGCTTCGCTGCGGCAAACTCTACCACCACCGCTGCACCCGCGGCCGCAGTCGACGCGCCCCCTTGACTCGCGCTGGTTGGCAGCGCGAGGATGTACGTGCCGGACCCCTAGTCAGATGGGAGGCTTTCTTGGTGGTCGAGTTCAGCGTTGTGCCCGAAAGGACCGCCCTCATCAACATAGATCTGCAGGAATGCTTCGTCCGTGATTCGCCGATTGCGGCCCCGGAGGGTCCGGCCGTATTGGAGCGGCTCAACAGGCTCGCCGCCGCGTGCCGCCAGGCGGGGATTGCAGTGATCCACACCCGCTTCGTCCTGCGCCCAGACGGTTCCAACATGGGTATCCTCAGGGAGACCTCTCCTCCGGCAAGGGAGGGCATCCTCAACGAAGATGCCCGTTCCGCTCAGCTCGACCGGGGTCTTGTCACCGAAAAGGAAGACATCATTCTTGACAAGAGCAGATTTGGAGCGTTCTTCAACACCGATCTCGAAGAGATCCTGCGACGGCGGGGTATCGACACCCTCATCATCGGTGGCATCGCTACCAACTTCTGCTGTGAGACGACCGCACGAGAGGCGATGCAACGCGATTTCCGCGTCTTCTTCCTGAGTGACGGCACGGCCACAGCGGATATCGGCGAGGTATCGGCGGCGGAACTGCAGCGCGCATCCCTCACGACCTTGGGCTTCCTCTTCGCCCAGGTACTTACGGTCGACGAAATGTTGGAGATGATCGTCCGCGCGTAGGGCCAAGCGCCTGGGCGTGTAGGCTTCGGGACGAATGCTGGAGGCGACACCTTCGACGCCGCCGCTTGCCGTTACGACCCCCGTGACGGGGGTCATTTGCCGAAACCCAGATCCCGCCCGGGGGCCGGCGGCACCGTCCGTCCGAAACGAGGCGTCCGAAACGAGGCGTATGATTCTTTTCGATGAAAACGGGAACCGCCACCCTTCCGCTCCACGGCGGCAAAGCTCCGGCTTGGCTGTTTTCCCGCATGCGCCTGCTCGCACGCGAGATCACCCTGGCAATCGTGAGCGAACACGGTTCGGAGGAGGTGCTCCGGCGGCTCTCGGATCCGGTTTGGTTTCAAGCCTTCGGAGCAGTTCTCGGCTTTGACTGGCATAGCTCCGGAGTGACGACGACCGTCTGCGGAGCTCTGAAGGACGGGCTGCGCGGGCTTGAACACGATTGCGGACTCATAGTAGCCGGTGGCAAGGGTGCTGTTTCTCGAAAGACTCCGGGGGAGATCGAGGCGTCGGCGGCGTCAGGAACACTGAGGGCCGATCCGCGGCCGCTCATCTATGCCAGCAAGATGGCGGCAAAGGTCGACAGTTCCGGTCTTCAGGACGGCTACCAGATCTATCATCACAGCTTCTTCTTCACGAGCGGAGGCAAGTGGGCCGTGATTCAGCAAGGCATGAACGACCAGAACCGCAAGGCCCGTCGCTACCATTGGCTTAGCGATACCGTCCGGGACTTCGTCGTTGAGCCACACAAGGCCATCGCCTCTCAGGCCTCCGGCACATCGATTCTGAATATGGTGGCCAGAGAAAGCTTGGAGGCGCAACATGTCGTCACTCAGCTCTCTCACGAACCGCCCGACCGGACCATCAACCGGTTGCGCCGTCTGAAAGAGCTCTCCATGCCGGCAAGGCATGCCGTCGAGTTGCGCGACATCAAGCCGGAGAACCTAGCCAAGATCTTCCTATCCACCTATGAGCGCCAGCCGGAGAATTTCGAGGTCTTGCTGGGGCTTCCAGGCGTCGGTCCCAAAACGGTGAGGGCCCTCACGCTCATCGCTGAGTTGGTCTACGGCACGGCCGCAAGCCGCACCGACCCCGTCCTCTTCAGCTATGCCCACGGGGGGAAGGACGGCTTCCCCTTCCCCGTGGACCGTGCGCTTTATGACCAGAACGTCGAGTTTCTGCACCAGGCGATCGTCCAAGCAAAGCTCGGGCGCACGGAGCGACTCGATGCCTTGGGTCGCTTGGCCAGGGTTCACCCGCCCGGACGGGCCGCCCACAGAGCCACGGATGACCACGCATGACCACGAAGTATTTATTCGAGCGAGTCACAGATTCGCGTCTGGACTTGATGAAATCGCTGCTCGACGTTTTCGCGGAAGTCTTCGAGGAGCCGCTGACCTACCTGGGCGCTATCCCCGGCGACCAATACCTTCGCGGGCTGCTGTCCAGAGACGATTTCGTCGCCCTGGTTGCCCTTGCGGGGGAAGAGGTGGTGGGCGGGCTTGTGGCCTATGAGCTATGCAAGTTCGAGCAGGAGCGCAGCGAGATCTACGTCTACGATCTGGGCGTCCGTCAGCATCATCGCCGCAAGGGGGTGGCCACGGGTTTGATACGGGAGCTTCGGTCTATCGCGCGGGAGCGCCGGGCGTGGGTGATATTCGTCCAAGCCGATGCAGTGGATGAAGCCGCTATTCGCCTTTACGAGTCACTGGGGCAGGGAGAGGCCGTCTTCAACTTCGATATTCCGGTGGGCTGAGAAGCCGGCCTACATCTCCATCATCTCGCGCGCACCCGGCCCGCCAGCTCGGCGGACCGAAGGTTGGGCAAAGAAGCCCACTTCCCTGATGATCTTGCCGTTCCGAAAGGTCTCAGGAAGCTCACCCGGTCCGCTCGCGAGCTTTCGGCGCGTGCGGCTTCAGTCAAGAGGAACGACGAATTGGATCTCGCCTTTTCGTAGGATGAGGACATCTTCCTGACGCGGTGCTTCTTGGTCCTCTCCGCCCTCCCAATATAGGTCCACGTCTGTGAGGGCGAAGAACTCGGCTTCGCAATTCAGGAGGTCGAGAACCCGACCCTTGTAGCCGCCGGGCGCCGGCACAAGAAGACTTCCTTCGCATCGAAATCGCCTGGTCTGCACCCTGACACGAACCGTATGCCCGCTGACAGCCATGTGGAAGATCCCCTTTTGAACCCGGTATCGTTCTGCCCCTCATATCGTCGTCTCGTTCTCCGTGCTTTAGCCCAGTGGTTACCGTCTGATGCCGAGCGTCTGATGCCGAGCCGGAGTTTGACCATGAACCGGAGAGGGAATCGAGGCTTTGTCGACGCGATGGAAGGAAGGGAATACGCCGCAAAGGAGGCGAAGATGGACCTAGACTACACGGTTGAAACCAAAAAGGAGTTCGAAGAGGCCGTCGACGCGGTGACGGAACAATCCGGAAAAGCGGGATTTCGGGTGCTTGCCACACACGACGTGGCGGCCACGCTTGCCGAGAAAGGCTTTTCCCGAGAACCAGTCACCATTATCGAGGTCTGCAACGCCAAGTTCGCAAGCCACGTCCTTGCCGCTGACATAAAAGTGGGGCTGATGCTGCCCTGCCCCATCATGGTATATGCGGAGGGGCAGCGGGTCTTCATCGCCACCCTGCGCGCCAGCCACATGGCGGAGCTGTACCCGGACTCTGGTATTTCGGAAGTTGCCGCAGAGGTAGAAGGCGTGCTCAGGAGCATAGTCGACGCGGCTGCCGCCTAGCCCATACGTTTACGGCCGGATCGCCTCCGACCCGCGAAGATCGTGCTCTCTATCATGTAGAAAGCCGCGATCACTGCAAAGAGAACGGCACTCGCGAGGGGACTGGCGAAGGCAATCATCGTAGCCGCCAAATACACCCAGGGCCCGGGCAGGTAGCTCCGGGTGATGCCCCGCACCGCAGAGGGATCGGCGTTCTTTTCGAGCAGCCTTCTCCCGATCGCGGCGTATAACCAGAGCAGGTTGAAGAAAACGGCTATTACGGTGAGCGTCGCCCCGTAGAAGAGCGCAGCAGCTAGAGCATCAGCGCCGCGAAGATGTTCTGCAAGCAACTGCGTGGGGAAAGGCACGAAGGCCACAAGCAGCAACAACACCGTATTGATCATCAGCAGCGTACGATCAACCCGGGCAATCTGATGCATCACCAGATGGTGATTGACCCACATCACCCCGATGCTGAGGAAACTCACTGCATAGCCCGCGATGCCTGGCCAAGAGTGGATGATCGCGGGTCCCAGGGGAGAACCACTCACGCGGACACTCAAGATGAGAAGCGTTGCGGCGATGGCGAAGACTCCGTCGCTAAACGCCTCCAACCTCCCGGTGGTCATTACCGGTCGGACAACTTCTCCTTGCTCATCGTCAGAGACCGACCGCGAGGTCGTGGCTTCCGTACCCGGATTAGGCTCTGACACTGGGCCCATCGCTGCCTCCGCCGACCGAGAGATCGAATGGCTTCCGCAGCTGGTTAATTCCCAGACCCGAACAACGTCATGCCCCGAACATGGCCCGGTCTAGGCGCCCAGTCTCGTGGGCCAGGTCTGGTGCGCCCGGTCTAGCGCTTCCTGGGCTTGCGGGCCGCAGCCGCAAGCGGGGCCACCGCTATCCACAGCGTGATCGTGATCAACATGGAGGTTGTGTAGCCGATGTCCGGGAGATCCAGCCTATGGGAGATGGGGTTCCAAAGAAGCATGAAGAACAAGGAGCTGAGAAAGAAACCGGGGATGGCCCCCAACATGTTGAAGTAACCCATCGCTTGCCTCCTCTTCGTTGCGGATTCACCGGGCCCGACCGGCCCGTACCCCAGCCTATTCCAGGCGCACGTGTTGCGCAAGAGACCTCGACCTCATACAACCCGACCTGCGCTCCCACGGGGACCGGCAGTGTTGTATGTTGAATGGCATGATCGAACCAGAGATCAATTTCACGTCTGCCGGCCTGCGGCTCTCGGGAACCATGGCGATGCCCGTTGTCGAAGGCCCGTTCCTCGGCCTCCCCCTAATGTCGACGCCTCTCTCGAGGCAGTACGGAAGGTAGGGGTTCGGCGTAGAGAAGCCGGCTGCCGGCCCGCAGCGACGCTGATCGAAGGGGCACGGTCGGCCGATCCGGCATGGATGATCGAGGTCGAGGCAACGGCGGTCGCCTAGAATGCTGGCCAGGCAATGCGCCGGGCGGTTCTCTAACGAACAACCAGCAGGTTCGCGCTCCCCTCGTAGCCGCCCGCCTGCGCGTAGGCGTAGAGGTCGTCGGTCGCCGCCGGGAACAGAAGATCGGTGAAAGCAGCATTCAGCCATTCGGATACGGCCGCCTCAATGCCGGCCTGCGCCTGCGTGCGGTCGCTCGTGGTGTCCATCGTGAGGTTTTGCAGCTGGTATGACGTCATCTTCGGAATTATGCGAAGATCCCGGCCCTCCGCAGTGTTTTCCACATTGCCCCCGATCTCAACGCCAAAGTAGGCATCGGCACTGAAGGTTCCCGTCTGGGTCGTACCCTCGAAGATAACGCCATCGACGTGCCATCCACCTGGTCCGGTGCCTTTGAGAGAACCGTCCGGATTGATCGTTATCTCGGCCTCCCAGTTGATGCTCATTTCGCGCTTGGACTCGGCGTCAGAGCGGCGCATCATCACCTCGAGTCTCCAAGCGGAGACCTGGCCGGTCGTCGTCGTTGCCCCACCGCTCGCCCCAGTTGCAGGAGGCCCCGTTGTTCCGGAAGTTCCGCCCGAGCCCGGCGTCGTTCCCCCGCCCCCGGAGGTCGCAGGTGTGGAGGGCGGTGGCCCATCACTCCCCCCATTGGTCCCCGGCGGTCGTCCGAAGGTCTCGCCGGTATTGATGTTGATCACGGTGAAGTTGTTTATGACCACCGTGGTCTGTTGGATGATGATCACCGTCTGAGGGTTGAAGGTGGGCCATCTCGGTCCGGTGTAGGTGGGAGGCCGGCGAGAGGCAATGGGCGGAGTGAGGGGGTTGCCGCACTCGCAGCGTTTGCGCGGGACCCCGTAGCGATCGACAAGGACGAGTTGCCCCGCCTGCAGCACGGACTGGCGCGGGGTGGGATGGCCGTTTCTATATCCGTAGTTGGTCACCCGGGTATCGCGGGTGAGAAGCAGCGGGGTAAGCTCGGCGAAATAGTCGCGCAACTGGCTGGGGGAAACGGTGGTCCCTCCGCTCCAGCGCAGGGTGGGGTCGCTGTTTAGGGCTTCGCAGAAGGCCCGGGCTTTGAGGGGGTTGCGCTCCAAGTAGGCCAGCTCTTGCTCCTTGTCGGCGATGAGCTTGCTTTTGGATCCGCCGTAGAGGGCCGGGGTATCTCCGGGATAGGAAGCAAGGACCACAGGCTGGGCGGCAACGGTGGGGGTGGTGGTCGACTGGGTCACCCCGGAGGAGGTCGAGCTCTGTGCACCCGAGGTGGGGGTGGCCGTTATGGGGGGAAGAGTGACGGCCGGGTTGGGGATGCTAAGGCTGGTTGTGGGAGCGGCGGTCACGAACTCCTCCCCGGTGAAGGATCCGGGGCCGGCCGATCCCACCGGCTCAAGGAGGATATCCCCTTCCCTCTGAAAGAAAGCCAGTTCCTCGAGGGCGCTCGTAACCGAGCTGCCCGCCCCATACCAGATGCCGAAGTAGGCCCCGAGACCGGCGCCTATGAGCACAACGACGATGACCGGGATAAGCCACAAGAGCAGGCGGGAACGCCCGGCCGGGGCGGGAGCCGCGGCAGCTGCAACCGGCGGAGCCGGGGGCGGGTAGGCATAGGAAGGGGGAACCGAGGGCGGGACCGATGGGAGAACCGAAGGAGCCGCAGGGGAGAAGAGTCCCGGGAGGTGCCCGGCCGGATGCCACTCGGCCCGTTGTTCGCTTCTTATGAGATCGTCGGAGGCGACAAGACCGCTACGGGCAAGGGAGACCAGCTCTTCCCAGGAGACGGGGCCCACCTGTTCGCCCGGAGGTCCGCCCAGCTTTGAGTAGTACCAGCCGGAACCCGCGTCGAGACTCATCACTGCGGAGTGGGGTCGGGAAGTGGCACAGGCTGCGTTTCTACCCCGTTCCAACTCAGCACCGTCAACCTGATGTTGCAGTCCCCGGGGTGAGTTGTGGAATACTCGTCAACAGTCCAGGTGTGGGTCTGACCGTCCGGTATATCGATGGTCTCCGACCGTTCATAGGGTACATCGATATGCCAGTAGTAGGCGTCTACGGTGATGGGACCCTTCAATTCAGCGGTATCTCCGCCGTGCCACATCTCGAGCTTGTTCCCTTCCACGCGATCGATGTTGTTGCTGCTCACGATGTAGTTCTCAATGGCAAGCCGGTCTATCTGCGTCGTCGGAGTGGTCGACGGAGGCACGGTGGACGCAGTTGTCGGGGGAGCGGTCGTGGGAGGCGCGGTCCCTGTCGTCGTTGGGATTTCGCCGGTTCCCCAGTTCATGCCCATGGAGCCGGTTGACCCTGTGGAGCCCGGGGTGGAGGAGTTCTCACCCATGCTGGGCGGTGGCCCATCACTCCCCCCATTGGTCCCCGGCGGTCGTCCGAAGGTCTCGCCGGTATTGATGTTGATCACGGTGAAGTTGTTTATGACCACCGTGGTCTGTTGGATGATGATCACCGTCTGAGGGTTGAAGGTGGGCCATCTCGGTCCGGTGTAGGTGGGAGGCCGGCGAGAGGCAATGGGCGGAGTGAGGGGGTTGCCGCACTCGCAGCGTTTGCGCGGGACCCCGTAGCGATCGACAAGGACGAGTTGCCCCGCCTGCAGCACGGACTGGCGCGGGGTGGGATGGCCGTTTCTATATCCGTAGTTGGTCACCCGGGTATCGCGGGTGAGAAGCAGCGGGGTAAGCTCGGCGAAATAGTCGCGCAACTGGCTGGGGGAAACGGTGGTCCCTCCGCTCCAGCGCAGGGTGGGGTCGCTGTTTAGGGCTTCGCAGAAGGCCCGGGCTTTGAGGGGGTTGCGCTCCAAGTAGGCCAGCTCTTGCTCCTTGTCGGCGATGAGCTTGCTTTTGGATCCGCCGTAGAGGGCCGGGGTATCTCCGGGATAGGAAGCAAGGACCACAGGCTGGGCGGCAACGGTGGGGGTGGTGGTCGACTGGGTCACCCCGGAGGAGGTCGAGCTCTGTGCACCCGAGGTGGGGGTGGCCGTTATGGGGGGAAGAGTGACGGCCGGGTTGGGGATGCTAAGGCTGGTTGTGGGAGCGGCGGTCACGAACTCCTCCCCGGTGAAGGATCCGGGGCCGGCCGATCCCACCGGCTCAAGGAGGATATCCCCTTCCCTCTGAAAGAAAGCCAGTTCCTCGAGGGCGCTCGTAACCGAGCTGCCCGCCCCATACCAGATGCCGAAGTAGGCCCCGAGACCGGCGCCTATGAGCACAACGACGATGACCGGGATAAGCCACAAGAGCAGGCGGGAACGCCCGGCCGGGGCGGGAGCCGCGGCAGCTGCAACCGGCGGAGCCGGGGGCGGGTAGGCATAGGAAGGGGGAACCGAGGGCGGGACCGATGGGAGAACCGAAGGAGCCGCAGGGGAGAAGAGTCCCGGGAGGTGCCCGGCCGGATGCCACTCGGCCCGTTGTTCGCTTCTTATGAGATCGTCGGAGGCGACAAGACCGCTACGGGCAAGGGAGACCAGCTCTTCCCAGGAGACGGGGCCCACCTGTTCGCCCGGAGGTCCGCCCAGCTTTGAGTAGTACCAGCCGGAACCCAGAGGCCCGGTGTTCATGACTCCCCCAACTCCTTCGGAGTAGTGCGGTCATTGCCTGTGCGCTCAAACCTAGTATAAGACCGAAAATCGCACGGTCAACACGCAGTTGGCGGGACGCAAGCCGGACCTGCAGAAGATGATGTTCACGGGAGACCGGGACACAGCCGAACCCTGCGACGCTGGAGCGCGGGTCACATGATGAACGGCGCCGCAGGTCATTTCGGCTTGGACATCGCGGAACCGCCGTCAGACCAGGTGAGTTTCCTCGGCGATTGTCTTCACTCGCGCGGCCAACTCGGGCGCAGAATCGTACACAGCTGCGCTCTCCATGTCGGCCTCCACGACGCGATCGTCACGGGGCAGCCAACCGGCCAAGTCCAGCCCATGGAGATGCGAACGGATGAAAGCCAGATCCTCTTCGCTGCGGACCTTGTTGGCGACGCCCCAGACGGCTTTGATCCCGAGATCCCGAGCCAGTCGGGCGATGTCCAAGCCCACCGTGATGCTGCGCTGCCCCGGCTCCACCACTACGAACATCACATCAACCGAGGCCGCCGTGCCGCGTCCTAAGTGCTCGAGGCCGGCCACCATGTCAAGCAGAACTGTTTCCCGCTCGCGGAGCAACAAGTGAGTGACGAGCGCCTTGACCAGGCTGTTCTCGGGACACACGCACCCCGCGCCCGCGCCTTTGACGGTGCCCATCATCAGCAGATGCAGGCCTCGATGTGCAACCGAGAACCTACTGGGAATATCATCGACCCGGGGATTGAGGCGGAAATATGCGCCGGATTCGCCCGGACGCGCCCCCGTCCGTTCCTCGATGAGGTCTCTCATTTCAACGATCGGGACCAGTTGCGCCATAAGTTCCTCTGGGAAACCCAGAACCTGGCCCAAAGTGGGGTTGGGATCGGCGTCTATCGCGTACACTTTCTGTCCCGCGGCCGCTAAAACATAGGCCAACACACCGCTGAAGGTCGTCTTTCCGACTCCACCCTTCCCTGCTACCGCGATCTTAGCCATCTGATTCTTCACTCTCTCCCTTGAGGGCCTTCCATCGCTCCTCCCCCAGACACTCCCGCGCCTTCACGCACCACTCGATGCAGGAAGGCATCTTCTCTTTGTAGACTACCTCCCCGCAGCCACACTTCGCCCGGGTCTCGTCTGAGAACATCTCGACTTCGCTCCCGCACTTGGGGCACCTGTGCAGCGATATGCGAAGGGATCTACCATCTTGTCCGGGGCATCGAGCCGACATACCAAACCTCCTCCTTTGATCACAGTCCCGTGCAAGCCAATCGTTTTGCTTGTCACAGTCTCGAAATCCCTGGTATTTTGGCGGTAGCCGCGCGTATCTGGTATACCCTACCAGGTACTGGCGGCAAACTACCTTGTAGCCGACCCAGTTTCCGTCTACGAAAGGCGTGCGCAAATGAGAGATGTTGTCATCGATGTACCGGCCATGTACGCGGATCACCACGTATTGAAGGTCCGTGAAGTGCTCTCCGGCATCGAGGGGGTAAGCGATGTCCAGGCGAGCGCTGCCCGCCGTAAGGTGGCAGTTCACTTCGATGCGAACAAGACCTCTGTCGAGAGTATCGGCGATGTTCTGGCCACGGCCGGTTACGCACCCGGTCAGGCTGCAACGATCTCGGACCACCCCAAAAGACACGAGGACGGGTCTCCTTGGTATTCGGTTCTTGATCGCAAGACAACCACTGAACGTAAAGACCGAGAGATGGCGGGCGACTTCCGCCGCTATTAAGACAGCAACGGCTCTGAAGGGGAAAGACAGATGCCCGAACGAATGACTGCGGACTCCGCCGCGTGCGAGGTGCTCGATTACTGCGAAGGGACCATCGAGACGGCCTTTGACCGCGCCGTGAGCGTTAAGCCCTGTGCCATCGGAGGCAGGGGGATATGCTGCAGGGTGTGCGCCATGGGCCCCTGCCGTATTACAGGCACGACGACGCGTGGTGTATGCGGGGCCACCGCTGCAACTATCGCGGCGCGTAATTTTGCCCGCTCTGTGGCCGGAGGGGCAGCTGCCCATTCGGATCACGGACGAGGCATGGCGCAGACTCTGGTTGCTGTTGCGAAAGGTGAGGCCCAGGGGTACCGCATCCGTGATGAGGTCAAACTGCGCTCGGTGGCAGGCTATCTCGGCATCAAGACCGATGGTCGGTCGGTCAATGATATAGCCCTTGACGTCGCTGAGACTGCCCTGGCTGAGTTCGGTAAGTCAAGCGGTGAGATCGCCTATCTCACCAGGGCCACGCCGATCCGCCAGGAGATATGGCACAAGGAGAAGGTCGCTCCCCGGTCCGTCGACCGTGAGATCGTGGAACTGATGCACCGGACCTCGATGGGCGTGGACCAGGATGCCGAGCACATCCTCGATCAGGCGCTCTGCGCGGCGCTGGCGGACGGCTGGGGGGGGTCCATGCTTGCCACCGACATCAGCGACATCTTGTTCGGCACGCCCACCCCTCTTCAGGCCCAGGTGAACCTTGGCGTGCTCAAGGACGATGAGGTCAATATCGTGCTTCATGGGCATGAACCGACTCTGTCGGAGATGATCGTCGCCGCTTCATCGGACCCCGAACTTCTGGATTATGCAAAAAGCAAGGGAGCGAACGGGATCAACCTCGCCGGGATATGCTGCACGGCCAATGAAGTGCTGATGCGCCACGGCATTTCTCCAGCGGGCAACTTCCTGTCGCAGGAGCTGGCGGTTGCGACCGGCGCTGTGGAAGCGATGGTCGTGGACGTGCAGTGCATCATGCAGGCGTTGGCCGACGTAGCGTCCCGCTTCCATACCAAACTCATCACCACCTCGCCGAAGGCCAAGATCGAGGGTGCGGAGCACATCGAATTCGACGAGCACCACGCCTATGACAGCGCCAAGAACATCGTGCGGACGGCGATCGACAACTATCCTAACCGCGGAGCCACTACCAAGATCCCACAGACCGACGAGGCCTTGGTTGCCGGGTTCTCCCACGAATACATCCGCTACATGCAGGGAGGGCTCTATAGAGGGTCCTTCCGTCCCCTGAACGACGCGATTGCTCAGGGCCGCATCCGCGGGTTGGCGGCCGTAGTGGGCTGCAACAATGCCCGGGTCGCCCAAGACGCGCCAACCGTGAAGATCATCCGCGAGCTCATTCGCAACGACGTGCTCGTGGCGGTCACCGGGTGCGCTGCTACCGGCGCCGCCAAGTACGGTTTCCTTCGTCCTGAGTTCATGGCGGAAGCGGGGGCCGGACTTCGCGAGGTCTGCGAGGCCATCGGCATCCCGCCCGTGCTGCATGTCGGCTCCTGTGTGGACAACTCACGCATTCTCACCATCCTTACGGAGTGCTCTACAGAGGGCGGCCTCGGTGATGACGTCCCCGCACTGCCGGCGGTTGGCATCTGCCCCGAGTACATGTCGGAGAAGGCTCTGGCCATCGGTGCCTACTGTGCCGCATCGGGAGCCTATGTGTTGTTCGGTCTGCCGAGTCCTGTGGGCGGCAGCGCGGAAGTCGTGAACATCATGCTCGATGGCTGGATGAAGCGCTTTGGCGGCGGAATCGAGCTCGCGCCGGACAGCGATGAGCTGATCATGAAAGCGTTGGAACATATTGACGAAAAGCGCAGAGAGTTGAACCTCACTGAATACGATCCGAAGCGTTACGGCACAAGCGGTGATCGCACGCTGGAAGAGCTGTTCGAGGACGTGGACGAGGCAGCCCTCGGTTTGTATTCGGTAAACCACGAGCCCGTGAAGTCGGAGGTCTAGGAGATGTCACGCTATATAGCCCGGGCTGCCATCCGCGGAGCCAACATGATCGTGGGCGAAGCCGAGCAGATGGTGACCTCCGCCGTCGAGGATCTCGGCGCAGACACCCCCGTAGCCTTCACGAATACCGCCTACTACCTCCCTGTCATCTTGGGCTTCACCGGCAAGGAGGTCACGACTTTGGGCCAGCTGCCCGAGGTCGTCGATCACGCAAAAAAGCTGCTGGTTGATGCACCCGCCAAAAGCCTCTGGTTGCCCTACCTCGGCGAGACATTGGACGCAGGCGCTGCCACCCTCCTTGCCTTTGAGGCCATGGAGGGTGTGCGTTTCGCACGAGGCCAGCAACCGGAACCCATCCAGGGCCTCAACCTCACGGGCACCAGCTTCACAAGCCCGGACAGCAACGGCGGCGCACGCGGAGATGGCGGCGGCTTCGCCAACGGCCCCATCGACGACATCCAGCTCCGAGCCTGGGGCATTCAGTTGGTCGACGGCCGCATGCCCGGGTTCGCGGCCATAGTCGGCGCAGCCCGTAGCAATGAGGCCGCGGTTTCGATCGTACGGGAGCTGCAGAAGCGCAACATCCTGGTTTTCCTCTCGGGCAACGTGAACGGCCGCAGCATCATCCATCAGCTGATGGAAGAAGGCGTGGAAATGGGCTACGACACCTATATCGTGCCCTTTGGAACGGACACCATTTCCGCCATCTACGCCCTGGGCTTCGCCACCCGGTCCGCCCTCACCTTTGGGGGAATGACGGGCGGGGCAGTTCGCGACATCCTGCTCTATAACAAGTACCGCGTATTTGCCTTCGTTCTCGCCTTGGGCGAGGTAGACGACCTCAAGTATGCGGCCGCGGCCGGTGCGATCAACTATGGTTTTCCAGTGATCGCGGACACTCTCATTCCCCAGATCCTGCCTACCGGTGTCACCACCTACGAACACGTCGTGAGCATGCCTTTCGACGACATCGAGGGGGCTACCGACGCAGAGAAAGCCCGCCGCATGATCCAGCGCTGCATGGAGGTGCGAGGGGTCAAGGTCAAGATCACCGATGTGCCGATCCCGGTGCCGTACGGTAGCGCATTCGAGGGCGAGCGTGTACGCAAGGCCGACCTGCGCGTCGAGTTCGGCGGTTCCAAAGCCCACGCCTTCGAATACCTCCGCATGGTCGATACTGACCAGGTGGAGGACGGGCGCATCACGGTCGTTGGGCCCGACTTCGCGGACCTTCCTGAAGGCGGGGCCATGAACCTGGGTATCGTGATCGAGGTGGCCGGGCGCAAGATGCAGGAGGACTTCGAACCGGTCCTCGAGCGCCAAGTCCACTACTTCGTGAATGGAGCTTCGGGCATCCAACACGTCGGCCAGCGGGATATCACCTGGGTCCGCTTCAGCAAGGGAGCCGTGGATAAGGGCTTCAGCATCAAGAATATCGGCGACATCCTCTACGCGCGCTATCACGGGGAGTTCGGCGCCATCGTGGACAAAGTGCAGGTGACCCTCTACACCGACCCGGCAGAATTCGAGAAGTGGCTGGGCAGAGCACGAGACGCCTACCAGCAGAGAAATGTCCGTTTGGCCGATATGGTCGATGAATCCGTCGAAGAGTTCTACAGCTGCACGCTCTGCCAGAGCTTCGCTCCCAACCACGTGTGCGTGGTTTCGCCGGAACGCTTGGGACTCTGCGGTGCCTACAACTGGTTGGACTGCAAAGCGTCATACCAGATCAATCCCACAGGCCCCAACCAGCCGATACCCAAAGGAATACCCCTGGACAAGGACCTTGGCATATGGCAGGGATCGAATGCGTTTGCGTACCAGAACACGCATCAGACCGTGGAGCGGGTCTCTCTCTACTCGATAATGCAGGATCCCATGACGGCTTGCGGCTGCTTCGAGTGCATCGCGATCATCATCCCGGAAGCTAATGGGGTCATGGTCGTTTCGCGCGAGGATCCAAGCATGACGCCGGCGGGAATGACCTTCTCGACGTTGGCAGGAGTCTGCGGCGGGGGAATTCAGACCCCAGGCATGATGGGTATGGGCAAGTACTACCTACTCAGCAAGAAGTTCATCTCTGCTGAGGGAGGCCTGAAGCGGGTTGTTTGGATGTCAAGCTTCCTCAAAGACACGATGGCCGAAGATCTGAAGGCCGTCTGCGAGCGGGAGGGCGACCCCGAGCTTCTGGATAAGATCGCCGACGAGCGTTACGTGACGACGGTCGACGAGCTCCTGCCCTTCCTGGAAGAGCATGGACATCCTGCGCTAGCCATGGAATCCATCCTATAGCCCTTCGCCCTGTCCCGGCTGACACGAAAGGAGATCCCGGATGCCCGTAGCATTACCTGAAGTCAAAGAGACCTGGAGTGGCAAGATCGTCGAGGTCACTCTCGGCGCGGGGCCAGATAAGGGCGGCACCCGAGGCCGAACTGTCACTGTTGGTGGGGAGACGGCTCTGCCTTTCCTCCACTTCGAGGGCCAGATCCCCAACCGCCCGGTCATCGCTGCTGAGGTAAGCGATCGTGCTCCTGAAGATTGGTCGAGCCTTCTCACGGAGGCCTGGGGCGGAGTGCTCGAAGACCCCGCCAGTTGGGCGGCCCGCGCCGAGGAGCTGGGGGCGGAGGTAATTGCGCTTTCTCTCGACAGCGCCCATCCCGAGCGAGGTGATACCGGAGCCAAGGAGGCTCGCGCAACCGTACGTAAGGTACTCGAGGCGACTTCGCTGCCCCTCATCATCTATGGCCCCGGCCAAATAGACAAGGACAACGAGGTGCTGGTGGCGGCAGCCGAGGAAGCCAAGGGCGAGCGGGTGGCTTTGGGCAACTGCGAAGAGAAGAACTACCGCACCATCGTTGCAGCGGCTCTGGCGAATGACCAGGCGGTGATTGCCAAGACCCCAATCGATGTTAACTTGGCCAAGCAGTTGAACGTTCTCATCGGGGATATGGGCCTAGCCCGGGACCGTATCATCATGGATCCCACGACCGGAGCTTTGGGCTATGGGATCGAGTACACATACTCCGTCATGGAACGTGTGCGCCTTGCGGCCTTGACCGGCGACGCCGCGCTGCAGGAGCCGCTGCTGGTCACGGCCGGCTACGAGGCTTGGAGGGCCAAAGAGGCCCGCACCTCAGAAGGGGTGCCGGCGCAGTGGGGGGATTGGAATCAGCGTGGTCTCCTCTGGGAGGCAAACACCAGCGTGACGCTTCTCGGGACCGGCGCCGACATTCTTGTTCTCCGGCACCCGGAGACCATTTCCCTGGTGAAATACGCCGTAGACGAGTTGATGAAGGGGGTATAGCCGTATGGCACTCACTGGCATTGCAATTTACAAGATGCTTGCGCAAACCAACTGCAAGGAGTGCGGTTATCCGACTTGTCTGGCTTTTGCCATGAAGCTGGCCGCGCGCCAGGTGGAGCTCTCCGCCTGCCCATACGTGTCGGAAGAGGTCAAGGCTCAGCTGGACAGCGCGGCAGCACCGCCCGTCCGCCTCGTTTCCGTCGGCCCCGAAGGACATTCCCTCGAGGTAGGAAATGAAACCGTGGTCTACCGCCACGAGAAAACATTCGTCCACCAGCCCGGTGTTTTTTTCCGTCTTCGCGCCGACCTGGACGATCAGGCGTTCGCGGAGCGGCTGGACGCGGTGGCTGATTACCACATCGAGCGTGTCGGCCAAACCCTTGGGCCCGATGGGGTGGCTATCGAGGCCGATTCTGCCCCGGCGGACCGCTTCGCGTCCCTGGTCGGCAAGGCTGCGGGTAAGGATGTGGCTCTCATCCTCATGGCTTCAGACCCAGCGGTCATGGAGGCCGGTCTCAAAGCAGCTGGGGCCTCACGACCGCTTATTTATCCAGCCGACGCGGCGAATCAAGAGGCCATGGTCGCCCTCGCCAAGACGTATAAGGCGCCGCTGGTGCTACGCGGGGCAGATGGCGACCTCGAGGCACTCGCCAACCTGGCCGACGAGGCAGTGAAGCAGGGACTCGAAGACCTGGTTCTCGACCCCGGCACCCGGGGATGGGCGGACTCGCTTAGCGCCTTGACCCGCCTCCGCCGGGCTGCTATCAAAAAGAACTTCCGGCCCCTTGGCTACCCTGCGATCGCATTCGCCGGCGAAGCTGGCGATGGCCCTGAAAAAGAGGCAATGCTCGCGTCGCAGTTCATCGACAGGTATGCGGGCTTCATTGTGCTCGACAACTTCGAGCCTGCTGCGCTCTATTCGTTGCTGACCCTTCGGCAGAACATCTATACCGATCCGCAAAAGCCCATCCAGGTAACCCCGGGTCTCTACGAGATTGGAGAGCCGAAGGCCGAATCACCGGTGTTGGTGACGACCAATTTCTCCCTCACCTACTTCTCGGTTGCCGGGGAAGTCGAGGGCGCAGGCCGGCCCGCATGGCTGCTCGTATCCGACTCCGAGGGGATGTCCGTGCTGACCGCGTGGGCGGCCGGCAAGTTCGACGCCGAAGCCATCGGCAAAGCAGTAAAGAACACAGGAATCGCGGACAAGATAAGCCACAAGAAGATCGTCATTCCCGGAGCAGTGGCCACCATCTCCGGTGAGCTCGAAGAAGAGCTTTCGGGATGGGAGATACTGGTCGGGCCGCGGGAGGCAATCGGGATCCCGTCATACCTGAGGTACCTCGCGAGCAACAACTGACGCTGCCGGATAGCGCCGTGAACGAGGAAGCGACCAAGGACGGCGAACTCGCCGTCCGCCTGGAACCGGCGGGCCTAACCGTACGGGTTCCGGCCGATACCGTCATCGAGGAGGCGATCTCCCAGGCGGGCCTGCGCATATCTCTGCCCTGCGGGGGACAAGGGCGCTGCGGCCGTTGTGTCGTGGAAGTACGAGAGGGCTCGGTACGCCGCCGCTCGATGATGCGGCGGACCGAGGAGGAAGGACGCCGCGGCTACGCGG
>JAMDEO010000019.1 GCA_023483915.1 Actinomycetota bacterium
TGATCCCAAGGTCGTAGAGCGATTCCCCGCGACGGAACACGGGATCTTTGCCTTCGGCGGCACCTTCATTGAACTGGGCGATCTGCTTCTGCAACCCGTCGGCGTCGACCCCGATCTTCTCGGCCAACTCGGCGATGCTGGAGGCTTCCGTCAGCCACGGCGGGGTCGGATCGCGGGGTGTGAGTGTGCCCACTACGTAAGACTCGCGGAACTTCCTGTCGAACACGAAGTAGTTCGGCACGTTGGGGTAGTCGTACGCCACGGGCTCGAACGTCCCCAGAGTCTTGTTCATGTCGTTGTAGTTCTGAGCCTCGTTCACGAAGCGCTTCCCAGCCCGGTTGACGAGGATGCACCCCGGCATGCCCTTCACGCCCGAAAGAAGGCGGTTCAGCGGGTGACCTTCGACCATCTCTCCGGGCACGCTCATCGTGATCGTGCCGACATGCTCCGTCATGTTGGCGAGGCTGGCCCCCACCTCCATGGACATGAGCAGTCCGTCGCCGGTGTTGTGCGGCGGACTCGCCGGAGCGACCATGGGTACCCCGAGGAAGCGATGGACCAGGGTGGGGTTCCACTCGAAGCCCGCGCAGGCGAGGATCACACCGAGCCGGGCTTGGTACTCTTCCTTGTGGCCGTCGCGCTCCGCGTAGACGCCCGCGATGCGGGTGCCTTCCCGCATCAGTCTTAGGGCCCGGGTGTCGTTCACGAAGGTCACGCCCGCCTGTAGGCACAGGTGCATCATCTGGCCGATGCCCGCGCGGCCCCAGCCGGCAAGACCCTGCTGCATGCGCTGGCCGAGGAGCTCGAAGTCCCAGCCCGACAGGTCTACCGAGCCGCCCCATTTCTCGATCTCGGAGTACTCGACGGCGATATCCATGCTCGTGGAACTGCGGACGAGGTCCTTGTACTCTCCGAGGAGATTGGTGTCGAAGACGCGCGGCTCGAGCGAGCGACCGATCTTCCCCCCGGGGAACTCGGGATGGTAGTCGGGGAAGTGGTTGAGCACCGCCCAGCGCATGCCCTCGGAGGTCATCCAGTCGACCATCTTGGGGGCTTGGTCCACGTAGGCTTCGAGGCGCTCATCGGAGACCCGGCCGAGGGCCAGGCGCTTGACGTAGGCGAGGGCCTCCTCGCGCGAGTCCTCGATCCCGGCCGCCTTCATCAGGCTGTTGTTGGGGATCCAGCTGAAGGCGCCCGACCAGGCCGTCGTGCCGCCGTACAGGTGCGCCCGCTCCAAAAGGACGACCTTGGCGCCCGCCTTGGCCGCCGTGAAGGCCGCGGCGAGGCCGGCTCCGCCGGATCCAACCACTACGACATCGGTCTGCATAGTCTCCCCCTGTGATATTGGTCGTTTGCGCGTCGGTGAGACGGGCCCGCCGCCCGCGGCCGCTAGGCCGTGGCCGCCCGGCCCATCAACCGGTCGCACAGGATCACCGACTGGACGGCGTTCGGCGCGTAGCCGTCACAGCCCATGGATTCAGAGGCCCCGTGGCTTGCTTCTGCTCCCCCGATGATCACCCGGTGGTTGTCCCGGATGCCCATGTCCCTAAGGTAGTTCACGACCTCTCCACAGAGGGGGAGGGTGGTGATGAGGAAGGCCGAGAGGCCGATGATGTCCGCCTTCAACTCCTGGGCCTTCTGGACGAAGGTCATGGGGGCCACGTTCACCCCGATCTCATGCACCTCGTAGCCGGCCAGTTTCAGCTGGGTGGAGACCAGCTTGTAGCCGATGTCATGGAGGTCCCCCTGTACGGCGCCGAGGATGACGACGCCGCTCTTCGCGCCTGATCCCGCGGGCATGTGGGGCTCGACGAGGGCGATGCACTCCTGGGAGAGTTTGCCGCCCATCATGAGCTCGGCCAGGTAGTACTCCTCGGCGTCGAAGCGCCGGCCGATCTCCCGAAGACCGGCGACGATGCCGTTCTGCAGGATGTCGACCGGGTCCAGGCCCGCGGCCAGGGCCTCCTCGACCAACGACAGAGCCCTCTCGTCCTCCAGATCCGCAATCGCCTCGGTGATATCGCTCACGTTCACGGTCTCATCTCCTTGCACGTTTCCCTTTGTTGGAACACCACTGGGTCGCTCGCCCGTCGGGCGCGCTCGGGACCCTCCGGAGAGCGGCGCCCCGAGCGCGGTTGCGGGTGGGGCGGGCGTCAGTCGATAACCAGCTCCGACGAATAGGGCACGCCCATGTCCGCGAGGTCTTCCGTGGCCTGCTTGACCGTGGCCAAGAACTCGGGCTTGGGCTTGAGCGTCTTCAGGTCGTAGAACTCCGGGAGTTCCCGGTACCGCTCGGTCCGGGTCTCCTCTGGCATCACTTCATCGACCTTGGCCAAGATGGTGTTGAGCAGCGTGTTGACCTTGTCGCGAGGCATGCCGGAGATGCCCTGCATGGCATTGACGCACACCCGCGTCTCCAGGCCGGTGGCGCCCACCGACCAGAGGTAGGCCAGGCCGCTCGCCGTGAGCGCCGTCATCGAGGCGAGCTGCTGGTAGAAGCACACCCGAGTGCCCCGGTAGTAATGGTTGGCGCTGGCGGTGCCCCCCAAGGGGACCTGGATGTGCCGCTCTACAGCCCGGCCGGCGGCGCTGTAGACCCAGCACGCTTCCCGCGTGCCCGAGTTCCCGCCCAGGTGGCTCGTGAACAGGCTGCCCAGGTTGCCGTGGCCGAAGGCGAGCTGACCGATCAGGTTGCCGAGGAGTCCGACCGCGGTCCCGGCCGGGCTGCCGGTGAGGCCCCCGATGATGGCCGTGGCGCTGGTCCAGGGCTGCATGCCGTTCTGCTCGCAGAAGTAGGCCGTCAGCAGACGGGAGTAGTCGAGCTTCTGCTCGGCCATCAGGTGGATACCGAGCTGGGTGTTGTACTTGTTGCGCAGCCCGTTCTGCATCACCGCGGCCACGCCGCCGAAGGTGAAGACCGTCGCGAGCACCCCCAGGTGCATGCCTTCGCGTCCTGCGCGGCGCAGTCCCTCGAGGAGCGCCTCCTGCTCCCACAGCGCGCAGTGCAGCTCGGTGACCGTCCCCGCCTTCGGCTCGATGCCGTCCACCGAAACACCACAGCCGGAACAACCTAGCCCGTGGTTGGTCGGCTCCTGGGCAAGCAGCTGAGTGAAAGGGATGTGCCAATCCTGCTGGATGGGTCCAGTCGAGCCCACCATCGCGATGGGGGCCCAGGTGTCCTGCGAGGTCCGAGGCTTGATCAGGATCTCTTCCTTGCCGGTGCCGAACACCTGCGTCCGATGGTTCTCCCGGTAGTCGCGGGCGATCTCCTCGATCTCTTCCTTGGTGAACTGGATCTGGCGGAAGGTGCTGACGTTATAGAGCCCGACGGTCGACATGTATTCGACGGCCGCCTGGAACACCTTGTCGGCGGTCTCGTCGTCGACGACCAGTTCCTCCGGGTTGTAGGTGATGCCGTACTTCTTGACGATCTCGCGCATGCGTTTGCCCACGAGCATGTCGAAGTCGTTGACTTCCATGACCGGACCGGTCTCCGATCGGCGCTGGAACTCTAGGATCGAGATCATCGTTCGCCCTCCGTCGTACGTTGAGTTGCAGTCTTCGGCGCTGGAGTCCACGTGGCCACGGCGGCACTCTGTGCCCCCGCCGGAGCTCCCATCCGCCGAAACTCCGCTGACATTCCTACGAACCCCAATTCTGTGACCCCATTCTTCTCCCCGGACTCTCGCGAAGCACCCGCGTCGCAGGGCGCGCGAAAAGCCGTTTCACAGAGAAACCAGTTTGGTAGATGCAGTGAGGGAAGACAACGCCCCGGAGAGCAGTCATGGGCTTGACATGGGGGATAGTTGTGCGATGACTCGCTGGGTAGCAGACGGAACTACCCGATGCGCAAGAGAACGAAGGTCCTGGCCGGCTCAGAGGGCCGGCAACGGACCACGACCATGACGAAGGCTATCGAAAAGCGACTCCGGGGTATGTGGACCCCCGCTGCGCCCGCCCAGACTCGCGGGCCCAGCTATATGAAGTCGGCTACGAACTCCGCAATATCGCGGATTCCGATCTCCACGTCCTTTGTTCGAGCGGCTTCAGACATCTGAAGCCGGCACGTCACACAGGAGCTGATGATCTCGCTCGCCCCGGTACCGACCGCCTGATCAACTCTGCCTGCGGCGATGTCCAACGACATGTCCGGGTTCGTTCCCTTGACAAGCCCCCCCCCACCACAGCATTCACTTTCGGCCCGGCTATTCGCCATCTCGACGAGCGTTACCCCGGGCAAGCTGTTCAGCACGTAGCGCGGCTCGTCATAAATGCCACAATGCCGGCCTAACTCGCACGGATCGTGGTAAGTGACTGTGATTGCCTTGCTCTGAGTGAACGTCAGCTTTCCCTCTTCGATCAGTCGGGCCAAGTACTGCGAAAAGTGAACCACCTCTATCCCTATGTCGCGACCGAGCAACTGCGGATACTCATTACGAAATGATCGAAAGCACCCGGCACAGTTGGTTACCAGTGTCCGCACTCCCAGTTCGCGCAGCTTCTCTAGGTTGTGTTCCGCCAGTTCTACAGCGGCAGAATGTCCGCCCACAAAGAACAGCGGGTTCCCGCAACACCACTCATCGGGTCCAAGGATCGTATAGTCGACACCCGCGGCGTCAAGAATGGCCACGGTTGACTCCGGGATTCCCGCGATACGGCCGGTGAACGCGGCGACACACCCCACAAAGTAACCTACCTCCGCCACTTTTCCGACTTTGGGCAAGATCTCGTCTTCAATCATCATCGCCCAAACGGTCCGCTGCTCGTTAGGCATGGCGTACAGATTATGCTGGGTCACGGTCGCGTCAAAAAGGTCTTGGATCTCCTTCGGCCACAGCCCTCTGCTCCCGAGCTCAGCTCGAATGCCTTGCCACAGCCTGCCCATGTCGATCTTGGTTTGACATATTCCCTCACACCGGACACAAAGCGTGCATTGGAAGATGCGCTTGACGAATTCATCATCGATTACGCCTTGTTGCGACTCGGTTCGCCTAAGAAGCTCCTTTATGTAGTAGAGCTTCCCTCTAGGCGACGCTGATTCCCAGCCTACCTGCTCAAAAATCGGACAAACCGTGCGGCAATATCCACACTGTGTGCATACCCACGGTTCAGTTTCATCGACAAACTTGTCTAGCTCGGGAGTCTTCATGGCAGGCCCTCTTATTGAAGTCGGCGGGCAACGTTCAGAGCATTCATCACGACGGCATAAGGCGCCCTGGTGATCGGTATCCCGAAGCGCGTCTCCGCCCTGAAGAACTTGCCGGGATTCATGATGCCTTGTGGATCAAACCTTGCCTTGAGGCGTCTCAATTCAGTGTAGTATTCTTTACCGAGGGACCGCCTCGCATAGACGGAATTCCACAACCCTATCCCATAAGGTTGTCCACCGTGCGACAGGCCGATCTTCACGATCTCTCTGACCAATGATAAGCGAGTCACATACTTCAAAGACTTCCGCTCGTCAGCCAGGTACATGACCAGAACCAGTACCGAGTCTTCAGATATTACGTGTGCTTCTATTCCGATCTGCGCATCGTGCTTCGCTCCCAGCAGGACCATTTCTCGCAAGACAGAGGTCAGTCGATCCACAGGGATGACTGTCTCGGCCCCAAGAACCGTCGGACCGAGCCGGCCTATTCTCATCGGCCAGTATCTCTCTTGCCACTCAGCCTCGGCGAGCTCATCAGCGCAGGGCTCGAGTCCCTTTTGTGCAACGATCTTCTCGAACGCTGATGCGGCTCCACTCACCTCTTCCGCGGATCCTTCGATCACCAACAAGACGAGACTTCTGTCTTCTTTGTGTCCCGAGGTCAACATGCTCCTGAGTGTCACGAGGCCGGAATCCAGCACCTTCAACGCATAGAGCGGAGTTCCCAATTTCGCGAAGTCTCTTACGAGTTCGGTCAGGTCGTCGCGCCCCGACACGTACACTCCACGGACGATGGATGCCGCCGGCTTCTTCCGTACTCTCAATCGCACCTTCGTGATCACTCCGAATTGCCCCTCGGTGCCTACGAACCACTCCATCTTCGGGTCGACGGAGTCCCTTGCGACCGATAGGACCTCACCCTGAGCCGTGACCACTTCCAGTGCCTCGATCTGATCAGCGACGTGTCCGTGCCTCAGCGAACCCACTCCGTACCCGCCGGTGCTGACCCAGCCTCCCACGGTGGACGATGGCGCGCTGGTCGGGTAGGAAAGAACCGCCGATCCCTTTTCGTCCAGTCGCCTCATCAAGTCCTTCCAGACGACTCCTGCATCCACTTCGACGGAAGACCCGTCACTCGACACATCCCCGATCTTCTTCAATTTGCCGACATCCAGGACGATGCCGCCTTTGACTGGAGTGACGCCACCCAATGACCACGACCCTGCGGCTCTCGGTACGACAGGGCTCTTGTGCTCTGAGGCGATGCGAAGCACCTCAGCCACTTCGCCGGCGCTGTCCGGTCTGACGATGAGATCGGGAAGGGTCTTGAAGAACAGCGACAGCACCCCGGGTATGGGCGCCGCATCGTGGCTGTATAGCTTTCTCTCCAAAGATGAAACTGCGACATCTTCCGTTCCGACAATGCGTTCCAATTGCGAAGTGAGAGTTGTCTCCATCGACTATGCCTCCCTCCCCTGCTTGAGAAGCTCACCCGCTCTGTAAGAACTGCGAACAAAAGGACCGGCCTCGATCCCCCGGAATCCCATCCCCCTGCCCTCCGCCGCGATCTCCTGAAACTCCCCCGGAGGGATGAATCGCGCCACAGGAAGATGATCCTCCGAGGGACTCAAATACTGGCCCAATGTCAGGAAATCGCACCCGACGTCACGGAGATCTTTCATCACCGAAAGAACCTCCTCTTCAGTTTCTCCAAGTCCTAGCATCATTCCCGATTTCGTAGATGTATCGCTGCTCAACTCCTTCACAAACGCCAGGATCCAGAGTGACCGTCGATAATCGGCTGTCGGGCGGACTTTTGCATACAGGCGGGGGACCGTCTCCAGATTGTGATTCACAATATCGGGTTCAGCTCTCACCACTACTTCGATCGCCTCCCTCGAACCCCCAAAGTCCGGCACCAACACCTCCACGGCCCTAGTCCGATCCAACGCGCGAATGGCAGTGATGGTTTGGGCGAAGTGCATCGCCCCCCCATCGGGCAGGTCGTCCCTGGTGACCGAGGTGATCACCACATGCTCCAGTCCCAAGCTTGCCGCTGCCTCAGCCACCCGGAGAGGCTCACTCGGCTCAAGAGGCTTGGGGGCGCCCTTTTCGACGGCGCAAAACCGGCACTTCCTGGTGCAGATATCGCCCATGATCATGAAGGTGGCCGTCTTCCTGGCAAAGCACTCTCCCAAATTGGGACACAGAGCGCTTTGGCAAACGGTGTGAAGCTCGAACTCCGCCAGGACTTTGCCGACCTCGCCTAGATTCGCGCCATGTGGGAACGGTCTTGCCAGCCAGTCAGGTTTGGGACTAGTCATCGAGATGCCATTCTGGTGACCTGTACTTCCGGCTGCTCAAGGAGCGCGCTGAATCGATCTCCTCCGCGCTGAGGGTTTCCTCGTGGAAGGTGATCCCGAGCGCGCTCTGAAAACCGTTGAAGACAGCCTGCGCCAGTTCCTCCCAGCCGATCGTTTCGCCATGGATCTCGCTGAGGCTGACGGCTCGTCTCCCAAACTCGGCCTGCGCCTCTTCCCGGGCTGCGTCCGAGGGAAATTGCAGGGCAGAAAAGAGCAAGGGAGCGTCGACACTGATCGGAAGCGAGCCGTGCTGCAGAAGAGCGGTACCCCTTCTATACTGGGCGCTTCCACAAACCTTGCGCCCTTCAAAGGTAAGGTCGGCCGATCCCGCACCGGAAAAACACGCCGCCGAGGATGGCTCCCCTGGATGGGCTTCCAAGCCCACTTTCAGCCCTAGGATTCCGTAGGCGGCTATCAGGCCCTGGTTGAGAAGCCAATATGACCTGGCGAGGGACTTAGGCGAACCATATTCTTCGGAGGTAACAATACTATAGGTCAACTCGTCATCGTGAAGGATAGCTTTTCCTCCAGTCAAACGCCTGACTACGTCGACCCCAGATTCTTGGCACTTCTGCGCATCTATCTCTGTTTCCAGGTTCTGAAAATAGCCGACTGATATGGCCCGAGGATCCCATCTGTATACCCTCAATGTCGGCGGACAGCAGCCCTGGATATGGGCATCCAATATGGCTTCGTCAATGGCCATATTGAGATAGGCATCGTTAACATCAGTGCTGATGAATCGCCATTCCCTTTCATCCATTGTCTTTCCAGTTCCTGGCTGGAGCAAAGCGAAGGGCATTGGCGAATACCCGGGGATATCCCGTGAAGCGCGTCAATTCAACATGGTTCACTCGCTGGGCGATGTCCATCGCCACTCGCCGTTGCGCTTTGGAGATCAGCGCGAGTTTCGCACCGACCCCCGCCGCGTTTCCCACCTGCGAAAACCGCTGCAGCGGGAGCGGAGGAAGCATCCCGATACCGACTGCGCTGGCCACGTCGATATAGGTGCCGAACGCGCCCGCGATGACGACCTCGTCGATCTCGTGCCAGGCGATATCGGCATCCTGAAGCAGGATGCTGATCCCCGAGGCTATCGCCCCCTTGGCCAGCTGTATTTCGCCGATGTCCTTCTCGGTCAGGGTGATCTCTTTTCCTGTGCCGCTCTCATCTCGCCCAGCCAATACGAATTCTTTGCCCTTGTCGGTACTTTGGACACGCGGGTGGGACCCCAGTTTGCCCATGGTGTCGATGATCCCGTTCTCGAGCAGCTGGGCGACCGCGTCCAACACACCCGAGCCGCACAGGCCGACGGGGGGACGCTGGTTGATCGTTTCCACGGTAACGGAGTCGCCCTCTATCTTGACCTTCTCGATGGCTCCCGCGACCGCCCGCATCCCGTTCTTTATGTGAGCTCCTTCGAAGGCAGGTCCGGAGGCACACGAACAGCAACTCAATCGACCGTTGGCAGACAGTGTGATTTCGGTATTCGTCCCGATGTCTATGCCAAGCGCCGTGACGCGGCTATCGTTCAGTTCTGAAGCCAAGAGCATGGCCACGTGATCGGCGCCCACAAAACTGCCGATGTTCGGCATCGTGTAGATAGAGGCGCCGGATGAAACAAGCACGCCGACATCCCTGCATTTTGTGTACAGTGAGCCGGTGACGGCGGCCACGTACGGCGCCAGCAACAACTGTCTCACGGGCAGCCCGAGCAGTAGATGATGCATCGCGGTGTTGCCCACCAACACCACCTCCGCGATGCCATCCGCTGCCAAGCCCGGTGCGGAGCACAACTCCCCGATGAGCTTGTTGATACCCTCCACCACTATCTGTCGCAGCGGTTCCCCGTCATGGTCGATGGCGTAGGAGATCCGGCTGATGACATCTTCACCATAGGCGATCTGAGGGTTCATCATCCCTTTTGCTGCGAGGGCTTCTCCCGTCTCGAGGTCGGTGAGGTAAGCGGCGATGCTCGTCGTTCCCAGGTCGACAGCCAGACCGAGCACTCTGTCTTCGACTCGCCCGGCCATGACCACTTCATTGCCGTGCAGACCGAGCTTTGCCCTCCACTCGTTCTCGCGCAGAATCACCGACAATCGGCGCTGTGCGTAAAGGTCGATTTGGATATCCGACAAACCGTGGCGCTCGGAAAGGTGATCAACCAACCTGGCTTGATCCGATCTGTTGTCCGTCTGGCTCGGACCAGTCAGCTCTACTATCAGCGTCCGAATGACCGGGTCGACCACTACGGTCTTCTCTTGGCCAGATAACTCGACCCGCTGCGAAACCGCGAAAGACTCCAGTGGGATCTCAACCCTGATATCCCCGTGCACCTGCGTCAGGCACGCCAGCCGGTACCCCTGAGCGATCTCTTCAACGCTCAGGGCTTCCCTCTCCCTCTCGTGCAAGGGGGAGACCTCACCCGACACAACGCGTATCTTGCACTTGCCGCAGGTACCTTCGCCCGCGCATAGTGAAGTCAGGCCGACGCCGTCCTCGCGAGCCGCCAAGTACACATCCGCGCCGTCGTGAGTGTAGATCCGCCTACCCACAGGCTGGAAATCGATCCTACGATTACCGTTCAATGGCTTCACCGTGATGCAAGTCTGAGCAACCTACGAGGAACGCGCTCTAGTCCTCTGCCATCAAGGGGACGATCGTCTGTGCCAGGTCGGCGATCCACTTCTCTGTGCCCGCTTCCCCGCCGGCATGAAGTTGGGAGAGCTGCCCGTCTGTTTCATCCGTTCTCTCCACCAGCAAGATCCATCCCTCGCCGTATGGATCGTTGTGGAGGATGGTCGGGTTGTTCTTCTGGAACTTCTCGTTGACGGCCACCACTACTCCGGAAATGGGAGCAATGATCTGCCACACCATCTTGCTGGTCTCGACCATCCCGATCAAATCACCCTTGTTCACCGGACTACCGGCACGCGACTTGATTCGAATGTGTATCAGCTCTTTGACCGACTTGACGCCAAGATCAGAGATCCCAAGGCGCAACTTCTTATCAGCCTCGTCCTTGACCCAGAGCAATTCAGGGGAATAGTAGATCCCGTCTGGAAACTTGAGCTCATAGCCCCACATGTTCTTCACAGTAGTGTCTCCTTGATATGTCTTTGCTTCCTATATCGACGCACGCAAACAAGAGTAAGATCGCCCGGATGCCTATCTACCCTCTAGAAGATCTTATACAGAGGATGCTCCGAATCGACCCGTACCCCAAGGCCCATTGCGCCGTAGGCCAGCATCGCATCGAGACCTGCGCAGGCGGGGTAGATCCACGGGGCGTTCTTCGTAAGACCATAAAAGACGAAGTCCCCTCCCCAGAGATCGGAAGAGGCGCAGACAAGGGAGGCTGCCGCCTCGAACGCTGGAGTGCCCCGGTCCTTGATCTTCGACCACTGGTAGATGGCATTCGCTGGGGCGCAGCCGCTGGGCAACCCCAAGTTGTTCTTTATTTCATAGATCGCCTGCGCGGACCATCCCACGCTGGGAATATCCAACACTCCGACATCTACCAACACGTTTTCCAATCCTGCTCGTTCTGCTGCAGGCAGGATATTCTCTTTCAACAGCTTGACCCGAGCTTTCGGTTTCAACGCCTTGGTGGTCAACGGAAGCGCCACCGCGCTTTTGATTCCGGACTCCTTGATGCAAGCCAACTCGTCCTCTTTGTAGTGAGGCTCCAGGGAGTTATAGATCAGTCTGGGGGCGACCTCGGTCTTTGAAAAGTACGTGATAGCTTCCATGCGGGCCTTGGGCACCGAGGAGTCGACGAGAATCGGAGACGAGTAGTTGGCGGCTACCCACTCTATGTAGTTGATCAGAGCCTCGCCGGTCTCACCGATGACGTCGATGATGCGAGGATTGCCTGTCTGAGCCGACAACTCCTCTTCGATATCCAGCAATTCCTTTGCTTTGCTCTTGTCGAAGATGCCCTTGTCATGGTCGCTCACAATCTGGTGGCCGCGAAAGAACATGCTACCGATGAGCACCGTCGGATGTTCTCCGATCTTGCCGCCTATGCGAACGTCTCCAATGGTAGAGACCTTCTGTTCTTGAGTGAATTCAAACAAGCCGAAATCTCCTGTTGTTTCTGTCCTTGGCCAGACTACAGTGGTGTCCCTCAGCCTACACGCTCAGGATCTCCTTCACTTTGTCTATGGCCATGTTGGCGGTGTCCCCGTAGGCGTCGGCGTGAACCTTGTCGCACCACTCCTGCGTCATGCCCCAGCCGCCTATGATGAAGAGCAGCTGGTCTCGTATCCCGGCTTCGACGAGCGCGTCGTTGATGATCTTGCAGTACGGCTTCACCGTACCGAGGATGGCCGAGGCCCCCACGATCTTGGCGTTGTGCTCTTTGGCGGCCGCCACGAACGCGCTCGCGGGCTGGTTCTCACCGATGTCGATGACGTAGTAGCCGGCGGCGGTGAAGACGGAAGCGACGATGCGCTTACCCACACAGTGCTCGTCGCCGTCCACCGTACCGATGATCATGACGTCGCCCCGGCCGTTCGACCCGGCTTCCATGACGGGACGCAGCTTGATCATCACGTCGTTCATGATCTCTCCGGCCAGGACCAGGTCGGCGGTGAAGCGCGTGTGCTTGTCGTAGCCTTCGCCGATGATGATGAGCCCGGGCTGCAGCCCCTCGGTGACGATGTCGAGCGGGGTGATGCCCGCCGCGACGGCCTCGTCCACCAGCTCCATCACCAGATCGTCGTCGATGTCGACGGTAGCGTCGGTCAATTTTTGCAGCAATTCAGCTCTTGACACTGCTTCCTCCTGATGAGTCTGTGCGTATCGCCGGCTACTATG
>JAMDEO010000202.1 GCA_023483915.1 Actinomycetota bacterium
CAGCCCTGGGGGTCCCTGGGCCGTCTCTTCTCGCGCTTCCATACCCTCACCTACCGTCGTCGAGGCAACTCACACGAAGCCCCCCCAGCCCTGCTCGGCTGCTCGATGCATAGTAGCGGCGCCACCACGATGGTTCAAGTAGCGCTTAACACCATTCATTCCCGCGCATCGGCGCGCCAGCGTCAACGACCCGTCCAGACCGCGGGTCGCTTTTCCGTGAATGAATCGTAGAATTCTCGGTGATCCCGGCCCATGAGAAGGAGCGCCTGGCCAGTGGCCTCGTTCTCGATCGCCGCCTCGAGATCCATGGAGAGCTCGTTCGTGAGCATGCGCTTGGTCATCGAGAAGGCATTGGTCGGGCCGTTTGCCAGACTCTCCGCGAGATCGCGCGTCGTCATCTCCAGCTCTTCCGCCAGCACCACTTTCGTCGCCAGTCCGATCTTCTGCGCGGTGATCGCGTCTACCGGTTCGCCGAGCATGAGGATCTCAGTCGCCCGCCCAAGACCGACCATTCGCGGAAGCAAGTACGCGGCTCCCATGTCTCCTCCCGCAAGACCGACCTTGGTGAAAAGAAAGGCAAAACGGGCGTTCTCGCTGAGAATCCGAAAATCGCTGGCAAGGGCGATGACGGCTCCGGCTCCCGCCGCGATCCCGTTGATGGACGCAATCACAGGCTGATCCAGCCGGCGCAGGTTGTTGACCAATGCTCCGGTCATCCGCGTGAACTCGAGCACATCCCTCGTGTCCCGCTCGAAGAGTTGCCCGATAATCTCATGGACGTCCCCGCCGGAGCAGAAGCCCTTACCGCGTCCGGTAATAACCACCACTTTGACTTCCGAGTTCTCACGAAGGCCGTACGTGAGGTCACGGAGCTGCGCGTACACCTCGAAGGTGATCGCGTTCAGACGATCAGGCCTGTTGAGCGCGATGGTGGCAATTCCATCTCGCACGTCATAATCGAATGCGAACTCGTCATCCATGTGAGTCAACCCCTCGGTTGCTTGCTAGATAACCGACGAAATATCCATCTGCCTATCAAGATCTTTCAGCACGTCGCGCGCGATGATGATGCGCTGAATCTGATTGGTTCCCTCGTAGATCTGGTAGCCCTTGATGTCTCGAAGATACCGCTCGACCGGACTGTTGTTGCTATACCCGTACGAGCCGTGCAGCAGAACGGCGTTGTTCGCCGCTCGCGAGGCGGCTTCGGTGGCGTAGTATTTCGCCATCGAGGTCTCTCTCGTGTTTCTGCGGCCCATCATCTTCTGATGGGCCGCGAAGAGCACGAGCAACCGAGCCGCGCTGGTTTCTACCACCATGTCGCTGACCATCTCCTGGATCAACTGAAAGTCGCCGATCGGCTTGTCGAATTGCCTCCGGTTGCGTGCGAACTCTACGCATGCGTCGACGCAGGCCTGAGCCACGCCAACGGCACCGGCCGCGACACCCAGCCGGCCGTGATCAAGCGCGCCCATCGCCACCTTGAAGCCGTCGCCCTCGGCGCCCAAGAGGCACTCTCGTGGTACCCGCATCTCCTCGAAATCGATGACCGCGTGATCTGAGGCCCGGTGACCAAGTTCCATGCCTATCATCCGCTGCCTCTTGAAGCCCGGGGTGCAAGTGTCGACCAGAAACGCGCAGATCCCCTTGTGTTTGAGGGCCCGGTCGGCGGACGCGAAAACCAGGGCAAGATCGGCGCGGTTCCCATTCGTGATCCAGTGTTTGCGGCCATTGATGACATACTCGTTGCCCTCGCGACGCGCTGTGGTCTCCATGCTGGCGACATCCGTGCCGGCGTTAGGCTCGGTAAGGCAGTAGCAGCCGATGGTCTGTCCCGAGGCCAGTCGTGGGAGGTACGCGCGTTTCTGCTCCTCGGTCCCCCAGTCGTAGATGCACATGGAGGTCAAACCCACATGAACAGCCAGAAACCCACGGACCGAAGAGCACGCCTTGCTGATCTCCTCGTACACGAAAGCCATGCTCACATAGTCGAACCCGGCGCCGCCGTATTCGGGCGGCAGAGGGCCGCCCAAGAAACCGAGCTGCCCCATCCGGGGAACGAGGTGCCACGGGAACTCGCGTTTCTCGTCACTCTCCCTGGCCAGGGGGCGCACTTCGGCTTCGGCGAACGTCCGAGCCGAACGACGTACAGCAACCTGCGCTTCAGTTAATTCGAAGTCCACTATGAACCTCCACGTGGGGCTTCCCTACGGCAGCGACACTGCTAGACCATGAACTGCACAAGTTCCTTTTCCGTCGGCTTTGCCTCAGCCGTCGCCTCGATCATGCTCGTGATCATGCCCTCCTTCATGATGGCGATGCTGTTGCTCATGCCGATCAGCTCGAGGAGCTCATCCGTTATCAACACTATGGAGACGTTGTTGGCGGCCAGTTCCCTTAGGAATGCGTAGATGTCGGCCTTGACACCCGCATCCATTCCCCGCGTAGGATTCTCGAGGATGAGAATCTTCACCTCCTTGGCAAGCCATTTGGCCAGCACCACCTTCTGCTGGTTGCCCCCGCTAAGATTCACGACCAGGGTCTCCTGAGACGGGGTCTTGATGTTGAGCATCTCGCAGTGCTTCTGAACGATGCGTTTTTCCTCGCCCATATCGTAGTAGCCGGCCTTGGTAAGCTCGGGCACGATCGGCAGCGTCATGTTCCACTGAACCGGCAGGTAGAGAATCAAGCCTTCGATCGCCCGTTCCCCGGGGATATAGCCGACACCCGCGCGAAGCATCTTGCGGACGGTTGGGTGTCCAATCGTCGCGCCGAACACACTCATTTCACCGCCGTCCATGCGCAGATCGCCTGCCAGAACGCGCCCCAACTCAGACTTGCCGGAGCCAAGCATGCCACCGATGCCGAGGATTTCGCCCTCGCGGAGTCTTAGTGAGACGTCGTGAAAACACCCGCGTGCGCATCCGGATGAAACTTCCAGTACGACGCGGTCCCCCGGCGCTCGCTGACAATCTTCTTTGTAGTACTCGCTATCCCGCTGACGCCCCACCATGAGCTCGTGCAGCCGCGACTCGTTCACGTCCTTCGGGAACACCATGTCTACGATTTCGCCGTCTTTGAAGACGTAGATGCGATCGCAGAGCTCGAGCGCTTCGAATAGGGCGTGCGACACAAGCACCGCCGAGCCATGTTCGCGGAACCGTCGCAGCCGGGCATACAAGAGTTCGGTCTCGTTGGCGTCCAACCCCGCGGTGGGCTCGTCCAGCAAGACAAGCGGGTGCTCCACCCCCAGAAACGTGGGCACTGCGAAGGCGCGGATGACCTCGAGCATCTGTCGTACGGGGAAGGGCAGAGTGCCCGTGATGTCAGAGGGCTTCACCTCCAGACCTGCGTCGGCCAGCACCTCGCCAGCCAGGTGGCTCATCCGCCCCCGATTAAGCACGCCCAATCGCGTGAACCGCTTCTCGTGCGAGATGAAGAGATTCTCGTACACAGGGATATTGGGAACCAGACCCTGCTCCTGGAACACCCGCGAGACGCCGGTGAGCGTCGCGTCATGGTAGTTGGCAGGCTCGTACAACGCCCCTTTGTAGATGATCTCGCCGCTGTCGGGACGGAACAGACCGCTCAGTATGTTGAGCAAGGTCGACTTTCCCGCGCCGTTCTCGCCAACGAATGCCACCACTTCGTTCTGGCGGATCTCCAGGTTCACATTGCGGAGTGCCTGCACGCCCGGAAACGACTTGCTCACGTCCCGCACTTCGAGCAGCATGTCGTCGCTCATGTTCCCCCGCATCACTTGAGCACGCTGAGCTTCGAACGGGAGATGGTCAGTGCCACCGCAGCAACGATCACCACACCCTTGATGGCGATCTGCTCATAGGCTCCCACACCCATCAGCACCAACCCATTCCCGAGCACGCCAATCACCAGCACGCCCAGAAGCGTGCGGTGCGGCCCTCCAACCCCACCCGTCAGCGGCGTCCCTCCCATCACGATGGCCGCGATCGAATCGAGCATGAACGTACCACCCATCTCCTGGTTGGCCGACTGTGAGCGTGCGGCCAGAAGAGCACCCCCAAGGCCGGCGAATAGACCCGAAAGCATGAAGATATAGACCTTGTAACGCCCGACAGCGACGCCGGAGAGTTGTGACACACGTTCGCCCCCCCCGATCGCGAAGGCAAACCGTCCGAGGCGGGAGCGGAACGCGACGAGGACGCAGATGGCGTAGACTGCAAAGGCCCAGACCGCTATCAACGGCACATGCGGGACCACTTGCGCCGTGGCTGCCTTGCGCATCAACTCGTTGTCGAAATCGATGGTATTGCCCCCACCCAGCAGGATGAGGCTGATGCCCAATATGACCGAATGCATCCCCAGCGTCACCATGAACGAAGGCAGCTTCCCAAGAACCAGCAACAGCCCATTGACCAAGCCCCACGCTACTCCGATGGCCATGCCGACAAAAATGGCAGCCGGGCCGAGGAATGGCGCTGTCATGGCGGTCATCATCGCGCCGAAGACGATTACCGCCGCCACCGACAGATCTATGCTGCCGATGAGTATTACGAACGTTCCTCCCAGCGCGACGATCAGCAGCGCCGCCGACTGACGCAGGATATTGTCGAAGTTCTGCGGGGTAAAGAACACCTCGGACCCGATGGAGAAGACGATGACCATCAGGACCAAGCTCGCAATCGGAGCGACGTTGGTCATGAGCCTTGCGCGATCGGTAGTTGATTCCAGCAGTCTCACAGCCGCCCCCTACTTTGCAATCCGGACCTGGCGGCGGTCCAGGGTCAAAGACACGGCGATCACTGTGACCAGCCCCTTGATCACCACCTGCTCGTACGGGCCGACTTCGCTCATCACCATCCCGTTCCCGAGAACTGCAAGAACAAGAGCGCCGAGAATCGTGCGATGCGGTCCCCCGACGCCGCCGGTCAACCCGGTGCCGCCCATCACCACTGCCGCGATCGCGTCCAGAAGCATCGGTCCCTGGCCCATTTCGGGATTGCCTCCCTGGAACTTGGCCACGAGCAGCGCGGAGGCCAGGCCGGCGAAGAGACCGGAGAGCATGAAGGCCACGATCTTGTAGCGCCTTACGGGAAGACCAGAGAGCATAGCCATTCGCTCGCCGCCGCCAATCGCGTAGACCGCTCGACCGAACCTGGTCCGCTGGGATATGAAGATACACACCCCCCAGGCCACGAGCGCAACAAGCACCATGTTGGGGAAGTCGCCCAACAGGGTTCCATCGGCGAGCCAGATGAAGTGCTCATTTGTGACTGCCACCGCGGTGTTCTGGTCGATGACCAAGCTCACACCGTAAAAGAGGGACAGCGTGCCCAGAGTGACCACGAACGATGGAATGCGTACGTACGTGAAGAGCACGCCGTTCAAGAGACCGCAGGCAGTCCCGAGCGCCAGACTGGCGAACACGGCCCAGACCCCGAGGTGGGGCACAAGCATCGCAGTCAGGATGCCCACGAGAGTCACGATCGAACCGATCGACAGATCGATGCTCGCGAGCATGATCACAAACGTCAGGCCCAATGACAGCATCAGCAAGGCCGACGACGCCCGAAGAACACTGTACGCGTTGCCTCTGGTCAAGAACTCCGGATTGAGTATGGAGAAGAGAGCCACTAGGAATGCCAGGGTGGCAAAAGGTCCCACCGTCGAAACGATGTGCCGCCTCCGGCTGAGATCGGCCTTCCGAGCGCGCCGCACCGCAATCGGCGGCTTTGCGCTGTGTTCAAGACTAGCGTCTTCCATGTGCTTCTCCGACAAGGCGCCACGACCCCCTCATTGTGAGTGCACCCGTGCGCTCCGTCCCCGCCGGGTACCCTGCGGCCCCCACGACACGTTGCGCGACACCGGCCGGGGTGCGGGGACTACGTCCCCGCACCCCGGCCTCGGGATCCCTTCCTAGAGCTTCTCCTTGCTTCCCGGGGTGGCTTCCTTGCCCTGCGTCATTTCGAGGACGCTCTTCCGGTAGTCCCCATCCCACTTCTTCTTGTAGTGCGACGCGTATAGCTTGGCGATCTCGTCGAACTTACCTGAGTCGGCGGCGGCGGTGATCTCCGCCGGGAACGTATACCCACTCGGCTTGGGAACATCGTTCGGGAACTTCGTCCACAGATCGATCGGGTTGATGGGCCATACGTCGTTCTGATAGTCCCAATCATCCGGATGCAGGAAGCGCGACATCAGCGTGAAGTCCCATGGCAGCGAGGCGGCATCGTACACGGCGCTGAGGTACTTGTCGGCGTTGCTCTTGTCGATGAACACGCTGCCCGTGTGCACGAACCGCTCTGCCGGATCGAACGCCACGCCCTGGATCATGTCGAAGAGCCGGGCCACTGCGAACCCAGTCTGGAACGGAGCAAAGACCCATACCGTGTTGAGGATCTTGCCTTGCGCAATGGCCTTCAGTGTCTCGCTAATCCCGTCTACGCTGGCGAAAAGCACGTCTTTGCCCGCCACCCGGCCGGACTCCTCCACAGCCTTCAGAGCCCCGATGCCCTGGTCGTCGTTCTGGTTGTACACCCCCTCGAACTTGGGGTACTTCACCAGATAATCGCGCATGATCTTCTCGGCCGGTCCGCGGCTCCATTGCCCGGGATCTCCGCCCACGACTTTGATATCCGGAAATTCTGCGGCTGCGGCGAAGAAGCCCATGCTCCGCATCTGGTCGGCCGAAGAGCCCTTCCAACCGGCGATGAAGACCAGTGTCCCCTTGCCTCCCATGGCGTCCATGAGCGACTTCGCACTGAGATAGGCATCCTTGAAATCGTCGGGGATCGAGTAGCCAGCGTAGTACTGGCCGGAATCGAACACCGTGAACCAAGGCTGATTGTCCCAGATGCCGAAGTAGTACATCTGACGGTCATTCGCGAGCTTGGCCAGCGTCTTGATGGGCGTGATGCTGGGAGCCGTAGTGATGAAGCAGTTCGCCCCCTTGGCGGCGGCGGCCTCGATGGTGGCCACCTGCTTGTTGGGGTCGGACTCATACGGGATGGTATCTACCTTCATCCCCAGTTGCTTCGCAGCGTCCTCCGCACCTCGGCTCCAGAATTGCCAGTACTCGTTCTTGGTGTCCTGCGGCATGTTTATGAGATAGGCGGCCTTGGAAGCCGCCCCGGTCGTCGCGGTCGTCGCGGCCCCGACAGTGGTCGCAACTCCGGCGGTCGTAGCCGGCGCCGCCGCCGTAGTCGTCGTGCTTCCCCCACTGCCGCAGGCGCTCAGGACCGCCCCCAAGCTGCCCAGTGAAAGCCCCAGCAAGGCGCCCTTCAGAATGAAGTCCCTCCGGCTGACGCTGCCTTCCCGGAGTCCCCTGATCAACTCGATAGTCGTGTCGTTCCTGCTCTGCTCGCTCATGTGTCCCCCTAGTGAGAAAAGCGTTACCCCTCCGCTGGTCGTCACTCGACCGAACGACGCCGTCTCCCTCCTCTTACATGGCCCTCCCGAGTGAGATTTGCGGTTTTCCTCCGACTTGCCTAGGACGTTCGCTCGACCAACTCAAGCGAGACCCCATTAAGCATCTCGTCGGCGACGAACACGATGCGATCATCCGGCCCAACAGTCGGCTCGTCGGAAAGCAGGCAGACTCCCCGACGCTTGAGCGCGGAAATCGATTCATCCAGATCGTCGACGTCGAGCGCCACGTGATGGATCGCCTCGCCGCGTCGAGCCAAGAAGCCGGGAAAATCATAGGAGTCATCCTCACCGTACGGACAGATGAGTTCTATGAAAGAGTGACCAACGGTGTAGAAGGCCAGATTAAGCTTGGACTGCGGCACGTCACGTATCTTCACCGGCTCAGAGCCTAGGACCCTTGAATAGCGGGCCACTGCGGCGTCGAGGTCCGCAACCACGATGGCGACGTGGTGGATTCCTGTGAGCACCATGGCTATGCGCGACTCCCGCTCGGCTGGACTCGCTCGATCATCGAAACCTTCGTCTGCCCCGGCTTGGCGAACGTGCCTGCTGGTACCAGGGTCACTTCCGGGCGAAAGACCAGACTGTCGCGGAGGCTGTTCTCCAAGTCGCGCTTGAGCCCCGGGAGACGGTCGACAGGCAGGCCCTGCGCGCATTCCACCTTGATCTTAAGCGCATCCTGCGTGGTATGGCCGTCAAAGTCGACCACGACCTTGATCAAGCCCGTGACTTCAGCGCCGAACCGCGTCACCACATCCTGCACTGCCGATGGGAAGACGTTGATGCCTTTCACGATGAGCATGTCGTCCGTCCGGCCTACGCATCGGAGCTTGTAGCTCGTGCGGCCGCAGGGACAGCTGGTGCCGGTGACCAGCACTCGGTCCCCGCTCCGGAACCGCAGCAGCGCAGACGCCTGCCGATCGATGGCCGAGTAGACAAGTTCGCCTTCCACTCCCTGCTCGGGCTCGAGGACCTCCTCGGTCACCGGATCAATGATCTCAGCGACGATGTAGCCTTGCCCGGTGAAATGCATGCCGGACTTGTCTTCGCACTCGCCCCAGTAGGCGATCCCAAAGTCAGTCCCACCGAGAATCTCGCGGGCATCGGCATCCCAGAGCTCTTCCATCTTCGCGCGGACCGCTGGGATGCCACCGCCGGGCTCGCCGCCCACGCTGAGCTTGCGAACGGATAGCTCACGAGCCGTCATGCCCAGTACATCCGGCACGCGCTCCGCCAAGTAGACAGCGAAGTGGGGGGTGGCGTACAGCACGTTCGGCTTGAGATCGCGGATGACGGCGAGCAGCCGTTCCGTGCCTGCTTCCGCTCCGATGGGGATATCGCAGACCTTCATGTACTGAAAGGACTGAAAGACGGGCACCCCGCCGACAAACCCTTTGCTCAGCGAGGTCGCGTGCATGACGAGGTCGCCCGGAAGGATCCCGCCGGCGTACATCGTCCGGGCCTGCATCTCGCACCAGCTGTCCAGATCTCGGTGGGTGACTCCCACATAGGACGGCGCTCCCGTGGTGCCCGACGAAGCCTGGATCTGCACCACATCACAGATAGGGGCGATACCGTGATGCCCCAACGGGGGCGCCTCAGCCAGGCTCTCTCGCAGTTCCGATTTTCGTGTGAAAGGGACGTTCCGCAGATCCCTGACCGAGCGGATATCAGTCGGCTTCAGACCAGCGTCGCCAAGCTTGCGCTGGTAGAAGGACGAGTTCGCGAACAGGTAGTCGATCTGTCCGGCGAGCTTCCGGTCCTCGAGGGCACGAACCTCCGCAGCCGATGCCCCCTCGATGTCGTTCCAGAATGGTCTCTCAGCCATTGGCCCTCGTCTCCGTTCGCATCCCCATGTAGCAAGACTGCTGACTGTGCGGCCCAGGCAAACCCGAGTTTCGTCGAGCGACTGCCGGCAGTGTCGTGGACCCGTTCAACAACCCGCCTGCGCCGCGGCCCCCCCCGACCTCGGATTCGCCCTAGAGGCCGAGAACAACGTACCAGCCTGAAGACCGGCAGTCAAGTGGCACTTACCACCAAATCGCCTACCGCTTAATTTGGCTGAACCACAGAGCCGCATCGGTTACTGATGGTTAAGGGGGCAGGAGCAGCTGCCGCCGGATGCCCTTCCTGAGCGGTGTCCGGAACGCCGCACAATTTCCGCAGCATAAAGGGCAAATAGAGACCGGGGCGCTGCTGCTAGCAGCTAGACCGAAGGCCGCGCGGCCACGGTCACTTTGCCGCCGCAGGCGAAAACGCGACTTAAGCCCAATGCGCTCGTTTTCGATAGCGATACTTAGCGGAGTGTCAAGCCTCCATCTACAAACAGCGTGCTCCCCGTCACGAAATCGTTGTCCATGAGATAGAGGATCGCCTTGGCCGCATGCTCGGCAATCCCGATCCTTTCGAGCGGCAGGCCGCTCGCTGCTGCGGCGAAGAGGACGCCGCGCTCGGGCTCGGGAAGCGATTCGTAGAGCGGGGTGTCGAGGACGCCTGGCGATACAGCGTTCACGCGCAGGGAGGGCCCTAGCTCGACCGCCAGGCCGCGCGCCAGGCCTTCAACGGCGCTATTGATCGCTGCTCTCGCCGCGGCTGCTCTCGGCGGTCTCTGGCTCCACGCTCCCCCCACGAGAACGATCGAACCTCCGACCCGCAGATGAGGAACGGCGTACTTCGCTGCGCGGTATTGGCCCCAAAACTTGCTGTTGAAGCCGGCCTGGGCGGCTTCCGTTTCGAGTTCGAGGAAAGGACCGGCAGTTCCCTGATTCCCCGGCGTGGTGAGATGGTCGAAGGGCCCCGCAGCATCAAAGAATGACCGCACCGAGTCCTCGATAGTGACGTCGACGTTGCCTGTCTCCAGCTCACGCCCCAGACGAACCCGAGCATCTTTCAGCCGCGCCGCCGACCTCCCCGCGATGACCACGTCTGCACCGGCCTCGAGGGCCAGGCGGGCTGTCGCGAAACCTATCCCCGAGCTGCCCCCGATAATGACGATCCGGCTACCCTCCAGGCTCATGTCCGCTCGCTCACTTCAGGAGCATGCTCGTCCTCGGACGCGTAGACATAGAAGCCGCGTCCCGACTTCCGGCCGAGGTGTCCCGCTCGGACCATCTGCTTCAGCAAGACGCAGGGCCGGTAACGGTCATCGGCGTACTCTTCATGCAGAGTGCTCATCACGCGCAAGACGAAATCCACGCCGATTCGGTCGGCCAATTCCAGAGGACCGAAGGGGTGATTCAACCCTAGCCGGATAGCCAAATCGATGTCCTCGCGCGAGGCGAGCCCTTCGAGCAGAGCAAACGCAGCCTCGTTGACCATTGGCATGAGCACACTGTTCACCAGGTAGCCCGCCCGATGCGGTGTCACGACCGCATCGCCGCGCAATCTGGCTACCAGTCCCAGTGCCACGGCGACTGTCTTGGCGGACGTATCGAGTCCCGTCGCCACCTCATAGAAATCGCGTCCGAGGATCGACAGCGGCCGGTGGAGACCGATGACGCGATCAGCGCGCCCTGCGGCGACACCCAACGCCTCCGGAAAGACGAACGCGGATGTCGCGACGAGCACCGCCGAGGGCATGCAAGCCCGACCGAGAGTTACAAAGAGGTCGACCAGCTCCGCCTGACCCGCGTCGCCCGTCACGATGACCACGGCGGCGTCGCCCAGTCCAGAGTCCTCCGCGGCCCGGTCCCCAGTATCAAGCACCCGACATCCGCTGCTCCCAAGCATCGCCCGCAGGAACTCAGCCTCGGCCCCCTCTCCCAGGATGCCGATGGGACCAAGGTCATCCGTTTGTATCGGCCAAGTCGGCGAGGCGAGAAACGGTGTCTGCTCGCCGTCCGCGTATCGGTAGAAACCCCGTCCGCTCTTTCGTCCCACATGTCCGGCCCGCACCATGCGCTTGACGATGGGTGCGGGCCTGAACCGAGGATCGCCCCACTCTCGAAACGCGGTCATCGAGGAGGCCAGGTGTGGCTCCAGGCCGATCATGTCCAGCAACTCGAGCGGCCCCATGCGCAATCCTCCTCCAAGACGCAGCGCCCTGTCGATGTCCTGAGCGGCAACACCGTCAGACAGCAGGAGCTGAGCCTGGAGATACAGGGGACGGGCGATCCGGTTGACGATGAAGTTTGGGAAGTCGGCGACCAAGACCGGGACCTTGCCGATCGTCTCCACGACCCCCAAGGCCGCGTCCACTGTCTCCTGGGAGGTCTCGCTCCCCCGGATCACTTCGACGAGCTTCATCAAGGGCGGCGGGTTGAAGAAATGCATGCCCACAAACAGCTCGGGCCTACCGAATGCCAATCCCATCTCGCCGATACTCAACGAAGACGTGTTCGAGGCGAGTATGGTCGTCTCGGGGAGGCAAGCGATCAGCTGTGAGAAGAGCTGCTTCTTGACCGCCATGTCCTCGACGATCGCCTCGAGCACCAGATCACTCCCGATCACCGCGTCCGCAAGATCGACGTGCGTGCTCAGGCGCCCGACGGCCTCCTCGGATTCCTCCAGGGTGAGGCGGCCCTTGGCCACCTCCCGGGAGAGAGACCCGCTGATGGCTGCGAGTGCCCGATCGAGCTGCGCCGACGCGGCGTCGAACATCGCCACTCGGTAGCCGGCCCGGGCAAAAACCTGTGCGATGCCCGAGCCCATCGCGCCGGACCCGATGACGGTGATCTGTTCTACCCGCACACCACGCCTCCCTAGACTCCCGAGAAGCGCGGGGGCCGCTTCTCATCGAACGCGGCAATGCCCCCCCGGATGTCTTCGCCCGCGAAACACAGTGCGATGAACGCCGACTCAAGCGTGGTACCTTCGTGGAACGAGCCGTCGAAGCTTGCATCGATCGCCTTGCGGGCAAGCTGCACCGCCACCGGCGCCC
>JAMDEO010000082.1:0-2847 GCA_023483915.1 Actinomycetota bacterium
CTTATCGTGTGCAGAAGGCTGTTCTTCACTAGGACCAGAGAATCCTGTGAGTTGTTGGTCTTCCGTGATGGCGAGCGACGTTCTTCCTTAGCGTCAAAAACAACGGCTATATGAGGAAGATTGAAGTCATATCCAAGATGGGAAAACCTAGCCACAGCATTGTCGACGTTATCGATGTTCTCGGAGAGAATATCGATAAGGAGATCACCTCTGAGTCTCTGTTCGACCTCAGCTTCGACCCGCTCAGTCATCATCCGCAGGGCCAAGATGACCGCTGCCCGTTCAGCTACGCGTAGATCCTGATCCTGGAGGTATCTATCCAGTTCGATTACCTGGACGTAGCCCATGACTCGGTCCCCGGAGGCGGCCGGGGCGATTGCGCAGGGGAGGGCGGATTCGTGATCCTCCGGCGTAGGGAGCATGAAGGCCTGGTTCTTCAATCTGGTATCGGCCGAGAGGTCGTGGCGGAGGTCTCCACGTTCGGTGAGCACCAACATTCTCATGCGCTCGACTTCGGCCTTCAGGTCCGGGGCAAGCGAAGCGGGGTAGCACCCGAGCAAGTTGAAATGGCTGTCGTAGAGGGCCACCGGATTGCCGACCAATCCGTGGAGGGCGTCCACCATGGTTGCGTAGTCACCGTTGCGCAGGACGATGGAACTGAGACGGTCGTGGACCTCGAGTTCTCGTCGCTCTTGTTCGTAGAGACGCGAGTTTGCGATGGCGATGGCCGCCTGATCAGCTAGGCCCTGTAGCAGCCGGGCGTCGGTGTCGGTGAACCTGGCCGGCTGGCGATCAGCAATGAAGAGCACGCCCAGCACTCGGTGCCCGGTGATCATCGGCACTGCGAGCACGGCTCGCAGGCCCTCCATCCCCGCCATCTCGCGGATATCCGCACGCGTCTGGTGCTGGTAACTTTCGTAGTCTCGGACGATGACCGCCTCGCGCTGTTGTGCCACCAGGCCTCCGATCCCTTCGCCGAAAGCCATGCGCATCGTGTTCCACTCCGGATTGGCGATGCCGAGGGTCGTGCGCATGCGGATTTCCTTCTGCGCGATATCGGCCAAAGCGACGTAAGCGATCTCTGCACTCGCCAACTCTGACGCTTTTCTACATATGAGGCCGAGGGCGCGATCCAGTCCCCCTAGCGTTGAGATCTCCTTCGCCACGTCGAGCAGGGCGTGAATCCGCTCTTCCTGGCTCTTGGCATGGTCGGCCGCGAGTGCCGCATCGAGCGCAGTTTCGGCCGCCTCCGCGACGGTCTTGAGTAGCAGCACGTCTCGTGCCGGAAAACCGACCGTCGCTCTATGCCGGGCGTACAGCACGCCGAAGTAGTGGTCGCCCCGTCCTATGGGAACCGCCCACCCGGACTCCGCGTAAGCGCTGCCCATGACCACGCCCTCTAGGCGAAGAGGCGTACCTTCCAGCGAATAGCTGGAGTGGGAGAGCTGGCCCTCGAGTTCCTGGAATACCTGCGGCCCTTGTCCGCAACTGGCGGCCAGATGGGAGTCGATGGAGGGGAGAGGGAGCGTCGTGCCATCGAGTGTCCACAGCGCAATGAAGGCCGCATCGGCGTCCAAGGCGGCCGCCACACTCATCACGAGTCGCTGTAGTTGGAGCTGTAGTTCGCCTGGCTGGCTTCTCATGGGCGCGAGTATAGCTGCCAGACCTCTCCGTGGGCAGAGCCTGTCTTATAAGGGTGAACGCTCCGGCTGCATCGAGGCACTCCATAAGCCGAAAAGGGTGATACGACAAAACTATTTAGTCTGAAATGGGTGTGGCGATTCCGTGCCGGAGCGGCTAACGTCGCACCGCGGACATCCCGAGGCGGATCGCCCGGTGTCCGAGACGAGTGGTCGAAGGGGTTCGATGGGGGGGACTATGGGTCAAGAGCTGCAATCTGCGCACCTCGCGGTTCGCGCCATTGCCGGCGTGGCTTCACTGCCGCTTGAGCAAGAGCGCGAAGGCCTTGTGGCCGATGCGCTCTCACCTTGGGTCGCCGGCGCGAATGGGCTCAGTCAGAAGATGAGTCAACAGCAATACGCCGGTGTCGTGCCCATCACTGTGTTCGCCCACAAGTAGTCAAAGGAGGCGTGCAGTGACTCAAGTCGGCGCTGACCTCGCCAACCTTACTCTCGCCCAGGCGGCCGGTTTGGTCGCAGCGCGCGAAGTGTCTCCCGTCGACCTGGTCGACGTGTGCCTGGCTCGCATCCGAGCCTCCAACGATGTGCTCAATGCCTACATCTCGGTCTATGAAGACGAGGCTCGTCAAGTGGCCGTTGCCGCCGAGACCATGCTGATGGCTGGCCATCGGCTGGGCCCGCTCCACGGGGTCCCCATCGCCCTGAAGGACAATGTGTCTCTCGCCGGGTTGCGGACCACTGCGGGAAGCAAGATCCTCTCTGAGTGGCTGCCGGCCGCAGACGCGGCCGTCGCCGCGCGGCTGAAGAGCGCGGGAGCCATCTTCCTGGGCAAGACGAACATGCACGAGTTTGCCTGGGGGGGCACCAGCGACAACCCGCACTATGGGACCGTCCGCAATCCCTGGGACACGAGTCGCTTTCCCGCGGGCTCGAGTGGTGGCTCGGGTGCGGCAGTCGCAGCCAGAACCTGCTACGGAGCCATCGGGACCGATACCGGCGGCTCCATCCGTCTACCATCCGCGGTCAACGGGATCGTAGGCATTCGTCCGACTATCGGCCGGGTGAGCAACCGGGGGGTGATCCCTCTGGCTTGGAGCATGGATACTGTGGGCCCCATGACGCGCACCATCGAGGACTGCGCAATCATGTTTGGCGTTGTCGCGGGGCACGACCCGCTCGATCCAGGATCAGCCTTCGAGCCTGTGGC
>JAMDEO010000082.1:2857-12135 GCA_023483915.1 Actinomycetota bacterium
CCGAACTGGAGACGGTGGTGGTGCGTGGGGAGGACGCGGCAGGGACCACGTCGACCTGGTCGTCCCTTATGTCCGCGGATCACCCGACTGTTGCTTCGGTGTCGGTGGATGCCTGTGGCAGACTACCTTGCGGATCTTGCCCTGGGCGCTCGGGGGATCCGCATCGGCGTGGTGCCCGGCTACTTCTTCCATCACCTGCAGCCTCCGGTGCATCAGGCGGTCAAACACGCCCTCGAGGTGCTCCAGAGCCTGGGGGCCAGCGTCCACGAGATCAGCATGGAGAACCTGCAGGGCAATATCTCAGCCCAACTAACGATCGAGTCATGCGAGCCTAGTACCTACCATCAGCGTTGGCTCCGCGAGCGGCCGGGCGACTATGGGGAAGACGTGCGCCTGTTGCTCGAAATGGGCGAAACATTGCTCGCGACCCACTACATCCAAGCCCAAAGGTACCGCAGCTTGCTGCGGGCAGATTTTCTGGAAGCGTTCAAACGAGTAGATGTCTTCGTCTGCCCGACTCTGCCATTCACCGCTACGCCGGTCGGGGAGACTCGAGTGGTGATTGAAGGAAACCAAGAGGAAGACATGCTTTCGGCCATTATGCAGTTCACGGGCGTCCCCAGCCTGACCGGTCTTCCTTCTCTTAATGTCCCCTGTGGGTTCGACGATCATGGCCTTCCCATTGGCATGCAAATCATCGGCCGTCCGTTTGCCGAGTCTACGCTCTTCCAGGTCGGAAACGTCTTCCAAATGAACACAGATTTTCATCTCAAGCGTCCGACGACGTCCTGGTGATCTCTCCTGACGCCCATCGCTGCTCTTTCCGTCTCCTACTGACTTGAATAGAACGAGGATGTGTACCTTGAATCTCTGGGGATTCTTAGACGACCACGCCAACGAGACGCCAACCAAGGTGTTGCTACGAATCCAGGAACGCACGCAGACGTATGAGCAGTTTCTGGCCAGTGCGGAAACGGCATCGCGAGCTCTTCATGCGTTGGGCGCCCGGAAGGGTGATGCTATATGCATGATGTTGGAAAACAGTCAGGATTATCTGCACCTTTGGTTTGGAGCCAGTAGAATTGGGGCGGTCACGGTGCCCATCAATGTGCACCTGAAAGGTGAGGGACTGTCCTACATAATTCGCCACTGCGGAGCGAAGATCTTGCTTATAGAGCAGGACTTCATGCCGCGGCTCCAAGTGGTGCGGGACTCGTTGCCCGAACTGGAGACGGTGGTGGTGCGTGGGGAGGACGCGGCAGGGACCACGTCGACCTGGTCGTCCCTTATGTCCGCGGATCACCCGACTGTTGCTTCGGTGTCGGTGGATCCATCTGAGGTCGCTGCAGTTCTCTATACGTCTGGCACGACCGGTCCTCCCAAAGGGGTCATGCTCAGTCATTACGCCTACCTTAACTCTGCCCGCTACTTCGCCGAGCACATGGTCGCGGCCACGGCCACCGACGTCCTCTTCACGAGCCTCCCCCTCTTCCACATAAATGCGCAGGCACACACAGCCCTCCCGGCCATCCATCTCAACGCCACGATGGCTTTCGGGGGGAGGTTCTCTGCGTCGGGCTTTTGGAACGAGATCCGCATGTACGAGGCCACCATCTTCAACTCCTTGGGCGCCATGATCCCCATCCTCTGCAAGCAGCCCCCGGGGTCGGGGGACCGGGAGCACACCGCCAGACTGACGGCATGTGCGGCGACCCCCAAGGACACGTGGCTGGAATTCGAGCACCGTTTCGGAGTCCAGATTGTCGAAGGCTACGGTCTCACCGAAACGGCTGGCTTCTGCATCTCGAATCCGCTCGGTGCTGGGCGTCTCGGCTCTATGGGCAAACCCATGGGTTTCGTGGATGTGCGCATCGTTGGAGAGAGCGATGAGCCAGTGGAACCAGCGGTCGCCGGTGAGATAGCCATACGGGGCACAGAGACTCATGTGCTTATGGAGGGCTACTACGACATGCCCGAGGAAACGGCCCGAACCATGCGGGGAGGCTGGTTCCACTCCGGGGACATCGGGCGTTCGGACGCAGACGGCTACCTCTACTTCGTCGATCGTCTGAAGCAGTACATCCGTCGGCGCGGCGAGAACATCTCTTCGTGGGAGGTCGAGGCGGTGGTGAACAGCCATCCGCTCGTGCTGGAATCCGCCGCCGTTGGTGTTCCCTCCGAACTTGGTGAAGAGGAGGTGATGATCTGCGTTGTGCTAAAGGACGGCGCGGTCCTGGAGCCTCTCGAGCTGGTGCAGTGGTGCGAAGGCAGGGTGGCCTACTTCATGGTTCCCAGGTATGTGCAGTACCGCGACGAGTTGCCAAAGACGCCGACCGAACGCGTGGAGAAGTACAAACTGAAAGAAGGGGGGACGGCGGGGGCTTGGGATCGAGAAGCGGCCGGCTACAAGGTCAGCCGTTCGTGAGATGAAGCGAGGCCGGAGGCTGTCAGGACCGGTCCATGTTCCAGACTGAGGGGGAAAGATGTTGCGTAAGTCTCTGAATACGCGCCTGGCGCTGCTGTTCATTGGGGCCGTGGCAATCATGATCGCGGCCGGCTGCGGAGGCAGTGGAAGCACGACCACAACCACCGCGGCCTCGCCTGCCGCCAGCACGGGGTCGAGCGCCGCCCCGGCCACGACAACGGCGACACCCAGCGGGGAACCCATCAAGGTCGGTAGCATCCTCGATGAGACCGGAGCTATCAATGTCTACGGCAAGACCATGATCGACGCCACCAATCTTGCCATCGAAGATATCAATGCCAAAGGGGGAGTCCTTGGTCGGCCGTTGCAGCTCGTATCGTATGATGCCCAGTCAACGAATGACAAGTATACGCAGTATACCAACCAGCTCATTCTTCAGGACAAAGTAGCTGTCTTAATGGGGGGCATAACAAGCGCCTCCCGTGAGGCCATGCGTCCAGTCATCGACCGTAGCCACGCACTGTACTTCTATAATGAGCAGTACGAAGGCGGGGTAGCCGATAAGCTGGTCTTCCTCACGGGGGTGGTGCCGGAACAGCAACTGAGCACGCTCATCCCCTGGGCCATTAAGAATGATGGTCCCAAGATGTACGTCATAGCGGCCGACTACAACTACGGCCACATATCCGCCGATTGGGTGAAGCAGTATGCCGACAAGAACGGCGGCACGGTCGTCGGGCAAGAGTTCATTCCCCTGGAGGTATCTGATTTCGGGGCTACCCTCAGCAAGATTCAGGAAGCCAAACCAGATGTGATCGTGTCGCTGCTCGTCGGGGGCAACCACATAGCTTTCTACCGGCAGTGGGCAGCCGCGGGTCTAAAGGACAAACTCCCCGTCGTGTCCGCGACGTTCGGTCTGGGCAATGAGCAAGTCGTTCTCTCGCCTTCGGAAGCGCAGGGCATCGTCGTCGCGTACCCGTACTTCCAGGAACTAGATACCCCCGCGAACAAGGACTTCGTGGCGCTCTGGCACGCAAAGTTCGGGGCAGACTATCCGTATATCACGGACTCCGACAATGCTGTGTGGACGGGATGGCATTTGTGGGCTGCGGCAGCCAACAAAGCGGGATCCGTCGATGTGGACAAGGTGATCGCTGCCCTTGAGAGCGGCATCGACTTTGACTCGCCGGAGGGCAAGGTCTCCCTGGACCCGAAGACCCATCACTTGGTGCATAACGTGCGTATCGCCAAGGTGAATGCGACTAAAGGCTTCGACATATTGGAGACGTTCGACAACGTGGCTCCGAATGTCTATATCGACCTGACGCAGAACTCTACCGCGCACACGCAGTACACCCCGGGTGGTAAGTAGACGCTCTAGTCGGCAACGCCATCAGTGCGCGTGAGGGACACGCGCACTGACGTACTCATACTTGTAGGGGGGGTTCTGTGAGTTGGGATCAAATACTAAACCTATTGATATCGGCACTATTCAGCATCGCGACATTGGCTTTGATATCCTTAGGTTTGGCCGTGGTCTTCGGTATGATGAAGATTATAAACCTGGCCCACGGCGAGTTTCTCATGCTGGGAGCCTTCGCCACCTTGACCGCTAACCGGCTAGGGCTTCCCCTCTGGTTGTCCATGGTGTGTGCGCCCGTCGTCGTGGGCGTGATCGGTCTGGTCCTTGAGCGGGGGATAATCAGGCATCTCTACGGCCGGATCATTGACACGATGCTGGCCACGTGGGGCATCAGCCTAGTCCTTGTGCAGCTGGTAGTCATTGCCTATGGCCCCGCTACGCAAGGATTGGCCACACCTCTTGGCAGCTTTAGGTTGGGCAACTACTCCGTATCGGCCTATTCGCTCTTCCTGGTCGCCGCTGCCGGGGGGTTGGTGGTCCTCACATACGTTCTATTCATGAGGACCAAGTACGGGCTCATGGCGCGCGCGGCGAGCCAATTGCCGCAGACGGCCTCCGCGCTGGGCATCAACGCAGGGCGCATCAACATGCTGACTTTCGCGGTTGGATCCGCGCTTTCGGGTGCCGCCGGGGCGCTGCTGGCTCCAGTCGTGGGGGTTGTGCCGAGCATGGGCATGGCTTTCATAGCCAAGGCGTTCATGACGGTGATCGTAGGAGGGCCCCTGGTGCTCTCTGGGGCGATGTCAGCGGCGGCACTACTGGGATCGGTGGACAACGTTGTGTCCTACCTCTCCACTCCTTTTCTGGGCCAGGGAGCGCTCCTCGTGATCTCAATCGTCCTGCTGCGGCTCATGCCTAACGGGCTGTCGGGCAAATGGAGGAGACAGCTGTGAACTCATTGGCCAAGAGCGGAGGTCGTGCGGCGACCAAGTCGACCAGGGTGGCTCGGTCGGCCGTCCCGTATGCGGTGGCTGTGGCGGCGCTCTTGCTGGGGCTCGTGCTGGGGCAGTTCGACCTAGTCAGGCTCACGCTGTGGGTGATTTTTGGACTCCTCGCTTTGAGCTTGGACTGGGTGTGGGGCCAGGGCGGGATCTTCAGTTTTGGGCAGACGGCCTTCTTCGGCGTGGCTGGGTACGCATACGGCGTGGTTGCCATCAACATGCAGAGCACGCAAGGCGGTACCACCGTGGCGCTGCTATCTGCGGTAGCCGTGGGCGCGGTCATGGCTGGTCTGCTGGGCTACTTCATGTTCTACGGCCGCATCAGCGATGTCTATCTGGCCATCATCACGTTGGCAGTCACGCTGGTGCTACTCACCTTCTTCGGCAGCACCGCTGATCCCAAGTATGCGATTGGGGCGGCAAGATTCGGCGGTTACAACGGGATGACAGGCATACCCCCCCTGGCGCTGGGCATTCCTGGCGTGTTCGACTCTCCTCTCAGCATCAAGGCGACGTACTTCTTCATGGTCATAGCTGCCAGCGTCATCTTCTTCCTTGTCAGGATGCTGGTTCGCGCGCCCGTGGGTCGGATCCTCGCCGCCATCCGAGAGAACGAACTGCGCGCCGAACTCTTGGGGTACGACGTCCGGCGCTACAAGCTCCTGGCCTTCATCGTGGGGGGTGCGATCGCCGGCTTCGCGGGCGCGATGTATGCGGCGTGGGGTTTGTTCATCAACCCCGCCGTGTTCAGTTTGGCACAGGCGGCCGCGGTGATCATCTGGGTGCTGGTCGGGGGTCGGGGCACGCTTGTGGGTGCATTCTTGGGCGTCGTCGTCGTCGAAGGTTTGTCCACGGCGTTGGGCGGGGTGACGTCACAGACCCCGCTCATCTTGGGGGTCATTCTCATCCTGATCGTGCTGTTCGTGCCGAACGGGCTGGTGTCGCTCTGGTCGAGGGCCGCGAGTCGCCTGGGGCGGAATGCTCGATCGACGGCAGCGTCGAACAGCATCGCGGTTGCGCACGGTACGGTTGACACGGCCGTGTCTGATCGGCTGCCCCGGGCATCGGAGCGCACGAAGACCCAATGGGAGGCCGGAGCAACACCCATTCTGGAGACGACTGACCTTGCAATCTCCTTTGGCGGCCTTCAAGCCGTGGCGGGAGTCACCCTGGGGTTCGATCAAGGCATGCATAGCCTCATAGGCCCCAACGGGGCAGGGAAGAGCACCTTTTTCAACCTACTGGTGGGTCGGTATAGCCCCAGCAATGGTCGTATCCGATACAAGGGCAGGGACATCACAGGCCTGAAACCTCACCAGCGGGCCCAACTGGGGATTGGCATAAAGTTGCAGGCCGCCAGCATCTTCGGCCAGCTGAGCGTGCACGAAAACCTTTGGCTGGCCGCCTACGCATGCTGCAGAGACAGAAACGAGGCTCACGCCATAGCGAACGCCATGCTGCGCCAGGTAGCTTTGGAGGCCGACGCCCATAGGCTCGCGGCCTATCTCTCCCACGGTAGCCAGCAGTGGCTGGAGATCGGCATGGTCCTTGCCTCGAGACCGGAGCTCGTGCTGCTTGACGAGCCCACTTCCGGAATGACACGGGAGGAGACGCGGCAGACCGCCGACCTGGTGAAGGGACTTTCCAAACTCGCGACCATAGTCGTCGTTGAGCACGATATGGAGTTCGTCCGGGAGCTCGGTGCGCCCATCGCCGTCTTCCACGAGGGCAAGCTCTTTAGACGCGGAACGCTGGGCGACCTCCGCCGTGACGAAGACGTTCTGAACATCTACTTGGGGAAACGCAGCCATGTTGCAGGTTAGCGGACTTCATAGCGGATACGGTCATAAGACTGTTGTCAATGACGTAAGTCTCCAAGTAGGCAGTGGGGAAGTCGTAGGGCTGGTTGGCCGCAACGGAGTTGGGAAGTCTACCCTGCTGAACACGATAATGGGCATCTTGCCTGTGCAGCAAGGTTCCATACTGTTGAATGAGGTAGACATATCGCACCAACCTTCATACCGGCGTTCGTCGTACGGCGTCGCCTACGTTCCCCAGGGACGCCAGATATTCCCGAGATTGTCCGTTTTGGATAATCTGCGGGTGGCCGCCATTGCTGCGAAGCAGAACCTCGGATCATGTGTGGAAGAGGTGTTGGCGGAGTTCCCGGCTCTCACACCAAAACTGCAGTCCCAGGGAGGAAGTTTGAGTGGGGGTCAGCAACAGATTCTTGCGCTGGCTCGGGCTCTCATCATCAGGCCAAAGCTTATGCTTCTCGACGAACCAACTGAGGGTGTGCAGCCTTCTATCGTTGACGTGATACTGGAGAAGTTGGGGGAAATCAACAAGAGACTTGGGATCGGCATCTTGCTGGTGGAGCAAAATCTTGAATTCATAGACGTGCTGGCTGACAGAGTATATGTAATGGATAAGGGTACTGTAGTGGCGCACCTGCCCGCAGGAGCCATCATGAATGATAAGAGAGTACAACACGAGTACTTAGGAGTGTAGAAAGTGTGAAGTGTGGGGCTGTACTGTTGTGGTGGAAAGACCAATACTATCGTGAGGAGAATGAGCTTTGACACGCCCTGTCTACGTCATTGCCGGTGGCATCACCAAATTTGCCAAGGCACATCCCGAGATGGATTTCCGCCTGATGTGCAAGGTGGCGTTCGACTACGCTATGAACGACGTCCCCCGCCTCACGCGGGACATGATCGACGGCTCGAGCCTTTCCTACTTTTCGGACCACTTCACCCGCCAGCTGATGGCCGGGATCATGGTGCACGACTACCTGGGTCTCTGTCCGAAGCCTTCCCGGCGGATCGAAGGCGGCGGGGCCACAGGTGGATTGAACATTCAGAACGGTTTCCAGGAGATCGCCTCGGGGCGCATGGACTGTTGCCTGGCGGTGGGGTTCGAGACCATGAGTCGGGTGACCACCTGGAAGGGCAATGAGTTCATCGCTCTGGCGAGCGACACGAACTTCGACTTCCCGGTGGGGGGGTTCTACTCGGGCTACTACGCCATGATGGTGCAGCGCCATATGCACGAGTTCGGCACGACGGTCGAGCAGCTGGCCCACGTCTCCATCAAGAACCATCGCAACGCGATGTTCAATCCGTACGCCCAGTTCCCCGCCCGGCTGACAGTCGACGACGTGCGCTCGTCGGAGATGGTGGCGACGCCGTTGACCATGCTTGATATCTGCACCATGTCCGACGGCGCCGCTTGCCTCATCCTGGCTTCGGAGGAGGTGGCCCAGAAGGTGTGTGACAATCCCGTTCGCATCACCGGCATCGGGACAGGGACGGACGCCATGCGTATGTCCGACCGTCCGCACGACGACGTCCCGTTGCTTGCCCACGAATCGGCGACCGACTATCCCGGCATGCGCTATCCGGGTGTGCACAGCTTCCGGGGCGGCCGCATGGCATCGAAGTGGGCCTATGACATGGCCGGCATCGGTGATCCGCGGGAAGATCTGGACTTCGTCGAGCTCCATGACGCCTACACCTCGAGCGAGATCCAAACGTACGAGGACATGGGCCTCTGTAAGTACGGTGAAGGCGGATCCTATGCCGCTAGCGGCAGGGCATTCATGCCGGGCATCGACTACGGGCTCGATCTGGCCGAGCAGCCGACCGTGCCCGTGAATCCGTCGGGCGGCTTGCTGGCCTGCGGGCACCCTGTAGGCGCGTCTGGGCTCATGCAGGGTGTCTTCGCCCTCTGGCAGCTGCAAGGCACGATCGGGAAACACCTCGGCGACGACACCATCCAGGTCCGAGACGCCCGGCGGGGGGCCATCCACTCCCACGCAGGGACGGGCACATACATCGCCGTCAGCGTACTCGAGCGCCCCTAGTCGCCGCCGCCCTACTCAACTACCCAAGCGAAAGGAGGGCCTAGTGCCCACCCAGCGCAAGGTGCCCGAGACCCTCGAGGGGACGGTCATCTACAACTTCGATCCCTTGATCAGCAAGTCCCCGTATAGCGTCGACTACGTTCACTCCTACGCCCAGGACACGCCGTTCTTCGCTGGACTGGCTGAGGGTCGCTTGCTCGGTTCACGCTGCCCGGTCTGCGACTACGTATACGCCACGCCGCGTGGCCATTGCATGCGCTGCGGAGGGCCGACCGAGTGGCACGAACTCCCGAAAGAGGGCCGTGTACATTCGTTCACGACCTGCTACTTCGGGGGCGAGGCTTTCTTGGAAGAGACGCCCTTCACCCTGGTGCTTGTGGAATTCGACGGGGCGAACACCCTGTTCCTCTCGCGGATCGTGGGCGCCGAGGCAGACGAAGTCTCCATTGGCATGCCCGTCAAGGCCCGCTTCCTGCGCAACTCGAAGTTCAAGCCTACCGATGTCTACTTCGTCTTGGCCGACTGACGCCGAGAGATTCCGCTGGAGGTGAAGCACGAGGGCGTTCTCTTGATCGCCTTGCGTGATGGTGCCCATCGTCGGGAAAACGGACCCGACCTTGGGGG
>JAMDEO010000048.1:0-28932 GCA_023483915.1 Actinomycetota bacterium
ATGAAATCGATGCCTCCACCCCAGCCCTGCACCGTGATTCGGGCAAGTGCATCATGTGCCGGCGCTGCGTCACAGTCTGTAGCGAGATTCAGGGCGTGGGAAGCATTTTCGCGCAGGGACGCGGCTTCACCACCTTCATCGGTCCGGCCTTTGCCAGCAACCTGAGCGATGTGGTCTGTGTGCAATGCGGGCAATGCTCGGCCGTTTGCCCGGTGGGCGCCATCACGGAGACGAGTGCCGTCGAAGACGTTTGGAAAGCTCTCGACGACCCGGGCAAGCATGTAATCGTACAGACTGCGCCCGCCATCCGAGCCGCATTGGGGGAGGAATTCGGCTATGAGCCGGGAACCCGCGTGACCGGCAAAATGGTCGCCGCCCTTCGCGCACTGGGTTTCGACGGGGTCTTCGATACCAACTTCGCAGCCGACCTCACCATCCTCGAAGAGGGTACGGAGTTGCTGACAAGGCTCAAGAAAGCCTTGGTGGACAAAGAGGACGTTGCCCTTCCCATGTTCACGAGCTGCTCGCCCGGCTGGATCAACTACATGGAGCATTTTGATCCCGATATGCTTGCAAACCTCTCCACCTGTAAGTCGCCTCAGCAGATGTTCGGGGCCATCGCCAAAACCTACTACGCCGGCAAATTGGGTTACAAACCGGAGGAAGTCGTGGTGGTCTCGGTCATGCCTTGCACCGCCAAGAAGTTCGAGTGCAACCGTCCCGAGATGGACGACGCCGGCGTCCAGGACGTCGACATGGTGCTAACCACTCGGGAGCTGGCGCGCATGATCAAGATGGCCGGCATCGATTTCATGGCCCTCCCTGACGATATGAAACAGGATGCTCCGTTGGGCATCTCCACCGGCGCCGCGGATATCTTCGCGAATACCGGGGGAGTGATGGAGGCCGCGCTACGCACGGCCTACGAGATCGTGACCGGTCTGCCTTTCCCGTTTGAGAACCTGCACGTGAAACCGATCGCCGGGCTCGATGGCGTGAAAGAAGCTTCCGTAACCTTCGAGGAGACAATCCCGGACTGGGAATTCCTCAAAGGCGCCACCCTCAAGGTAGCCGTTGCCCATGGCCTAAGCAACGCCCAGAAAGTCATTGACAGAATCCGCTCCGGAGAAGGTCAGTACCACTTCGTGGAAGTCATGACCTGCCCCGGCGGATGTATCGGCGGGGGTGGCCAACCCCGTCTCACGTCCGACTTGGTCCGAACCCGGCGCATCAGGGCAATCTATGAGGAGGACGAGAGCCGGACTCTGCGGAAATCCCACGAAAACCCGGCCGTTTTGAAGCTCTATGAGGAGTACCTCGGCCGGCCGTTGGGAGAGAGGTCGCACAATCTGCTGCACACCACATACACCGAGAAAAGCCGCGTCTAGAAAGTGAACGATCACGAAGGAGGTCAAGTCATATGAAGCTCAATAAGATCGCTTCAAGGTTGCGCCTCCGAGAATTGACTCCAGGAGTGATCCGCGACGAAGAGGTCACCGGCGGCTTTGCCTCCGATATGCTCAGTGATGTGCTCGCTCACGCCCCCGCGGGAGGAGTACTCATAACCGTGCAAGTGCATCGGGGTGTCGTCTCCGTAGCCAGTCTCGCCGGATTGCAGGGCATCATCTTCGCTTCCGCCCGCACGCCCGAGCAAGGCGTCATCGATCATGCCGAAGCCGAGGGCATCTGTCTCTATTCGTCGTTGGCGGACACGTTTGAGATCTCCGGGCAACTGCACGAAATGGGTCTGAGAGGCGAAACCGACTGCCGTGCCGGTACCCTGCCAGGAGTCCCGGGTCCGCACTCTGGGCGAAGGGTGCTATCACAAACCATACTAGGTCCAGAGAGATGTACCGCATCCAGCTTTGGCTGAGTCACCACCAACTGATTCCGCGGCCCGCCCTCAACCACCATGCTATTGTTCAATTGATATGACCAGCGAAAAGCCAGCTCTCATACTTATCGTCGATGACGACTACGACTTTCTCGAGCTGAACCGAATGATTCTCGAGAAGGCCGGCTATCGTGTGGTCACCGCCGCCGAGCCGCAGCAGGCCTTGGTTAAGATGGCTAGGGAGAAGCCGGACCTCGTGATCTCAGATTTGATGATGACCACCCTCGATTCAGGCTTCTCCTTTGCCCGCGTGATCAAAGAGCACCCGGATTACGACGACATACCTGTGGTGATTGCGACCTCCGTGACCAGTGCGCTGGGGTTGGATTTCCGCCCCCGGTCCCAAGCGGACATGGTGGAGATGCGCATCGATGCGTACTTTGATAAACCGCTCGACCCTGCCCGTCTGCTGAGCAGGCTTGCAGAGCTACTCGAGGCCAAAGCGGGTGGGTCTTCGGCCCGGGAGGCAACAGAGGGGGATTAATGCCCAGTTGGGAGAACCCACTCATCACCATCATTGGTGAGAAGTGCCGCATGTGCTATGCCTGCGTGCGAGAATGCCCCGCCAAAGCCATCCGAGTCGTCGAGGGACAGGCCAGCGTCATCCAACCGCGGTGTATTGCCTGCGGAAACTGTCTGAGGGTCTGTGCACAGAACGCCAAAGAGGTTCGCGACGACACCGAGCGGGCCTTCTCCCTGCTGGAGACCGGAGCGCCAGTCGCAGCAATGCTGGCTCCCAGCTTCCCCGCCGAGTTCGCCGACCTGACACCCGGCAGACTCGTGGCCATGATTAGGGGCCTGGGGTTCACGTGGGTTCATGAAGTGGCCTTCGGTGCCGATCTGGTCGCCCATATGTATCGCAAATTGGTCGAAGAAGACCCCGAGCGGCGAATGATCGCAACGGCCTGTCCCGCAGTCGTGAACTATGTCTGCAAGTACCAGCCTCAGCTCATGGCTTACCTCGCGCCCGTTGTCTCGCCTATGGTTGCGCTTGCCCGCGCACTGCGGCACGACTTGGGTGACGATCTCAGAGTGGTCTTCATCGGCCCGTGTGTGGCCAAGAAGGGTTCCCACGGCGAGTCGGCCCAAGCTGGAGTCGATGCGGTGCTTACATTTGCGGAGCTCCGTGAAATGTTCCGCCGACGGGACCTCGAGCCGGAGTCCTTCACGGAAGACGACAGATTTGACCCTCCTTATGGTGGATTCGGAAACGTGTTTCCCATCTCCGGGGGATTGCTGCAGGCGGCGGGATTGCAGCAGGATCTGCTTAGCGGGGAAATGATCGTGGCGGAAGGCCGGGATGAGTTCATCGACACAATCAACGAGTTCGATCTTGCTCATGCCGACGCCCGCCTTCTCGACGTTCTCGCCTGCCACGGTTGCTACGCCGGCCCGGCCATGACCAACAAGGAGACAATGCTCCAACGCCGCACCCGCGTAAGTAACTATGCGAAGAACCGGCTCGCCGGCCTCGCGGAAGAACAGTTCGAGGCGATACGGAGCGCCCCTGAGCAATACAAAGATCTCAATCTGTATCGGGCCTATGTGGCCGACTACCAGCCGGTGGCTCAATCGGCCACTTCTAACGACATAGAGAAGATCCTCGAACATATGGGGAAGCACAGGACAGAAGATCTCCTCAACTGCGGCGCTTGCGGCTATGACACGTGCATTGATCACGCCCGAGCAGTCTATGAGGGTTTAGCCGACAGCGACATGTGCCTCCCTCACACCATCGAGCAGCTACGGGAGGCATACGATGAGCTCGAGGTTTCGCACCGTTCTCTCGAGGAGGCTCAAGAAGCGCTGGAACGCTCGACCAAGCTCGCGAGCATGGGTCAACTGGCCGCCGGAATCGCCCACGAGGTGAATAACCCCCTCAGCACCCTGCTCCTGCACGCTAACCTGCTCCTCGAAGAGTGCGACAGAGGGTCCCAGACTCAGGACGACCTCGAGACCATCGTCGACCAAGCCAACCGCTGCAAGCGGATCATCTCCGGGCTACTCAACTTCGCGCGTCAGAGCCGGGTCAACCGGGAGCCGACCGATATAGGCAAGCTCGTCCAGAAGGTCTTGCACACGACTGCATTTGCTGAGGACATCGAGGTCCGGGTGCGGAACGAATTCAAGGACCCCGTCGCCGACATAGATGGGGACCAGATCGTCCAAGTACTTGCCAATCTCATCAATAACGCCCAACAGGCCATGCCCGATGGAGGCAGGCTAAGCATCTCTCTCCGCGACACGCCGGATGAGGTGACGGTTAGAGTCTCTGACACGGGAGAGGGTGTCCCCGAGGAGAACATGGATAGGCTCTTCGACCCGTTTTTCACCACCAAGCAGGTAGGCATGGGTACCGGCCTCGGCCTCGCGGTCACCCACGGGATCGTGAAAATGCACAAAGGCCAGATCGCCGTGGAATCGAATGCAGACCACAATGCTGGCCCTACGGGCACAACTTTCACGTTGATCCTGCCCCGCCACATCGAAGAAGGGGCTTCGGGCCCGTTTGAAGCAGGCGCCAAATGAAGGGAAAGACTAGGACGAAGGGCTAGGGGATGATCGACACCCGGGCGCAGATTCTCAAGGTCGCCATCGTTGATGACGAAGAGTTGCTTGGTTTAGCAGTCGACCGAATCCTGTCGAAGCACCGGGTACAGGTTCCAGATGTCGGCGTCGATGTGACCTACGCCTCCACCAGGTTTGTCAGTGGGGAGGCCCTCCTGGCAAGCGTGGCAGCGGGAGCTGAGTTCGACCTGATGCTTCTGGATCTCAAGTTGCCGGGGATGAGCGGGCTTGACATCCTGACAGAACTGAACAAGCAAAATCAGCACATCCTCACCATTATGATCACGGCGTACGCCACTTTCGAGACGGCCGTCCAGGCGACCAAACTGGGCGGATACGACTTCCTGGCCAAGCCCTTTACTCCGGAGGAACTGCGCTATGCCATCCGCAGGGCCACCAACCAGCTCATCATCAACAGAGAAGCGCGGAGACTGGCCGAAGAGAAGCGCCAGGTCCGCTTCAACTTCATTTCGGTGCTTTCTCACGAATTGAAGGCCCCCATCAACGCTATCGATGGGTATCTCAAGATACTGCGCGAGGACGAGCCCCCGGACCGGCAACACATGATCGACCGCAGCCTCATAAGGTTGGACGGTATGCGCAAGCTCATTTTCGACCTCTTGGATCTCACACGCATAGAGTCGGGGCAGAAGGAGAGGCACTTCAGAGCAGTCGACCTGCGGGCGAGTGCAAAATCCGCCATTGAGCTCTTCGCGGACGAGGCTTCTTCTCGTGGCATCACTATCGACCTACGGGCCGATGAGCCGGCGGAGATGCAGGCTGACCCGGAGGAAATCGAAATCATTCTCAACAATCTGATCTCCAATGCTGTGAAGTACAACAAAGATGGCGGCGAAGTCACGGTCTCCGTGGCGCACGTTGGGGCGGGTGCGCGCATAACCGTCGCTGATACAGGTGTCGGCCTCAAGCCCGAGGAATCGGCAAGGCTATTCAATGAGTTCGTCCGTATCAAGAATGACGACACGCTGAAGATCATGGGAAGCGGGCTGGGTCTTTCCACCGTGCGCAAGATCGCCCATCTTTACGGTGGTGAAGCGACCGTGATGAGCAAAGAGGGAGCTGGCAGCACGTTCACGGTCACGCTGAGAGACGGGCACGAGGCCTAGATCGTAGCATGTATCATAACGTATAGTCGCCTCCTCTATAACATCATTGGTTACTGTGATACCATTTATGCTGTGAGGTCATTCACAAAGAACGACTGCCGTCCGTGACCTCGTTCACAATTGCGGGTGCCGGTGCTGGTCAACTTGAGAAAGGGGGCATGGTGTCGTGACAAAAATCTTGATTGTCGATGACGACCCCGACATGGTCGAAGCGGGTCGCATCGTGCTTGAGGCTAAGGGATATGAGGTGGTCAGCGCCGCGACTGCTCCACAAGGACTGAGTGTTCTCGAGGAGGCCAACCCGGACCTGATGATTCTGGATGTCATGATGGAGGAACCTGATGATGGCATCCGCATGGCTAGGGATGTCCGCCGGAAGGGCTTGGACCTCCCCATCATCATGCTGACCAGTGTCAATGTGGCCATGGGCCTGCAGATCGACAAGGACGAGGAGATGGTTCCGGTCGATGAGTTTGTCGAGAAGCCGGTAACGCCTCAGGCCCTCGTAGCGAAGGTCGAGCAGCTTCTGTCTGCGCGGAAGGAGGCCTGATGCTGATCACCGAACGAGACAGACTACGGGAAGATGTTCTAGCCATCGCTGAGTTGACAGACTGTCACCGCGCCTCACTTATCCCGATCCTACGCAAGGTCAAGGAGAAGTACCGGGGCATCGACACATACGCAATGCAACTCATCGCCGATGTCTTGGGGATCCACCCAGTCGAAGTGTATTCGGTGGCCACCTTCTATTCCTTCATCCAACCCCAGACCCAAGGACGTCTTGCCTTTCGGCTTTGCCGCACGCTCTCCTGCGAACTAGAGGGCAAGGAATCCGTGGCCGAACAGCTTCAGCGGGATCTCGGCATTGGCTTTGGAGAGACGACGCCCGACCAGGTCTTCAGTCTCGAGTGGGCCAACTGCATGGGCATGTGCGATCAAGGCCCGGCCATGCTGGTGAACGAAACTGTCTATACACAGCTGACACCGGGCAAGGTCCACGACATTGTCGAGGAGTACAAGAGCCAGCAGGAAGGCCACGTCACCAAGCGGCAGGCGGAGCGTGTGCTATGAGCACAAGCATCAAGAGCAGCACCAACGAGCTCACCTTCGCGAGTGTTCCGGCGGCCGATGGCCTCAACAAAGCCCTGGCTCTCTCGCGTGTCGACATCATCGACGCGATTCATGAGTCCAAGCTCAAAGGGCGAGGCGGCGCCGGCTTCCCTACCGGGACCAAGTGGAACCTAGCTGCGGCGGAGACTCGAACTCCCAAGTACATGATCTGCAACGCCGACGAGGGCGAGCCCGGCACTTTCAAGGATCGCGTGATTCTCACCGAATTCCCCGACCTCGTCTTCGATGGCATGACCATCGGAGCGCGTGCCATCGGGGCCTCGCTGGGTCTCCTCTATCTACGGGCTGAGTATGGTTATCTGCATGAACATCTCGAGAATGTTGTCGCGCGGCGCCGCAAGACCGGACTTCTGGGCCGCGATATAGCCGGCATCGAAGGGTTCAATTACGACGTGCTCATAGCAATGGGCGCAGGCGCTTATGTCTGCGGCGAGGAAACCGCGCTCATCGAATCTCTCGAAGGATTCCGGGGAGAGCCGCGCAACCGCCCGCCGTTTCCGGTGGTCTCTGGATTCCTGGGACGCCCCTCGGTCATCAACAACGTGGAAACGCTCGCGTGGGTGGCCTGCATATTCTCCAAGGGCGTTGAATGGTTCAGGAGCTACGGGACTGGGGCTTCTGCCGGGCACAAGCTCTTCAGCATCTCCGGCGACTGCGAACATCCCGGCGTTTACGAATTCCCCTTCGGCATAACCGTAGCGAAGTTGCTCAAAGAGGTGGGCGGAGAGGACGCCAAGGCTGTTCAGGTGGGCGGCGCCTCCGGCCGGTGCGTGCCTCGCTCCGAGTTCGAGAGGCGCTTGGCGTTTGAAGACGTTCCCACCGGTGGTTCGATAGTCGTATTCGGGCCAGACCGCGACATGCGTGCGATTGCTCACAACATCCTCGATTTCTTCGTGGACGAATCATGCGGCCAGTGCACCCCCTGCCGTCTTGGCAACCCCAAGCTTCTGCAGGGCGTGGAGATGCTGCAAGAAGGTACCTGTTCCCTGCAATACCTGAACGACCTCAAAGGTCTCGCGCGGACTATGCAGGTGGCCTCGAAGTGCGGCCTTGGGCAGACCAGCTCCGTGGCTTTCATGTCCATCCTCGAGCACTTTGAGAACGAAGTACTGGGAAGGAAACCACTTCTATGAGCGACAAGACCACTCTCCCCAAAAGGCGAGCCCCGCTCAGCCAGCTACTCCAGCCAGACCTGGAACCCGCGCCGCCTGTGGTGGAAGGGACGATCGGCGCCAAGATAACCGTGACCATCGATGGCATCGAAACCAAAGTCCCCTTGGGGACAACGATCCTCGAGGCAGCCAAGAGCATCGGCGTAAAGATCCCCACTCTGTGCTATCACCCCGACCTCGAGATCGCCGGTATCTGCCGCATCTGCGTGGTCGAGGTGGAAGGTCAGAGGACTTTGCAGGCAGCCTGCGCATACCCCATCACCGACCCCATCCGCATCAACACATACTCGCGGGCAGTCCGCCTCGCGAGGCGGAACGTGCTCGACCTGATCCTTTCCGAGCACTGCGGCGACTGCTATTCGTGCATGAAGAACGGCAACTGTGAGTTGCAGTCTCTGGCCGAAGAATACGGGGTGGATGAATTTCGCTTCGGCCATCTCGAGGTACCGGTGCCGGTGGATGACTCGAGCTATTCGGTCGTCCGCGACATGAACAAGTGCATTCGTTGCCGCCGTTGCGTTCGCACCTGCATAGACCTGCAGGAGGTGGGCGTGTATGAGGCAGTCAACCGCTCCAACAGGGTAAGCATCGAGACCTTCCTCGACAAGCCGCTGCTCACCGTTCCCTGCATCAACTGCGGTCAGTGCATCAACCGCTGCCCGACAGGCGCGCTATACGCCAAGCCTGCCTTGCATGCCGTTTGGAAAGCCATCGACGATCCCGCAAAGCATGTGATCATTCAGACGGCTCCCTCTCCGCGTGCGGCCATGGGGGAGATGTTCGGCCTGGAGCCGGGAACAACGGTGACCTACCAGATGAACACCGCCTTGAAGCGTATGGGCTTCGAGCATGTCTTCGACACCAACTTCACTGCCGACCTCACCATCATCGAGGAAGGCACCGAACTGATCCTCCGGCTGTACAAGGCACTGGTTCAGGGCGATACCAGCGTTGCGCTGCCGCAGTTCACAAGTTGCTCTCCCGGCTGGGTCAAATACGCGGAGCATTTCTGGCCAGAGTTCATTCCCAATTTGTCTACCGCGAAGAGCCCGCAACAGATGTTCGGGGCCCTCATCAAAACTTATTACGCGGAAAAGATGGGCCTCGATCCAGCCAGCGTCGTCAGCGTGGCCCTCATGCCCTGCTCCGCCAAGAAGTTCGAGTGCAACCGCCCCGAAATGAATGACAGCGGGTACAAGGACGTCGACTTCGGCCTGACTACGCGCGAACTCGGCTCGATGTTCAGACAGGCCGGGCTGCACGTTCCCACCATGCCCAAGTCGGACTTCGACGATCCCTTCGGCGGTGCTACGGGATCGGGGCTGATCTTCGGGGCTACGGGCGGCGTGATGGAGTCCGCTCTAAGGACGGTCCTCGAGTTGGTGACCGGCAGGAAGCTGGAGACCATCTACGAGCATGGCGACATCATCCCGGTGCGCGGGTTTGAAGGGGTGCGCTACGCCGAACTGACCATCGATGAAGTCGGCCCGGTACCCTCCATCTTGGCCCACCTGGTACCCGACTGGGAATGGTTGCGCGGTGCCACCTTGAAGGTGGCGATAGCTCACGGCACCGCGAACGCCCGCAAGGTAATGGAAGACATCAAGGCCGGCGGCCACTTCAGCAAATGCCACTTCGTCGAATTCATGGCCTGCCCCGGCGGATGCCTGGGCGGTGGCGGCCAGCCCATCCCGACAAGCAAAGAGATCCGCTCGGCGCGGGCCCGCGCAATCTATGGTGAAGAGAAGACTTTGGACGTCCGGAAGTCCTTTGAAAACCCAGCCGTCGTCCGAATCTACGAGGAGTTCTTGACCGACGGACCATGTGGCCACAAGAGCCACGAGTTGCTGCACACCGGCTACATCGACCGCGGCAAGTTCATCGAGTAGGCTCGACGCCGCCGCCCGCGGGCTTCGTCCGCCGGCCCGACTATTGCCCTCCCTGGTGAAAAGCCCCGCAAATGCGGGGCTTTTCTGTTCTACCGGTTCGTTCCGCTCGCAATCTCAGCAGATCCGAGGAAGGTCCTCTCCAACGGGCATGTCCACGATGCGTTCTCCGCCGATGTTGCTCACCAGCAGAACGGTCTTCCCGGGCTCTTCGCATACCTCTCCGATGACCGCGGCCGACGCGCCGTATGGGTGGCTCTTCATCGCCTTGAGGACTCCGGCTGTGTCGCCGGGGGGGCAGAAGATCACCAAGTTGCCCTCATTCGCGACATTGAGAGGGTCCAACCCGAGTAGATCGCAGGCTCCGCGGACCGCTTTGCGAATCGGGAGTTTCCCCTCCGAAATGCGAATACCTAGGCCTGAACTCTGGGCAAAGTCGCAAAGAGCCCCCGCCAAGCCGCCCCTGGTGAGGTCCCGCATCGCGTGGATTCTCCCGCCGGTTCCAAGGACAGCATCGACCAGCCCCCAGAGGGGGGCACAATCGCTGGAGACCTCGGGCGAGAAGGAGATACCTGTGCGCCTGCCCAGAACCGCCACCCCGTGGTCCCCCAGATGCCCGCTCACCAACACGGCGTCGCCTGGTCTGATGCTGGCCGGACCCAAGGGCAGAGGCGTAGCCAACCTCCCGATTCCGGCAGTGTTCAGATAGAGGCCGTCGCAACGGCCCCTCTCGACGACCTTGGTATCCCCGGTGACAATCGCCACTCCTTCCGCCTTGGCCAAGGAGCCAATGGACTCGGCGACCCGCCGCAGATCGGCCAAAAGCAGACCCTCCTCCAAAACAACCCCAAGGCTCAGCCAGAGAGGACGGGCGCCTTTGACCGCCAAGTCATTGATGGTACCGCAGACAGCCAGTTTGCCGATATCTCCGCCTGGAAAGAAGAGCGGAGAGACGACGTAGGTGTCGGTGGTAAAGGCCCAACCTCCCGGCTCCAGCTTCAGAAGAGCGGCATCATCGAGAGAAGCGAGAGCCGGATTACTGAGCGCCGGGAGAAAGACCTGCTCTATGAGTTGCTTGGTTAGGCGGCCACCCCCGCCATGAGCCAAGAGCACGCGGTCGTCACTCACGACCAAGCTTCCTTCCAGTACCGCGCGTAGGCGGCGCAGGCTCCCTCGCTGGAGACCATGCAGGGACCGAGAGGGCGGGCGGGAGTACAAGTCCTGTTGAAGTGGCCGCAATCGGGCGGCGCGATCAGCCCGCGGAGCACATCGCCACATCGGCATCCAGATGAAGTTCGGCCGGCAGATACGGTGACTTGAAGACTTTGTGAAGCTTCGTGGGCCGCAAACGATTCCCGCATCTTCAGCCCACTCCCGGGAATGGTCCCAAGGCCTCGCCACTCCGTGTCGCATTCCTCGAAGACTTCATCCATTATCCGCTGCGCGTTCCGATTTCCTTCATTGGTCACGGCGCGCTCATAGGCGTTCTCCAACTCGCTCCGCCGGTCCGCAAGCTGCGAAAGGAGCATCTCCACGCCACGCAGGATGTCCACCTCTTCGAAACCGGCAACTACGCACGGGACGCCGTACTTTTTGGGTAGAAATGAGAACGCGGACGCGCCGATCACGACGCTGACATGCCCGGGGCACAGGAAGCCGTCGATCTGCAGGTCGTTGCCCGCGACCAAAGCCTCCATTGCTCGAGGCATGGTCTTATGGGCACAGAGGACCAAGTAGTTCGACACGTTGTCATCCCTCGCTGCCCTTAGAGTCAGCGCCACACCCGGGGCGGTCGTCTCAAAGCCCACCCCGAGAAAGACCACGGTCTGCGAAGCATGCTCTCGGGCGAAAGCAAGTGCGTCTGCCGGTGCGTAGACAACCTTCACCGTCGCACCCACCGCCCGTTCCTTCTCCAGCGATGATTCGCTACCGGGAACGCGCACCAGATCGCCAAAGGTGGCGATGACTACCTCCGGGATGCGGCTCATCTCGATCGCGGCGTCGACGAAACCCGCCGGCGTCACACACACAGGACAGCCAGGACCGGCCACCAGGGAAACGCCTTCCGGCAGAAGGGCGCGAAGACCGCTTCGGAAAGCAACGGTCGTGTGGGTCCCACACACCTCCATCAGCCTTACCGGACGGCGGATACGCCGGACATGGCTGTTCATTGCCTCCACCAAGGCCTCGGCGGCTGGAAGGAGCGGGCTCAAAACTGTTCCTCGGCGTCGATGAGCTCTCCCATGATTTCCCTCCACTCGAGCACTTCGGAGTATTCCCACCGGTGGAGGGCAAAGCCGGCGTGCACCAGTACGTAATCCCCCACCGAGACACCATCCACCAAAGAGACATCGACCTCCCGAAGGGCGCCTCCAACCGATACGGTGGCCCTGAAACCTTCCAGAGCGGTCACTTCCGCAGGCACAGCTAAACACACGACGTTGCTCCCGACTTTGATCCTCTGGCCACGGCGACCGCAGCCTGTCCGAGCGAAATTCCCCCATCGTTAGCGGGTACGAGAGAATTTGCATGTACCGCCAGACCGGCAGTCTGTAAAGCCCGAGTGGTCCGACGCAGAAGCAAGGCGTTCTGAAAGACGCCGCCCGACAGGACTACGTCGGATAGATTCCTTGCGGCGCAAACGTCCGCCGCGACCTCAGCAGCGGCAACCGCCACAGTTTCGTGAAAGCGGGCCGATATCACCCCCACATCCTTGCCTCGATCGCGGTCCCGTACCAGTTCGACCAGAGTGGGTCCGAAATCAACTGTCCACGGGGATTGATCCTTCTGCACCGCGAACGGGTAGCGGCCGCGATCCTGCGGATCGGCGGCCGCCTCGAGCCGGATAGCTCCCTGGGCCTCATAGCCCGCTGCATGACAAAGCCCAAGCAGTGAGGCCACTGCGTCGAACAGACGGCCGGCGCTCGAGGTCAGGGGGCAATTGATGCCCGATTTGATCAAGCCCTCGACAGCCTCCATCGCGTCGCGACCTGGGGGGGCGGTGCCCGCCCAACCCGCAGGCGACCACCACCGGGGCGGTGACGCACAACTTGGCGACCATGGAATCCCCTCCGCCATGCGCATGCTGAGGGCCATTCGCCAAGGCTCCTCGACAGCTTTGTCGCCGCCGGGAAGAGGATAGGTCTTGAAGTGGGCCACCCGCTCAAAATCAGCCCGATCCGCCACGAAGAACTCGCCGCCCCACACAGTTCCGTCACCCCCGTACCCGGTCCCGTCGAAGGCGATCCCCAGCACCGGGCGCTCCAAACCTTTCTCCGCCATCACACTAACCACGTGCGCGTGATGGTGCTGAACTCCAACCGTGCTGACCCCTTCGACCTCCTGCGCGTATACGGACGATATATAGGCCGGGTGCAGGTCGTACGCCACGACTTCGGGGTCGACTCTCAGGATGTCACGCCAGCGCTCTATCTCCTCCCTATAGAAGGCCCAAGTGGGATAGTCCCGCAGTTCACCTATGTACTGCGATACATAAGCCTCGCCGTCGGTCACGAGACAGAACGTGTTCTTCAGCTCACCCCCTGTCGCCAGAACTGGCGCCGAAGCGGGGGCGATGCGAATCGGGGTGGGCACAAACCCCCGGCTGCGCCGCAAGAACCGGCGGCAGGTATCGTCGACCTGCACTACCGAGTCGTCGCAGCGCCTGGCAATGGGACGGTTGTGGGCGAGGGCAGCGTGGGCGATCGTCCCCAGAAGGAGGCGAACCCCTGGCTCATCGCGGGCGATCGGCTCATCCCGCCGGTTTCCACTGGTGAGAACCAGCGCTTCGAAGGGTTCCAGCAGCAGGTGATGGAGAGGGGTGTAGGGGAGAAACACGCCGGTGTTGTTGGTATCGGGGGAGATCGCGGGGCTGAACCGCCCGGCAACTACCACGATGGGCCGCGCCGGCGACTGCAGTTCGGACATCTCGGCATCGGTAACGGCGAGATACTTCCGTAGCGTGGCCAGATCCCGAAACATCACTGCAAGAGACTTATGGGGACGGTTCTTGCGCCGGCGCAGACAGGCTACCGCTTCCTCGTTGAAGGCATCACAGGCCAGGTGGTAACCGCCCAATCCCTTGACGGCTACAATCGAACCGGCCGCCAGAAGCGCCCGAGCCTCCCTGAGCGCCGCTTCGCCGGTCGCCGAGTCACCGTCACTCATGAGTGCGTCGTCTTGTTGGAGCAGGAAGAGGTGCGGCCCGCACGTAGGGCAGGCATTGGGCTCGGCATGGAACCGCCGGTCCGCGGGGTCGTGATACTCCCCCTCGCAATCCTCACACAGTTTGAAGACCTTCATCGTCGTATTGGCCCTGTCGTATGGCAGGGATTCCACCAGAGTGAACCGTGGTCCGCAATCCACGCAGTTGGTGAAAGGGTACCGGTACCGGCGGTTGCCGGGATCCTTCAGCTCCTCGAAACATGTAGGGCAAGTAGCTAGATCAGGCGGAAGGTGAACCTTGACTTGGCCCAGCGCCTCGGATTCGATCACCTTGAAACTATCGTACCCTTTGGGCATCAGCCGGCGAGTGGTCACGCGCTGGATGTCTGCCTGGCAAGGCGCGTGCTCAGCCAGGCCCTCGAAGAAGAGAGCCAGCCCCTCCTCTTCCCCTTCGACGTCGAGGGTTACCCCCCGGGGATCATTGCGGACAAAGCCGGTGAGGCCGCAGGCCACTGCATGCCGGAAGACCGCGGGCCTGAAGCCCACTCCCTGCACTCTGCCTTCGACCCGGGCTCTCACCCGTGCAACCATCGGCCCCTCCCACGCCCAACAATCAGACAGCCTCTGCGCCCTGCGTCTCGCGCACTCTCTCCCGCAGCCAGCCCGTAAAGGCTGCGACCCCCTCACCTGTGCGGCAGGAGATGTGAAAGACTGGAGCGGCTGCATTCAGGCCGCGGAAATCCCTCTCGAAGACATCTAAGTCGAAGTCGGTATGCGGCAGGAGGTCCATCTTGTTCAGGACAAGGGCCGTTACCTCGTGAAAGAGAAGGGGATACTTGGCAGGCTTGTCGGAGCCCTCGGTGACACTCAAGATCCCGATTTTGGCCGCCTCACCCAGGTCGAACTCAGCCGGGCAGGCGATGTTGCCCACGTTCTCGATGAAGACAAGATCAACCTCACCCAGGGGCAGCTCGTCCAGCCCCTTGCTGATCTGAGTGGCCTCCAAATGGCAGCCGCCTCCTGTGAGAAGCTGGACCACCGGAATATCCAACCGAAGTATGCGTTCGGCGTCGCGGGTAGTGGCGATGTCGCCCTCGAGGACCGCGGAGCGAATGCGGTGCTCCGGTTGAGCCGCGCCCTCGACTTGGGTTGCGCCGTTGAGAGTCGGGATGACCCGTTCCAGAAGCGAGGTCTTCCCCGCTCCCGGAGCGCTGATCAGGTTGAGCGCAGTCACGCGACCTGCCGCGAGCCTCTCCCTGTTCTCGGCAGCCGCATGATCATTGACCTCCAAGATGCTCTGCAAGACTTTGATGTCTACGGCCACTCAGTCCTCCAATTCAACGCCGACAAGGTCCAACTCTTGGCCGCTGAGCAGCGTGCCTCCGGGGGACGCGCAATCTGGGCACACGACCCATGCTTCCTCTACGGGAAAGACCTTCTTACAAATGCCGCAATGGGCAGTGGCAGGCACGGATTCGATGTCCACGCGAGAGCCTTCAAGCAGAGTGCCGCGCGCCAGCGTCTCATAGTAGGCCAAGAGGATCTCCGGCACGACCTGGCGCCAGGTGCCTATCCTGATTTCGATGGCGAGAACCCGGCCACCCCCGTTTGCCAGGCGCACTGCCTCCACCTGATCCACGAGGGCCTGGGTGATGCTAAGTTCATGCAACCTCGTAACCTTTCACCACGCTAGAATACGCGACACAGGAAGAGATGACTATGCGAACCATAATCCTCGGCATGGGAAACCCCATCCTCTGCGACGACGCCGTCGGCATACGGCTGGCCCGCGAGCTCCGGACGCGACTGCCCGACCATGCCGGCATCGACATCGTGGAGGAGTGCACCACCGGCGGTCTCAACCTTCTGGACGTGGTAACCGGATACGACCGGCTCGTCGTCTTTGACTCCATCAAGACCGAAGGAGGCACGCCGGGCACGTGGCACGCCATGACCGGGGAAACCTTCCGGGAGACGATGAACCTTACCAACGTACATGACGCCAACTTCACCACAGCTTTGGAACTCGGACGGCAGATGGGCGCTCGCGTCCCTTCTCCTCGTCACATTCACATCTTCGCCGTAGAGATCGCCGACAACACTACCTTTTCAGAGACCATGACCGCCGACCTGGAGTCCGGATTTCCGCAGTATTCGCGCAAGATCATTCAACAGGCCCTCGATTTGCTGCGCGACGAAACGCCCGCTTGAAACAGCTCGACGATCAAGTCATCGAATCCTCTCCTTCAGTGTCGCAACAAGCAGGCGAGTAGAAGACCGTCCCGCAGTTGCGGCAGCGATACTGTGCCGTCTCGTTCACAAGAGTGAGGGGACCGATCTCGAACCCGCAGGAGGGGCAGGCGATCTTCTTCATTTCCCTCATCCCACCATTGCAGGGAGCGCCCACCGGTCCCTCATGGGGGGGAGAAGTGAGCCACTCCGGGGCGAAGGGCTCATCGACCAATTTGGAACGCAGATGCCCAAGACGGCCGGAAACCACGACCAGCATGTTCCCCATCACCCTGTTCCCAATGGCTTGCTCCTCAATGAAGAGGCGCCTGAGCCGGGCGCCTTCGAAGACCAGAACAGTCGACGGTTCGATGGCGGAGACGCTCGCAGTGAACTTGTGACCCTCGAGCGCAGCCGACCAACCAACCACCTCACAAGGACCGAGCTCGTCTACGACCACTTCTTGGCCGGTCCGGCTCTTCATTTTGAGCGCTATGCAACCCTCAGATACCACGTACATGTTGGAGGCGGCTTCATCCTCTTCGAAGATGGGGGCGCCAGCTTCGAAGGTCTGTACCGCCGCGATTTCTGCCAGCTTTTTGAGGTCGCGGTTGCTCAGCCCCGCAAATACCTCACAGTCGCTAAGAGCAACAATGTCGATCATCATAGTCCACCTTTCCCTTAGACCAACCTGGATCGAAGCCACGACCAGGTACGCACGGGACGGCGAGACGCTCCGTGCTTGGTCAGGCCCTCAGCAGTTCCTTCTGATCGCCTGGCGAGGCTCCCCACCCCTGTAGATCACTGCCTCGAGAGGCATCTTCCCGAGAGTGTGGGTCGCGCAGCTGTAGCAGGGGTCAAATGCGCGGAACGCCATCTCCACCATGTTGAGAAGACCCTGGTCAGGTTCGACGCCCGGCTTGATAAGCGCCTTCGCCACCTTCTTAGTGACCATCTGGATGGGTGCGTTGTTGTTTGTGGTCCCGACAATGAGGTTAGCGCTTGTGCAAATGCCTTTCTCGTCGCAGGTATAGTGATGTGTGAGAGTGCCGCGCATCGCTTCCACGATACCAAAGCCCTCCCCGGTAATGTTTTTCGGCACGACACGGACGACATCGCTCGTGATTTCGGGGTCGTCGCAATACCGCTGCAGGGTCTCCGCATTTTGGACCATCTCTACTAGGCGCGCCCAATGCTGGGCCAGTAGCGCTTTGCACGGATGACCGCCCAATGTCGCGAACATCGTCTCGAATGCCTCCTGGGCATTGGGCGTGGCCATCCTATCGGCCACGTTGAGCCGGCCCAGAGGCGTGGCGCAGTAGATGCTCGAATCGATCCCCTCCACGAAGCCTTTCCAGCCGCGTTTCTTGAGATAGGGGAATTTCAGGTAAGACCATGGCTCCACATGCTCGGCCACGTGCTCGGCATAGTCCTTCGGCTCGTACTTATGGATCTCTGTACCCTCGAAGTCCACCACCCGGACCCGCCCGTCATAGAAGTTCGGGGCGTTGTTCTCGTCGACGAGGCCCATGTTTTGCACATCCAGCGTGTACGGACCGTTGAGGATTAGGTGTACGTATTGCGGATTGGCCAGAACAACATCTCGGAAGAGTTGCAGACTGAACTGCGTGAAATCGTATAGCTCCTGCACCCAGGGCCTGATCTGCTCGAGCCCCTCCTTATCCAACGGTTTGGCGACGCCCCCCGGCAGACACCAGATGTCCTGCGTGTTCCGACCGCCAATAATGCGCTGAATCTCCTGGGCCAGCCCACGTACCCGGATCACCTTTCCGCCGATCTCAAGGCCAACCTTGCTCACCACTCCCAGAATATTCCGGACGGCCGGGTCGGCGTCGGGACCCATGACGAAGTCGGGCGCCGCAAGCGCATAGAAATGCGCGGTGTGGCTGTGGATGTAGTGTGCGTTGTAGTACATGTCGCGCAGCTTGTGGGCCACCGGCGCCACCTCGTTGTCGAAGCAGCCGTCCACCGCCTTGGCACTTGCCATGTGGTGACTTGCCGGGCAGACTCCGCAGATTCGGGTAACGATGCGCGGCAGCTCCTCGATGGGCCGGCCCACAACGAACCGCTCGAAACCCCTGAGTTCGGGAATCTGGAAGTAGCAATCTTCCACGGCCCCCGAATCGTCGAGGAAGATGCTGATCTTGCCGTGGCCCTCCAGCCGCGTGATCGGGTCGATGCTGATCTTTCTCGTCATTGCTGATAGCTCCTTTGCAGCAGCGAGGAAGCCACGCTGTACCGGTAGGCGATACTGGTGAAATCGGGAAGCCCCTCGAGGATCCTGTCGACCTCGTCGGGGTCCTTGCTGTCGATGACAGAGCTGACGGCACTCAGAAGCTTGGCCCCCTGATCGACCACCCCTGGTAATGGGCCGTAGCACCCCCGGCAAGGAATGCCCGATTTCGGGCAGCGTACGCCGCATCCCGAACGGGTTGCCACCCCGGCGCATAGAATCCCTTGCTCTAGCAGGCACTTGTCGGGATCGGCCAGGATCTCCCAAGGCCGGTAGAACCGACTTATCTTCTTCTCGCCCCGGGTCCGCGGGCAATCTTCACAGAGAGCCACATCTGATGCCCCCACCACCGATCCCTTAGGCGGCAGCTCACCCTTGACTATGGCAAGAATGACCGCCTTCACCTGGCCGGCATCGGGAGGACACCCGGGGAGGTAGTAGTCGACATCAATCACGTTGTCCAGCCGGTAGACCCTCCGATAGAAGCGAGGGATCTCCAGAACCTTCCCGTCCACCCGGGTCTCCGGTTGGGGCACTACTCGATTGCCTGTCTCGATCGAGGCATTATGAACATACGCAGTGTCGAGAATCTTGTCGCGGTTGGTAAGATTCGCCAGCCCCGGAATCCCGCCCATGTAGGCACAGCTGCCGTAGGCCACGACCGTCTTGCTCTTTCGTCGCAGCAGTTGGGCGATATGCTCGTTCTCGGAGTTGCGAACCGCTCCGTTGTAGAAGGCGAGGTCAAGCTCGCCGTCCTCCATCGCTTCGACATCACTGTACTTGCCGTCCACGGCGATCGGCCACATGCGGATGTCAGCGGCCGCGGCTACATCCAGAATGAACTCGTTCGTGTCGAGGACGGAGACATCGCAGCCGCCACAGGCGGCTCCCCAGTACAAGGCTATTTGTAGTTTGTCCGTAGCCACCGCTCACCTCTCCGCCATGTCGGTCGCCTGCGCCACCTGAACAGGACTCGGTCCGAGCTCACGCAGTCTCTGGGCCATGTCGCTTGCCAAGTCGGCAAACCTCTGCCCCTCACTGGCGCTCACCCATTCGAGCCGCACCCTGGCTTCGTCGATGCCATAGTCGGCCAGCATCTTCTTCAGCAACGGATAGCGGCGCATCATCTTGTAGTTGCCTTCGGAATAGTGGCAGTCCCCCGGATGACAACCGCAGATGAGGACTCCGTCTGCGCCATCGTGCAGCGCCTTGATGACGAACGTCGGATCCATGCGTCCACAGCACATGACCCGGATTATCCGAACATTTGGGGCGTAGTGGATCCGGCTGGTGCCGGCCAGATCGGCTCCCGTATACGAACACCAGTTGCATAGGAAACCCACGATCTTGGGTTCGTAACTCATGCCAGCACCCCCTCGATTTGCGCAAATATCTGTTCATCAGTGAAATGCCGGGCCGTGATTGCGCTGGATGGGCAGGCTGCCACACATGCGCCGCAAGCCTTGCAGAGGGCGCTGATCACGTTGCTTCTCTTCTTCTCTTCGTTGAATTCAATGGCCGAATATGGACATAGTCCGTTGCAGATCCGGCAGCCGCAGCACTTGTCCTCGTCGACCTCAGCGAAGACCGCATCGATGTCGATCGTTCCCCGGATGGTCCGAGCCAGGATCCGTGCGGCCGCGGCCCGAGCCTGAGCCACCGAGTCCGGTATGTCCTTGGGCGCCGCACAGGCGCCCGCTATGTAGATGCCGTCCGTGGTCGTGGCGACCGGATCTAGCTTCGGATGGCTCTCGATGAACCACCCGTCCTTGTCACGGCTGATGTTCACGAGCCTGGCCACCGCATCAGAATCGTCGCGGGCTTCCATGCCTACCATGAGGATCACGAGATCCGCAGGGATCTCGATGACTTCCCGGGAGAGCTTCTCATTCACTTCGATCAGCATCTCGCAGCCGTCCTTGGGCTCGGCCTTACGAATGACCGGGTGGTCGCCCTTCGCATACATCAGGAACAGAGTCTTCGCTTCGGATCCACGCCGATAGAAGTCCTCATGACCTTTGCCGAACGCGTGCATGTCGACATACAGGTCGCTCACATAGCAGCTCGGGACGGCCGATTTCAGCTCATGCGCATATTTCAGCGCGGTCATGCAGCAGACCCGCGAGCAATAGGTGTGAAACTCTCGGTTCCGGCTCCCCACGCAGTGGATGATCGCGGCGTAGTTCGGCGTCTTGCCTTCCTTCGTCTCGACGCGTCCGGCCCGGAGCATCTTTTCGAACTCGAAGGAAGTGATGACGTTAGGAAGTTTTCCATAGCCGTAGTGGGTGACGCGGGAGGCATCGAATTCTTTGTAGCCGGTCGCCACCACCACATTTCCGACCTCATACTCGTTGCTGGTTGCCTGGTCTCCCCAGACGGTGTCGACCACCGCCCTGAAGTTCCCGACGTAGCCTTCGAGCGAGCCGACCTCGGAGTTCAGGAACACAAAGATGTTGGGGTGCTCCATCGTCCGGGTGATAAGGGCGGTGACCATGTCTCTGGCCGAATCCAGATATGGTGCGGTGAGGTCTACTCGTGCGACATTGCCGCCAAGGTTGCGCTGGCGTTCGACCAAGTAGACCTGACTTCCCCCGTCGGCGAGTTCGAGGGCTGCAGTCATGCCGACGAACCCTCCACCGATGACGAGTACATTCGGACACATATTGACCGAGCGGCGCTCCAGGGGCTGATGATATTGAACCCGCCGGATCGCTCCCAAGGTTAGTGCGCGGGCCTTCTCCGTCGCCGCCTCTCCTCCGTCGTGCACCCAACTGCACTGTTCACGGATGTTGGCCATCTCCAGGAAGTAGGGGCTGATTCCGGCGGTTTGCAGGGCTTTGCGGAACGTGGGCTCATGCATGCGGGGGCTGCAGGCCGCCACCACCACGCGATCCAGGCCTTGTTCTTTGATGTCCTCGATTATCATCTCCTGGCCGGGGTTCGAGCACATGTATTTGTAGGACTTGGCGAGCACGACGCCTGGCTGTTGCGCGGCGTGCTCGCACACGCCGTCGCAGTCAACCATCTTGGCGATGTTGGTGCCGCAATTGCAGACATAAACGCCGATCTTGCGCTCTTCCATCACATCACCCCGGTCACGCGGCTTGACACGACGACCGGCTCCGGCACGGCTTCAGGAACCCGGGCTTCAGCCTCCGCCTTCACCTGGGCGAAGTACATGGCCAAGGGCCGGTATGCGAGGTGCGACCACTTGCTGAATGGCACCTCCAAGCCCAGCATCGGAACTACACCCATCAGGTGGACCACATAGGTCACATTGGCGGCCGCTCCAAGCCCGCCGCGGTGCAGGAAGTGCTGCAGGATGCCGGTGAAGGTAACGAACATCAGCAACGCCAAGAAGAGCCAGTCGGTCTCGTGGGAATGCTTGTACTGGGCCTCAGTCTTCTTGAGACGTCCGCGGAGAGCATAGATGGTGGCCCCGAGGAGACCGGCCGTCGCCAGGTATCCAAAGACGTGAAGCCGCCAATCGATGCTCGGTCCAGGCTGGAATAGAGGAAGAAAGAACATGATCAGTATCAGCATGGTCAAGTAGCTGAGCATCAGCCCCAGGTGAATTCCCCACGGCCGTTTTCGTTCGCACTTGGCGTACCGCTTCTGAGTAATAAAGTGCAGCGGCAGCAGGTAGAGAGATCTCACATAAGAGCCTAGCGATGGGCTAATGCTCTCGTCTCGCCCGACGGTGAACCACCACATTCGAGCGCAGTTTGTCAGAAGCAGCACCAGCAAAACGCCGGCAAGGGCCCAGTCGAAGATGTGGATGCTGCCGGCCGGCAAGAAGGCATTCGGACCGTCATAGTTACTGATGCTGCCATGCGACATCCCCCAGAGGACGAACCCCAATCCCGTGAGTATTGCGGCACCGACTACCGCCAACAGCTCGATCTTGCCCGACCGGTAGAACAACCGCGAAATGCCGGTGAAGTCATAGCGGCTGGTGAGCCAGCGCCGCAGACTCATCATGGTTTCGCCGGGCTCTGCATCCCGAGGACACTCATCCGAGCACTCGCCGCAGTAATAACACAGCCATGGTTCCAGGCTGCTTTCCAGTTTCTTCTCGAGACCCATCTGAAGGAAACGCATCGGCCGGCGCGGGAAAATGAACGGTTCCTTCGAGAAGGGACAGGTGGCCGAGCAGTTACCGCAGTGGTAACACTTGGATACATCTTGCGCCCCGTACACTTCCAGGTCATCGATAAGCTTGGGATTTACCCTTATCGCCATGATGCCTCCTCATCTCCGGACGAGACTGCGCGCCCGGGACTCGATGTCCGATAGCGTGAGCTCGGCGCGGCTATCCAGGCCGCGCCCCGTGGTCAGGCTCTTGAGCACGCCGGCGGCCACGGCGGAAGCCTGGGCGACCGTGTCCGGAATGTCCTTTGGAGCCTGGCACATGCCCGCCACGGATACTCCACCCCTCTCGGTACCAGTTGGGTCGGCGTTGTAGTCCAGCTCGCTGAACCAGCCGTCGGCATCCCGTTCTATCCCAAGCATCTCGGCGATGCGGTCGCTTCCGTGGGCCGGTATCAAACCCACTGCGAGGATGACCATGTCGACGGGGGATTCGATCACCTTGTCGCTGAGAATGTCCTCCCCTTTGATGATCATCTGCCCATCGACCTCCGTCACCCGCGCCGTCCGCCCCCTAACTACGAAAGTCCCCTCCTCGGCGATGCGCTCGGCGAACTCCTCGTAGCCCTTGCCGAATGCGCGCATGTCGATGTAGTACTCGTAGCAAGTAGCGTCGGGAAGCTTCTCTCGCACCAGGTGCGCGAACTTCAAGGAGTACATGCAGCACACCCTCGAGCAGTAGGCGTTGTGACGCGCGTCTCTGGAGCCGACACAGTGGATGATCGCTACCCTCTGCGGAGGTTCGCCGTCGGTATCGAGCACCCATTCGTCAAGCTTGGTCCGCTTATTTTGTCTCTTCGTCTTGGTGACGATCTTCCCGCCCGTGGGGCCTGAGGCGTTGGTCAGACGCTCGAACTCCAATGCCGTGAAGACGTTCGGTAGCACCCCATATCCATACCGTTCGATCTTGCCCACCGGATACACGTCATAGCCGGTGGCGATGATGAGGTTCCCGACTTCGACGTCCACGAACTCGTCCTGCTGGGCAAGATCGATACACTGCTTGGGGCATTTCTTGGCGCAGACTCCGCACTTCTCACCTTTGCTCTCATAGTAGAGGCAGGAAGACTCGTCCAGAACATAGGCGTTGGGCACCGCCTGCGGAAAGGGAATGAAGATCGCCTTACGCTCGCAGATGCCGTTGTCGAACTCACTCGGGGCTTTGCGCGGACAGGATTCCGCGCATACATTGCAGGCTACGCAGGAGTCGAGGTCAACGTGACGCGCCTTTTTCCGGATCCTGGCTTTGTATGAGCCCGGATGGCCGCTGATGCTGTCCACCTCGGCATAGGTCATCAGGTCGATCATCTCGTGCTGACCAATGCCAACCATCTTGGGAGTTAGGATGCAGGCTGCGCAGTCAAGGGTGGGGAAGGTCTTGTCGAACATGGCCATGTGACCCCCGATCGTGGGAGTCCGCTCCACCAGGTAAACCTGCTTGCCCGCATCGGCGATTTCGAGGGCAGCCTGAATTCCGGCCACGCCTCCCCCTATGATGAGCGTACCTGGCTGGGTGGCGGTCGTGTCGGGCCTGGCTGCCAGCGAGAAGGGTACACCTAGAACCGCACACGCCACCACCGATTTGGCCCTTGCCGTCCCCATGCTTGCCGCAGCCCGGTGTTCTCTGAACGACGCAAGCCGGACCTCGTCGGGATCCCCGCCGGCGAGCAGCATGGCCTTGGTAAACGCCGGTTTGAAGAACCCCGGTGAGTCCCCGCCGATGACCACCCTTTCGAGTTTGGCCTGCGCTATCTCGCCCGACAGCGCCTGCGGATCGAGGGAGGGAAGCACTCCCAGATCCTTGACAAGTTCGACGTTCGGAAGATTGGCCGCATAGGCTTCTACCGAGTGGGTGTTCACCAGCTCGGCACCGCCCGCGTCGACCTGGCAGATGAACACGCCGGTCCTCATGTGCCCCCCAATTCTGGCCGGTTGGCCTCCGATGCCTCAGATACCGTCAATGGTTTTTATGTCGGTCGACTTTCGGTGACAATCAGGGTCTAAATCCGTCGGGTCAGGGTCCGTCAGTCGGGGTTTGCGTCCGCTCGAACGCACAGGTCTGGCGATTCCCGCCAAGACCCGGATCCGGCCGCGGGCGGATCGATGGCAAATAAGTGCGTGCACGCGGTCGGTGCGTCGCAGTGGGCCTTGCCGTCACGGGGCAGCCGTTCCGTTTCTCACGAGTTCAACTGACCCTACTGTGAAATTATGAACACCAATTCCTAGACTTGTCAATAGGTCTTTGTTGGAATCAGCCTGTCTAGCTGGCTGTCCTAGTTGGAGTAACCACGTGGGCTAGCCAGCTATACATGAATGACTGCTTTGTCCGGCGGATGGTCGACACGGGCGCCGACGATCCCTAATAGACCATGTTGAGTCGAGCGGCGCAGCGCCTGACCGCGCGGCCCAGACGCGCGCCCAAGTGGCGAGTTGCAGGTTGCTCGCGTTCCCGGACTGAGTCAGGCGAATCCGACTCCCCCGAGCTACCGATACGACGATGTCCCTCTACTATTGCCCTGAAAGCCCCATGGCTTGCGCATTCGGGCAGACGTTCTTTGCCCGGCAATTGATGCAGGCGATCCGTGGAAAGACCACGAAGAACCGAAACAATAGCAGCGCCACCAGGACGAACCAGGGTTCTTCAAACCGGCACCAGAAACGCAGAGCCATCCCAGGAATCACTGCAACTACCGGGAAGCCAAGCGAGGCCAGGTACAGGTTATTGGGACAGAAAGTGCCCTTCGCCCGATCTCCGAACCTTGCCACCTCCCGCGGGCGCGCAATTCTCCGTGACCAGCGATTCATGCCCGAGACACATAAAGATCCTTCCAACCGCGTGTAAATGCAGGAAGGACAGACGGTGAGCGGCATAAGCACAAACATCTCTGTGAAAGCAAGAACTACGTACGCTGCCGCTAGTGGTAGACCGATCGGGAATTGGTAGCCTAAGAGCAGAGCGGCACCGCCGAGGAGGAAATGTACGGACGTCAGGCCGTCATAGAGAACCACGCTCGAGCTTGGATAACGGGTGTACATAGATCCAAGACCCAATCAGTCTCGACGCGGGGTAGCGCCACTACGCCCGATTCTAGCACGCGCGGTATCTGTCAACTTGGCCATCAGTTGCCTCCGTGGCCCCTCCCGCCTTATTCTTTGGGAATCCGAAGGTTGAACGGAGGGGCCTGGTTTGCGTGGCGCGAGGAGGGTGCGGAGGTGAGTGGCTTGTTGCTGGGCCTGGATGCTGGGAGTCGCGGCATCCGCTGCTCGGTCGTAGATGTTGAGAGTGGGCAGATCACAAGCGCAACCCGCTCATGGTCGGCCGTAGCGGCCCCTGAGGCAGGTGTTTTCGCCTTCAATATGGACCTCGCCTGCTGCTGGCGCCTGCTCGGAGAGGTCTCTTGTGAGACGCTGATCAAGGCCAAGGCCCGCCCCAGCGAAGTGCTCGGGGTAGCAGTCTCAGGAATGAGATTCAGCCTCGTGCTGGTGGACGAAGAGGGTTCGGTCATCTTCGCCGCCCCCAATCGGGATAGCCGAGCCGCAGAGGAGGCGATAGCCCTAGCCAATGGGGATGTGCTCTCCCTCAGAACGCGAACGGGCCATTGGCCGCTGCCCATCTTTGCCGCCCCTCGACTGCAGTGGCTCGCTTCTAACGACCCACAGACGCTGAGAAAAGCGGCTCACGTTTTGAGTCTGAGCGACTGGATCGGCTACCGTCTTACTGGCGTGCCTTCCACAACACCATCGCAGGCGAGCGGGACATTGCTTTTCGATGTCGCAGAAAAGCAATGGCTGTGGGAGTTGGTCAAAGAACTGGGCATAACCGAGCGGGTGTTCCCGCCCGTCGTCGAGGCCGGAACCCCTCTAGGGGGGCTGCTGCCGGCTGCCGCCGCCCACCTTGGGCTTCTCGGGGGAACACCCGTAGTAGTGGGCGGCGCAGATACTCAGTGCGCAATGCTTGGCGTAGGCGCCGTCGAGCCGGAGCAGTTGGGCGTCGTCGCGGGAAGCACGACGCCCATTCAGTTGGTGACGGCCGCCCCCTGGAAGGGCGATGAAGCAGATCTCTGGGTGGGGAATCACGTGGTCCCCGATCGCTGGGTGATCGAGAGTAATGCCGGTCCTGTAGGCGACAGTCTGAACTGGTTTGCCTCCCTCCTCTTCCCCGGTCGTTCTGATGGCGTACAAAGGTTTGTGGCAAACGCAGCGGCATGTACGCCGGGCGCGGGTGGCATCATCTATGCCGGCAGCGCGAACGTGATGAATGCGGGCGAAATGGCTATGCCCATCGGCAATCTGTCGTTTCCTCCGCTCGCTTTCGCGGATGACGTTCCGCCCCTCCCGCACCTGAGCCGCGCAGTCTTGGAAGGAATGGCGCATGCCGTCAAGCGCAAGGTGGATCAGCTCGTCTCAACCCCGGTCGGCCGCCGCGCAGAAGTGCGGATGGCGGGGGGTATGACCCAGAGTCCGGTTTGGACGCGGCTGGTCGCGAACATCCTGGATAGGCCGGTCCGCGTTTCTGCCTGCCCGGATGCCAGCTCGATCGGCGCCGCTATCTGTGCAGGTGTGGGAGCCGGCGCCTTCCCCGGTCTTCGAGATGGCGTGGCCCGGCTTGCGCGAGTCCATGAGGTGATGCCCGACCCAGAACATACCCTCTGCTACCGGGATCTGTCTCTGGATTGGGATCGCCTCATCCGCGCCCGCTCCTCGGCCGACCAGCTCGCTGCGGGAATCGCTTTGCAGCACATGATACTTCAGGCACCAGGTGATGGAACCGCTTCTCGGTGGCGGCCGCCCTCCCATCCCCTACGCATCCTTGTTACCGCCGACCTCGACGACGATAGCCTCGGCGCGATGCGTGAGCTCGGCTATGTCGAGTATGCAAGCTATCGCGACGCCATGCGGCTCCTGACCGGTGACGAGCTGGCCCAAGCAGCGACGGGCTTTCACGTGTTTATCACCGAGGTGGACTTGGTCGACAAGTCGGTGCTGCTACGGCTACCCGATCTACGCGTGGTTGCGTCATGCCGGGGAAGGGCCGTCAACGTCGACGTGGCGGCCTGCAGTGCCCTCGCCATCCCCGTCCTTTCCGTACCCGGGAGAAATGCGGACGCCGTGGCCGATCTCACGCTTGCCTTCATGTTGGCACTTGCCCGCAAGGTCGTCGCGGCCAATGCATTCCTGCACGAACCGGGTAGAGACGCCGGCGATATGGGCAAACAAGGGCAAGCGCACGTCGAACTCCAAGGCCACGAGTTGCGAAGCAAGACTGTGGGACTGGTCGGTTTCGGCGCGGTGGGGAAAGCGGTAACCCAACGTCTGCAGCCTTTCGGCCCCAGGGTGCTCGTCCATGACCCCTATGTTGACGAAAACGATATTCGGGCCGCAGGCGGCACTCCTGTTCCGCTGAAGTCGCTGCTCAGCACAAGCGATTACGTAAGTCTGCACGTTCCAACGACGTCAGAGACACAGGAACTCATAGGGGCCGGCGAACTATCTCTGATGAAACAGGGTGCCTGGCTGATCAACACTGCCCGTGGTGCTTTGGTCGATGAAGACGCACTGCACGCAGCCTTGAGCTCCGGCCGCCTCGCCGGGGCTGCCCTTGATGTCTTCAGAAATGAGCCCCCAGGATCTGAGGAGCCCTTGCTGGCCTTGCCCAACGTACTTGCCACTCCGCACATCGCCGGAAATACGTTCGACGTGGCCGCTCATCAAGGGCAGGCGGTGGTCGAGGATCTTTCGCGGATGGTCAGGGGTGAGCCGCCCTTGGGCATCCTCAATCCCGACGCGCTGCAGTCATTCAGCTGGAATGAGCCGCGCTCCGTTGCGGACGTTGCTGCGCTCGCAGCGTCCGATTCGGAGTTTCGTCCCGCCGTCGATGATCTCCGGCACGAAGTGACGACGGCAGAACACCGCGCTTCCCCCGCACAGATCGGGCAGACGGCGAGCCGCCCGGCAGGCGTGGCTTGGGATCCTGGCCACACGACTACCAACCCGGCCAAAGAACAGATGGAGCGGGTACTGCAGAGCTTCGTCTCAAGTCTGGGTGACGACGAGGCGCTCACACGCTTCGCGGCGAACAACACTGTTAGCTCCCACTACTTTGTGAATGACTTCGGACTCGAATTTCATTTCCGCTTTCGCGAGGGGCGGGTAACCGCCGGCATGGGGATGCCCCCGGAACCGGTCGACGTAAGGATGAAAGCCAGAGCAGAAAACCTCGACAGCATTCTCACAGGTCGCCTGAACGGCAACAAGGCCGCTCTAACCGGACGACTCTCGTTCACCGGTGACCTGAGATTGGCCATGAGCATGCAGAAGATCCAGGGAGACCTGGTGCGGCTGTACTCCGCTGCCCGGG
>JAMDEO010000048.1:28942-45399 GCA_023483915.1 Actinomycetota bacterium
CTTTTCCAAGATGGGCGGCAAGGTTGGGAGCGGCGAGCCCGCCCGACCCGCAAATGCATCGTTGGCGGAATCCCGCGGCCCGTCCGCGGGGCTTCAGACCCTCTCCACGGTGGGCCGCCCGGCAAGCGCGAATGGGTCCCTCCCATCGATACCGGTGTCAGGTGGCCAGGCGGAGATCGAGGATCTCCGAGAAAGAATTCTTCGGATCACTGAGGAGCTTCTCGCAGCCGATCTGATTACAGCCACCGGGGGCAACGTAAGCGTGCGCATCCCGGGGGCGGCTGAGGCTCTTGTCACGCCGAGCCAGCTCGACAAAGGCGCGCTGAGCAAAGACATGATGGTGCGCATCGACCTCGAGGGCAACGCTCTCGACCCCGATGCTCTCGCTCCTTCTTCCGAGTCGCAACTTCATTCCGAGATATACAAGGCACGTCTCGATGTAGAAGCCGTGATCCATACGCACGCAACGTTTGCGACGATCTTGGGCGTGGCCAATCTTCCCTTCCTGCCTGTGAGCACCGAAGCGGCCTTTCTGGGGGAGATCCCTCGCGTTCCCTTCATCATGCCGGGTAGTGCCGAGTTGGCGAAGCGTGTGCGGGAGGCCTTGGGAGATGGCATGGCGGTCGTACTGCAGAACCACGGACTGGTGACCACTGGGAGCACACTCGAGCATGCGGCTAACACTGCCAAGTTGATCGAACGAACTTCACAGATCATCTGGTGCTGCTACGCCCTGGGGAAAAAGCCCCGTACACTGCCAAAGAATGTCTTGGGAGTGCTGCGGGAAATCGGGCGGATGATCGGGTAGCCGATACGCGGATTGCGTGTGACTTTCAGTGGCGGCCACCCGTGGGAATGATCGCGCGTTCGGTTACTGAGCCAACGCTAAGAGGACCCGTCTGTGCTGCTCCCCGGGTCGGCCACCGACTGGTGGCGTTCGCCGGGCCGAGGCGGCCGGAGCAGCTTGTCGAGTTCTTGGTAGGTGCTCCGCATAGACTCGGCGCAGTCGTCGAATTCGATGGTCGTGAAGTGGCCGGCCGGCCGACGTCTAACCAGGTCGAGAGGCAGATACCCGTCCCAGGAGTATGCGAGCTGCGGAAATGCGGCCCGCCCGGCTGATCGAATCGCCGTGACGCCTTCCCGGCCACAGGCGGAGGCGAACTCGAGAAAGCGCCGGTTAGGCGGTTGATCAGAGATCCCGATCGCCACACTCATGGATTGGAGCATCCCGCGGGGCAAATGCCTCAGGTACAGCTCCGGCACCTCCAGAAGATCGTCGACCAGGCGCACTACGACCACACGTCCTTGGCAGTCGTTCACTTGGGCCGCGAAGGCACGCGCCCCGGACTCGTCGGCTGCTGGGTGCCGCCCGTCGAGGATGACAACGAAGTCGTCGTCGTAGTCTGAAAGCACGCGGATGGGGCCCCAGGACTCCATCGCCTTGTAGCTGTCGAAAGAGTCGTGAAGCCGGTTACGCGGCCACCGGCCTCGGGGAAGACCGGCCGCGAGCATCCGCATTCTGCGCGTCAGGGCCTCCGCATAGGCCTGGGGCTCGTCGTCTGGCGCACCGCCCCGCTCCACGAAATGAACGCGGGAGGAGAGGCAACCATTCTGGTCCCACATTGCGGTATCCAGGGCGGCAAGAAGCGCAACCCCCTCGAGATCGTCAATCCCTGAAATGCCAAGCTGCTCACGGCTGCCGGTGAGGTACTTCTTCCCAATCGTCGTGAAGCTCACCTTGTGACCATGAGCGTGGAAGCGAGCTGCCCCACCGCACAGCGCGATGTCCTTGCTGATGCGACCGATGGTGTCGTCGCCGGCGGCGGCAACGACGAGATCGGCGCCAGACAGAACTACCCGCTGCAGTTGCAGGTCGTCGTAGTCCCAGATGAGAAGGGCCACACTTGAGACAAGGTCCTCGTCTTCCTCCTCCAGCATGGAGAGCACCAGCGGACTGAAGATCGGCTCCCGGCGTGAGTTCCTTACGAGAACGGCCGGTGAACCGCCGCCGGATATGGCCGTGGCTAACGCGAGCAGCACGATGAGGAGAGCAGCCCCAGGGACGTTCCCGGCCGCGAACCCCACAACCGTCTCGGGCGGTCTTTCAGAGCCAAAGAGGGGCGCCTTTGCGCCGAGGGCATACCGGTGCCGGGCCGATGCCAGGCGACCAGAAGGATAGAAGCGCAATAGGCCGGGCAGCCCGGCAAGTGGCGCCCATTGGCGCGCAGCTTCCCAGGTAGGACGGAACTGGAAAGCCTTGGCCATATCATCGACCTGCCAGAGGGCCCGCGAATGCAGGGCGACGCCGATCATCTGCGGCGAATAGCCCGTATAACTCGAAAGGGCAGAAAGCACAGCATGGTAGCCGGAGGCGTTACCTCGCGTCTGACGAACGGCAACACTATGCAAGGCGCTCTGCAGGCGGCTCCACAGCTCCGGACCCCGCGGCGCCCGGGCTCGATTCCGGGAAAGGATGTCGAGCGCGCGACCCCATTCTGCGGCACTTAGGCGCGGCCAGCTCACCGCCACGGCGTCGGGATCATCTGCCGCGCACTCTTTGCCACATTCGCGCCCCTCAGAGAAGGCAACAGACTCCCACGCGATCTCCGGCGTCAACAGTTGCTCCCGGACGGAGCGGGGTAGCCAGAAGCCGGGAAGCGCACCCACAGGCGTACCGGGCACCATCATAGTTGGGCGGCGCAACCGGCTTCCCCGAACAGGTCTACGCGACGGATGGAGTCTCGCGCCAGGTATGCGCAGGCCTCTCCGCACCGGCACTGCAGGTCTCCGGCACCGCTGCTCAGAATCACTCTGTCGCCGGTCTTGAAGAAGGCCGGAAACAACCGGCCTCCGCCAAATGGATCAAAGAAGCCGAGGATGCCGGTCGTGAGCGGTCCGTTCTGGATGCGGTCATCTTCATCAAGTGTCACGCAATGGACCCACGGCGGAACGTGGTAATTGCCTTCCCGGCACTGCATTGCAGCCCAATTGGCCTCAGCCATGCCGTAAACGTCATGCATCGCGAGCGGCGTACCATCCGCCGATCGGAACGCCCTGGCCACGTCGTCCCGGATCTCAGCAAAGGAAGAGGGATACCAGTCTTTCATCCCCCCACCTGTTCCCAGCAGGCTTCCGGGAGCAAGAGCCAGCCCCGATCCATCCTTGATCACAGAGAGAGCAACCTGATGCAGCTGCGCGGGGCTGCCAAAGAGCAACACCTTCTCCTTGGCCTTGGCCGCTTTGCGGAGCCAGCCCAACGCCTTTCGCGTGGATAGCGGATCGACCAGATATCTTTGCATGGCGTTGATGGACGGATGCCACAGTCGCCGTTCGGCCAAGCCACGTATCCCGGGGCGTAAGGTCCGGCCGCCTCTGATCCGAACCTGATCGGGATAGGCGGGGAAGGGGATGGCGTAGTGGACGCGTTCGGGTGACAGACCTATACGATCCACACTAAACCGAGCCATACGGGCCATGGCGATCCGCGTGCGGCGGGGCATCATGAAGACCGCCACATGGTCCGCCTTCATCCCGAAAAAGCGCTGGAAGGCTTGGTAGAACGCATCCACGGTCAATTCCGTAGCCAGGCCGTCCCGGACCATGATCGTCGCCCGGCCGGATGTGCCGCTCGAGGTGAGGATCTGTAGGCCGACGTCCGCGAACTCCCGCTCTATGGCGCGGAACAGGGCCTCGAGCGATCCATATCGCTTTTCGAATGCCCTCCGCCGCTCAAGTTCTAGTGGAATCGAGACCTGGACCTCCAGCCACTCCAGAAACCCCGACGGGTCGTCTTGCGGGAAGGCGGTTCCGAGCACGTCGAGATACGACTTGAAGGTCGCTGCTGTGGGACGAAGCAGTCGGGAAAGCTCGGCTGCACGCGGCTTTGCATCCAACGTCGCGCCGAGTCCGCGTGCGGACACTGAACCTCGGTAGGCCGAGTTTCGCTCGTAATGCCAGGCGTGGACATGCCCAATCCCCGCGAGCAACACTTCTTGCCGCGCGGCCGGTTCCATATCCCAGAAGTCCTGCAGGCGGTACTGCTGGAACAAGCTGAGGCCTTTCTTCGTCAATGAGGCCATTGGCGGCCCTATTCTCCCGCATAAACGGCTCTTAATGGTAGGCCTCCCGTTGTTGACGCTTGCTGTGTCTAGGAGTTAGCGTTGAATTGTCGGCCTTCTCAATCGCGGAATTGGAGGTCAGTTGCCATGCGGCTACGGGTAGTCATCCTAGTACTGACTCTGCTGACGGTCGCCGCTCTCTCAGCCGCCTGCGGAAACTCGCACGCGGGAGTGTCGATTACGGTCCCTGGGCCGATGGTGCCGTCGCAGCAGGCAGGCGAAATCGTTGTGCCGGATACTGGAGGTGCGGCGGCCTCAGCACCGGCGGGCAACACGTTAACAACCTCCTCCACGATCGCCGGCATTCGCCTCCCCACCATTGCCCCGCTGAATAGAGCTTTCCTCGACTCACTCCTCCTTCCGATGACGGACGCGTCGACGATCGCCACAGTGGGTCACGCTCTCGGTCTGAGACCTCTCTCCCAGGACTTCCTCTATGCGCGGGGAATCCACGTGCCCACCCTCAGTGAGCTCGGTTTGCCGCCCCTGGGTCCCGGTCAAGAGTTGCCCGAAGTGCTACCGAGTAGTTATGACTTGCGGACCGAGGAAAGAGTGACGCCGGTGGGAGACCAGAACCCCTACGGCACATGCTGGTCCTTCGCAACTCTCGGTTCGCTGGAATCCTGGCTGTTGCCGGACGAGACTTGGAATTTCTCGGAGGACAACATGGTCCTCAACAGCCAATATGATGTCGGAGACGATCCCTACAACCACGGCGGAAACATCGAGATGTCCACGGCCTACCTGGTCCGTTGGGGCGGGCCCGTCGAGGAAAGCTCAGACGAATACGGGGACAGCTATACACCGGCCGGGCTCAGCCCCGTCAAGCATGTTCAAGAAGTCAACTGGATCCCGGCTCGCGGCGGACCGCTCGACAACGACAACGTCAAGAGGGCGGTAATGCAGTTCGGCGGGGTCTACATCACCTTGAGCTGGCAGGACTCCTCCTCCGGCTCCATGTATTTCGACGCCTCAAGCGCCAGTTACTACTACAATGGCCCGTTGTGGGCCAACCATGCGGTCCTGGTCATCGGCTGGGACGACGACTATCCCGCCTCGAACTTCCCCATGCAGCCATCGGGCGACGGGGCCTTTCTCATCAAGAACAGTTGGGGAACCGATTTTGGTGACGCCGGCTACTTCTGGGTGTCCTACTACTGACTCGATCTGCGGCAACACCGATCTGATGGCGGTGGTCGATCAGGCGGAATCGACCGACACCTACAGCGGCATCTATCAGTACGACCCGCTCGGTGATATCAACTGCATGGGATACTCGAGCCCTGAAGCCTGGTTCGCCAACGTGTTCACGGCGGAAGAGGATTCCTCGCTGAGCGCCGTTGGCTTTTACACCCTCGCGCCTGGGACCAGCTACTCCGTCTACACCGGCTCGAGCCTTACCGACCTCACGCCGAGCACCAGCGGCGAGCTCGCCTATATGGGATTTCATACCATCGAATTAGAGGAGCCGGTCGCGCTGTCGACGGGCGAACCGTTCGTTGTGGCAGTCAGGATCACGTCGCTTGGAACCAACGACCCTATAGCGATTGAATATCCCATCGAGAACTTTTCCAGTCAGGCCACAGCCGAGTCCGGGCAGAGCTACGTCAGCCCAGACGGCAGCGAATGGTCGGATCTCACCGAAACCTACGACGCGAACGCCAATGTCTGCTTGAAGGCATATGTGAAGTGACGGATGGTGTTCGGCACTCTTGACATTGAGGGCCAGGAGGCGAGCGAGAAGTACAGCCTGAGCCTGCCCTCGACGGGACTGGGCCGTGACCCGCAAAATGAGGTATGCCTGGACCACCCCAAGGTTTCGCGGTTCCACGCTCGGATCGTCTCTTCCGCTGAGGGATGTCAGCTCTTAGACCTGGGCAGCGCAAACGGGACGCGGGTCGATGGTGAAGAGCTGGAAGCAAAGGTGGCGCATGATCTCCACGACGGATCCTGCTTCACCATTGGACCTTTCTCAATCAAGTACCGCAACCCTGAGTCCTCGGATCCGCTTCTCGGTGCTGACGAAGGGAATTCGGCCGTTCAACCGGGCGCACCGCGCTCGGTTGTCGTCTCCGGTAGGACAGCGCCCAGACTCTTGGTCACGACCCCGCGAGGGACGGAGGAGTACAAGCTGCGCGGAACCAGGCTGACATTGGGCCGCGACCCGTCCAACGACGTGGTGGTGGCCTTCGACGCGGTCTCCCGGCGCCACGCGGTCTTGGAACGGCGGGATTCATCGTGGGAGATCGCGGATCTTGGGAGCTCCAATGGACTATGGACTGCAACAGGGCCCGTGACGCGCATGTCTCTTTCCGACGGCGACGCTCTAACCATCGGCCAGTCGGTGCGCTTGGAGTTCCATCAAGCAGACGAGCCTGGTGTCCAGCACACAGCGACCGTGATGGAGTTTGAAGTCCCCCAAAACGCACCGCTGACGCTCGGCCGCAGTGACAACGCTGATGTGTCCCTATCTCATCCACAAGTGTCCCGTGCCCATGCCCGCGTCACCCGCCAGGGCGCCGAGCTGATCGTCGAGGACTTAGGCAGCTCGAGCGGCACTTACGTCAACGGTCAGTTGGTCAAAAGACGGGCTCTTGGCGAGGGGGACATCGTCCGTATCGGGACAAGCCGCTTGGTGCTGGCTCAAGGCAAGATGCACATGTTCAACGAGGAGGGCAATCTGCGAATCGATGCCCTCCATCTCTCGCGTCAGGTGGGAAAGGGGCTGCGAATCCTGCAAGACGTTTGCCTGTCCATTCTGCCCCAAGAGTTCGTGGCCATCGTGGGCGGTAGCGGTTCGGGAAAAACCACTCTCCTCAACGCGCTATGCGGTTTCCACCCCGCGACCGGCGGAAATGTTCTCCTCAACGGAGTAAGTCTCTACCAGAGCTTCGGGGCCTACCGCAATGACCTGGGATACGTGCCTCAAGACGATATCATCCATCGCGAACTCCCCGTCTTTCGTGCTCTGAACTACGCGGCTGAACTAAGAATGCCACGGGATACCACTGCGCTCGAACGTCAGAAGCGAGTCCAGCAGGTGCTCGAGCAGTTGGACATCCAAAGCTGCAGGGACCGCGCAGTCCGTCAGCTTAGTGGCGGTCAGCGCAAGCGGGTATCCATGGGCGTGGAGTTGCTCACCCGTCCAAGTCTTTTCTTCCTGGATGAGGCGACCTCGGGCCTCGACCCGGGCACTGAGTCACAAATGATGCGTCTGCTGCGCCGGTTGGCCGACGAAGGCCGCACCGTGGTGCTCGTGACTCACGCCACCAAGAACGTCATGACATGTGACAAGGTGGCCTTCTTGGCCCGCGGCGGTCACCTCGCATACTTCGGCGGGCCAGAAGAAGCGCTGCGCTACTTCAATGTCGATGACTTCGACGAGATCTATACCCGTCTCGACGAAGGGGAGCCTCTGGAATGGGGGCGGCGCTTCCGGTCCTCGGGGGCGTATCGGGAGAACGTGGAATTACGGCTGGCCAGTATTCCGCGGGTTGCGCCAGGTTCGCCCGCGGGGCTCCCTCCCGTGCCGCTGCAGCCACAGGCTTCGGTTTCGGGCGGTCAGTTGCCGGCTGCGGCTGCACCGGCCTCCATACCCGGCGTCGCGGTGGGGGCCGTCGCGCAACCTGTCCTTGTGCCGCCTGCCCGGCCGACCATCTCTGCGCCGCGCACCGCGCGCTTCCACCAGGTTTCTGGGTTTCGGCAGTTCCTCATTCTGTGCCGGCGGTATCTGGACACGATCTGGGGAGATAAGAAGACGGCGGCTCTACTGCTGGCGATCGCCCCCTTCTTGGGGATGCTCGATTTCTTGATCTGGAAGCGGAACATCTTCGACCCTCAGACCGGGAGTGCCACCCAAGCCGTTACGATGTTCTTCATAACGTGCCTCATCACCGTACTCGTGGGCACCATCACATCGGTGCGCGAGATCGTCAAAGAGGACGCGGTCTACCGGCGCGAGCGCATGGTTGGACTGGGGGTTCTCCCCTTCGTCGCCTCCAAGGCCGCGGTAGGCTTCGCGTTCGCGATATACAGCTCGGTGATGCTGTTTGTGTTCCTGCTTGCCGCGGTCGATTTTTCGCATCTTGGCGGGCTCCAGGCCCTCGCGCTTCTGGTGCCGATGATCCTGGGGACTTTCGCGGGAGTAATGTGGGGACTTCTGGTCTCAGCCGTGGCCCCGAGTGAGGACCGAGCGATGCTGCTGGTAATCCTTGTCCTGGTGCCCCAATTCGTCTTCTCCGGAGGCATAATCCCAATGGCGGACATTGGCCTCGCAGGAAAGGTCCTCGGATGGATCACGTCCGCCCGCTGGGAGCTGGGCGCCCTAGTCACGTCGGCCAAGGTGGAGGGTGGAGCAGGCATGGGCGCTGGATTGCCGAATATCTCCCTTCCGGGAATGGAGGGTCTCCCGACGATGGGGGAGAAGCAGGGCCTGGTGTCGTCTCTTCAGGACCAGTATGGCGACATCTTTCACGTGAACGTGGGCTTCTATTGGCTGATGGCCGTCGTGCTGACCTCCGCCGTCTTTCTTCTGGTGCTGTACCTGCAGAAACGGAAGGACACTCTGTAGATACGGGACAGTCTAGGGGGGTGATCTGATGGAAATAGGCATCGGAACCAAACTCGGACGATATGAGATCACCAGCCTCGTGGGCCAAGGGGGTATGGCAACGGTATACGAGGCCCACGACCCCATGCTCGACCGCTCCGTTGCCATCAAGGTCCTACACCCCCACCTCGCCATGGATAAGGCGTTTGTCGGCCGCTTCCGGCACGAAGCCCAGGCGATCGCGGCGCTGCGCCACCCCAATATCATTAGAGTGTTCGACTTCGGCGTCGAGGGCGACGGGTACTACATGGTGATGGAATTCATGGACGGAGGTACCCTGGCAGCCCTTCTTAAGAACACCAAAGAACGGCGCCAGGTGTTGTCCGCCGACCAGGTACTCAAGCTCTTCGTGCCTTTGTGTTCCGCCATTGATTACGCGGCCGGGCAAGGCATGATCCATAGGGACATCAAGCCGTCCAACATCATGCTTACAAGCGCCGGTGATCCCATCCTTACGGATTACGGAATCGCCAAGATGCTGGGCGTGACTTCCTTCACGGACTCGGGCATGGTGATGGGGAGCGCACACTACATGGCGCCCGAGCAGGCGCAAGGCTTGGGCGCCGACGTCAAAACCGATATCTATTCCCTGGGAATCGTGCTCTTCCAGGCGCTGACAGGACGCGTGCCATTCGATGGAGACACGACGGGCTCAGTGATAGCGCAACAGATCGCGGCACCGGTCCCATCTCTTGCTTCGATCAACCCTGCCTTGTCACCAGCCGTGCAATCGGTGCTCGAGGGAGCGCTGGCGAAGGACCCCGGCAAGCGCTACCAGTCTGCCGCCGGCCTGGCGAGCGGCTTGAGAGCCGCGCTGGGGCAGCCTTCTGCCGCCGTCCCCGCCATGACCGCAGCAGGCCCACCTGGAACGACCCGGCTTGAACCATTTCCTCAGCAGGCTCCGGCTGCCGCCTCGGCCCCACCAGGCCCGCCACCCGCGTCGGAACCGCAGATGGCGCCCGACCAACCCTATCCTTACCCCTACGCCGACTGGGGACAACCATCTCAGCCCACACTAGCGGAACGCCTTCACAAGCGGCTCGGGATCATAGTGGCCGCAGCGGCTGTGGTGGTAGTCGTGGCAATCCTGGCCGGCGTGTTGGGCACCAGGGGCGGTAAACCGACCACCACCACCGCGACCTCATCGCTAGCCTCCACCGTTTCGAGCATCCTCTCATCCGTAGCATCGGGTCCCCTCACGACGGGTGGCTCGTCCCCAGGCTCAACCGTCGTCCCCGATCCGTCACCGCAGACCGCGGCACTTCGCGCGGAGGCCGGCTCTCTCATGATGGCCGGCAAGTTCAACGAAGCGATCGCCAAATACACGGAGGCCCTCCAGACCAATCCCAAAGACACCGCCGCCCGGATCGGTCTGGGGATCGCCTACTACCACTTGCCCAAGTCGAGCAGACTCGGAGCCCAACAGCTTGAATCTGCCGTCACTTCAGATCCGGGCAACGTTCAAGCCTGGGCCTACCTAGCTGCCTGCAGATACTCGTTCATTGACCAGAGCGACGGCCGGGATTTCACCTCGGCCGAAGAGGCCTGTAACAAGGCGCTGGAACTCGATCCGAACAGCGCGCTGGCGCATGCATTCTTGGGCGAGATCTACTCTGCCATGGGGCGTTCCGATGAGGCGCTTGCCGAAGTCTCGAGGGCGATAAGTCTCGCCCCGAATGAGCCCGGAGTACTGGTCGCGATGGGTGCCGTGAAGGCGGACGCCGACGACTGGCAGGCCGCGGTATCCAACTTCAAGAAGGCCGTCACCTTAGCTCCCAACTATCCGGACTACGTATTGTATTTGGCCACCGCCTACCGGCAGACAGAGCAGTACGATTCAGCGATCGAGTATTGTCGCAACGCTCTGCAACTTGACGAGGGCTATGAGTACCAGGCGTATCGCGGTATCGGCAGGGCCCTCTGGGACAAGGGAGACTATGAAGGAGCGGAGACCAACCTGTGGCAGGCGATCGACCTCGATGACACCGACGCCTTCTCACATTGGGCTCTTGGCGGCGTCTACTACGATCAGGCGGACTATGAGGGGGCGCTGCCGGAGCTCGAGCGCGCGGTGGCGCTCCGCCCGGAGAACGCCGGATTCCTAGAGTGGGAAGGTGCCTGCTACATGGCCTTGGAACGGTGGAAAGAGGCAAGGGCGGCGCTGGAGAAGGCAGTCGAACTAGATCCAAGCCGCACGGGCGCCCAAGAGCTACTTGACCAGCTGACAGCGGACGGACACTGAGACCTAAGCGAACCAGGCATACGAAGACCCGAGGGAGACTGCGTGAAAGACAGACGACACCTTTTCTTGTGGCCCGTACTTGTCATAGGGATTGCCCTCATAGTGATTCCGTTTGCGATGTCGATGCCCGGCAAGACGAATGCCGCGCAGAGCATGCTCGACGATTTCCGGCCCATCATGAAGGCAGCCAGCGTTGCCAAGACGGTCGACTACTATTACGACACGTTCGTGAAGCTGGGCCCTGTCACCGAGGCACGGCAGGCCCTTGAAGACAGGGTGCCTCAGCTCATACCGATCTTTGCGAAAGTGGTTCCCGCCGTGATTCACTTCAAGCCTGTAGTCGACGCCATGCAGGCAAATGTGACGAACTTCCAGGAGTTGGACAGCCTGCCCAGCTTCAGCCTTCTCACGTGGTTCTTCGTGATTCCGGGCATCATGCTTGTCCTTCTTGCCGCGGTGCCACTTGGAATGGGCTTCTTCAAGCGCCGGCCCGAAGCGCAGCCACCGGACTAGAAGAGACCGAAGTCCCGCGTCAATCTGAGGCGCCACGCAGCGGGCGCGCCCTAGGTATGCCGTTGAAACCCGGCTGCTGATGCGACATCACGGCCCCGGCTGCCGGCGGAGGTCACAAGGTGCTCCCCGCTGCCGCGGGGCCCAACATGAGTCGAGCCGAGTGCAACGCGATGCCGGCTCAACTGGCCATCGGCTTTCGCAGCATGACCGCGCTGGCGGTCAAGACCCACAGCACCAGCAGGACGAAACCTACATCGATTGCCATCCCCAGGCCGGCGCTCACGACGCTGACGATGCCGCTGATCCCGCCCAGAGCTGCAAGTACGCTGAGGTATCCGAACCACTTGGGCATCACTCTTCGCCTAAAGACAGCCACGGCCGCGCCTCCCGCCCAGACCACCATGACGAAGATGGCCAGTCCGTAGGCCATGTTGGAAAGGTCCGACACCGCGCGGGTGGTCGCGCCGTTCAGCTCGGCACCCCCTCGCAATACCTGAGCAAAAGAGCCGCTGAGACCGACCAGCGCCGTCGCCCCCGTGACCAGGAAACCGCCGAAGACCAACCACCCGTAGCCCTCACCATGTTCCCGATCCTTCCTAAGAAATGGGAGTATGAAGCCGACCATGAACGGCACCGCCAGGGTATAGGCAAACGCGTTCAGGACTGATCCAATCTTGGGCATGTTTCCGGCCTCGGCAAAATACCTTGTGATCTCGCTTGCTGCGGCCCCCGTCGCAGGGGGCGCTCCCCAGAGGACGAAACCCGCGACCTCGAGAACCACAAAGCCGATACCGAAGCAACCCGCCGTCTTTCTAAAGTCCACCGCATCCTCCCCTTGTGGCTAGCTGCGCTCTCGAAGACTTATGTTTCACGATACGCTTCACGATATCGCAGACTGTGAGGGAGGCCGGGCCTGGGAAATGGCGGGCGGCTGCTTTTCGCCGGTTGGTGGCGATATGCTGGGGCGGCAATCGAACTCCCTGGGGGGCACCATGGGCGGCTCCATCTGGGTTCCATAGCCAGCCCTGGGAGTTCATCGTAATTAGGGATAAGGGTGTCAAAGACGCGGTGGCTGCCGCCGTCAGCATGGCCCCGCCCGCGCCGGCAGACTGGTAGCGCGCTGATCCTGGCCGCCCTCGGCGCAACCCGGGGTTCGCCGACGCGCCGGTATTCATCCTCCTTGCCGGTGATTGGAGGGCCCGCATTCAGTTTCCGGATAGACCGCAGCCGGATCGCGACCGCGACGAAACCCAGATCTTCTTGTCCGGGCTTGCCAGCGCTTTTCTGTGTTTGCATCTGGCAGCAACATCTCTCGGGCTGGCTTCGCAATGGTGCAGCGGCGCGGCGCGGGGCCAGTCTGGAGAAGCAGTGCGGACAATCCTTGGCCTACCCGATTACCTTGTCCCCTACGACATGATGGCGGTCGGGTATCCGGCTGAAGACCCCATTCCCAAAGAATTAAGGGACATCGCGGACATGGTCCACTATGATGCATGCGGCCCCGCAGATTTCCGCACGCCGGAGAAGCTTGAGGCCGACAGACAAAGGTTCACCGAGTGGTGTGTGCGGGCGCATTAGGGTGCGCGCATTGTCGGCCATCATCAGTGAACCAACGGCAGAGTTGAGGCGTCTCCTCCCCCGCAAGATGCCCGATCCTCACGCGCCCCCGGTGGGCATGCCGGCGGTCACGCCGGCGGCGCAGCAGTACCTGCGAATACTCTGGCCTGCTCGATGAGGGCATCGGCGAATTGCTCGTCGTTGATGTGATATGGGAGGACGATGACCGGCACCCCCTCTGGGATCACCTTCTTCAGATGCTCGGCGAATACCGGTGGAAGCGAGGGATCGTGCAGATGGCCCTGTTCGCTGTCGTGCGCAGAGAACCCGAGCAGCGGTACGAAGAATGCCACTGGGCCCTTGGCCTCCCTGATGAGCCCCGCCATGTGCTCGGCCAGTCGCTTGAAGTCGTCGGCGTCAGCTCGTACGGCCGTCACCGAGGCATTGTGGATGTGATAGCGGCGGCCGGGGAAGCGGACCCTGGCCCCCTCGATGGGTCCGTCCACCAAGAAGTCGATGTTGCCGGGCACGAAGATCGTCGGCACCCCCTTCTCGAGCGCGGCCTTACACCGGTCGGGCCCTCCGTCGTATAGGCCCTGGGCCAGGTAATCCCCTACCTCGATAAGGGAGAGATCGATCACCAGGGAGACGTCCTGCTCCCGGACGGTCTCATCCATGGCCACGCCGCCCGTGCCCTGGGAATGGAAGACCATCACTTCTGAACCCGCCTGTTCCAGCGCCGCCCGAACTCTGTTGCAGCATTTGTCTGTGGTACTGAGGGTCGACATGGCCACGACCGGCTTACCGGATGTTTCCAGGGGCCTGTAACCCTTGGCCATCCCGGCCAACGCCAGGGCGCCGTTCTCGAAGACCCGCCGCGTGACGGTGTTGAGACCGGCCACGTCGCAGACCGCGTTGAGCATCAGGATGTCTTTGGTACCCACGAAGGGCTTGGTCATGCCGGACGCCATGGTCGAGATCAGGACTTTGGGCAGGCCGAAGGGGAAGGTCCGCATGACCGCGGCTCCGAGGGTGGTACCGCCGGAACCCCCTGCGGCGATGATGCCGCTGAAGCCCGCCCTATCGTCCAACTCATGAGCGCATGTGATGGCGCCTTGGATCATGAGGGCCATACACTTGCCCTCGTGATTGAGGGCGCGGATCTCGGGCATGGTGGTCCCCGCCGCGGCGGCAATCTGGTCCGGGCCGATATGGGCGCCTCCCTCGATCGTCAGGCGGATGCTCGCGTCCAGCAGATACACCTCCAGGTCGTTCTCCTCCAGACGCTCTCTGATGAAGGCGGTCTCGATCTCCTTGGAATCTAGCGTGGCGACCAGTAGTACTTTGCGCTTCCCGTTCATAGAGCCCCCAATCGTCGTCCAGCGATAACCGTCTAGCTCTGAATCACCGCTGTCACAGCGGCAATCGCGGCGATCTTTCTTCTGTCTTGTGCGAGATGAGACAGCCTCTCTCCCAGGGTCTGAGTTCGCGCGGCCATCCGCTCCGTCTCGGCGGCAAGTCCGGTCTCTTGCTCGATAAAATGGGTCCCCAGTTCGCCGAGCGCGAAGCGCTCATTGCCCATCACCGCCAGATGGAACGGAATGTTGCTCTTGACCCCAAGGATGACGTACTCATCGAGGGCCCTCTTCATCCGGCTGACGGCCTCACTCCTGTCCCCGCCCCAAACGATCAGCTTCGCGATCAAGGGGTCGTAGAAGGGAGGAATGGTGTATGAGTCGTAGATCCCGGAGTCCACTCTGACACCGGTCCCTCCCGGTGGGAGGTAGCCCCTGATCCTGCCTGGGGTGGGTACGAAGCCGTTCGTGGGATCCTCAGCGTTGACGCGGCACTCGATGGCCCATCCGCTCATCGTTATCCCGGCCTGGGAGAGGCTCAGAGGAAGGCCCGACGCGACGCGGATCTGTTCCTTCACAATGTCGACGCCGGTCACCATCTCCGTCACCGGGTGCTCCACCTGGACACGGGCGTTCACTTCCATGAAGTAGAACTGCCCATCCGACCAGAGGAATTCCACCGTTCCGGCGCCCTCGTAGCCGACCCGACGGGCAGCGTTCACCGCCATTTGGCCCATCCGCGCTCGCGTCTCGGCATCGATAGCCGCGCAGGGAGACTCCTCGATGAGCTTCTGATGCCTACGCTGGATAGAGCACTCCCGCTCACCTAGATGCACGATGTTTCCCTGGGAGTCGGCGATGATCTGAAACTCGATGTGCCGCGGGTTGGGCAGGTACCTCTCTAGGTACACATCCCCGATGCCGAAGGCGTTCCGAGCGGCAGCCTGCGCGCATTCGAGCGCTTTGACCAGCTCACCCTCGTCGGTTGCGATTGTCATCCCGATGCCGCCCCCGCCCCCCGATGGCTTGATGATGACCGGGCAGCCGATCTCCCTCACTACGGCTCGTGCCTTCTCGGGATCGGACACACACTCTTTGCTGCCAGGGACCACCGGTACGCCCGCGAGGATCATCTCCCGGCGGGCAGCCGCCTTGTCACCCACCAGCGCCAACACCCTGCTGGAGGGTCCGATGAACTTGATCCCGCGGCCCTCGCAGGCAGCCGCGAAACTTGGATTCTCGGCGAGGAAGCCGTAGCCGGGGTGGATGGCCTCGGCGCCGCATTCCTCGGCGGCATCGATGATCTTCGCTATAGCGAGGTAGCTCTGGGAGGCCGGTGCCGGGCCGAGGAGGAGGGCCTCGTCGGCCATCTTCACGAACAGGGCTTCCCTGTCGGCTTCAGAGAAGACGGCGACCGAGGCTATCCCCAGCTCGCGGCAGGCCCGTATCACCCGCACTGCTATCTCCCCCCGATTGGCGACAAGAATCTTGCGGAACATCTCAGCCGACCACCAGCAGAATGTCATCGGCGTCGAGCATTTCGCCCTCTTGCGCCCAGATCTCCCTCACCACTCCCTGTCGGGAAGAAAGGATGGATCTGCGCATCTTCATGATCTCCATGACCGCAATCTCGTCGCCTTCGGCGACTAGGTCGCCCACCCCGACTGCGATGGACAGCACCAGCCCGGGCGCCCCCGCCACGACCGCCCCCGCGGGCATATCCCGTGGGCCCCCGGCCTCCATGGCGCCCTCAAGTACGACAGCACAACCCTCACCCCCGGTCACCTGAGAGATTTTCACATTGAAGACTTCCCCGTCCACATCGACCAGGAAAGACTTGGGACCGCCGGCCGGGCCCGGCGGGACATTGGCCGGGCCCGCAGTAAGGCAGGGCGAGCCGGCCTGAGGCCCGCCGCTGCCACCGGGCGGCACGCCGGGCGCGTCTGCTGCCGGCGCAGCCCCGGAGGGCGCTGCGCCACCGGCCGCGGCAGTTGCCGACACCGCGGCGCCGCCCGCGGCCACATCCTTGCGCCTCGTAGGTCTGCCTGGGATGAGGACTTTGA
>JAMDEO010000001.1 GCA_023483915.1 Actinomycetota bacterium
ATCTCGACCAAGCAGACCCGGCAGGCGCCGATCGCCTGAACGCCTTCGAGGTAACAGAGCGTGGGTACTCTGGCGCCCGCCTGCCGGCAGGCGTCCAAGACGCTGGTGCCTTCGGGCACCTCAACTTTGATGTTGTCAACCGTTAAGACTGGCATCAGATCACGTCTCCTTGAATATCCACTGCCTTCGCGGGGAGCTTGCCGTAGTCGCAGCGGAGGCACCTCCTGGCCTCGGCGCAGGCGGTCTCCAGGTTCCAGGACAGCTCAACCTCATCGAAGGTATGAGCCCGCCTTTCCGGATCCAGGAACTCAACCGCCGCGCGAGGTGTCATCGCCGGATCGGCCTCTGGATCGAAGAACACATCGATAGCCACGTCAGAGCGCCAGAAGGCGTGGTTGGCTCCTGTTAGGTATTGATCGATACCCGCAGCCGCCCGTTCTCCTGAGGCCACTGCTTCCACCACCGATGCGGGACCGGTGGCTGCATCGCCCCCGGCGAAGAGCCACTCGACGCTGGTCGCACCGGTCCTGTCGTCGGCCTTGACCCAGCCGTCCTGCAGTTCGACGGGTAGATCACCCAGCAGCGCCGCGGCGTCTAAGGACTGGCCGACGGCGGCGATCACTTGGTCGCATTCGACGACGAAGTCAGGTTCGCGGCCGGGGACGGGACTGCGACGACCGCTTCGGTCATAGCTGCCCAGAGCCATCTGTTGGCACTGAACGCCAATCAGCTTGCCTGAAGCGTCCCGCAAGATCTCCTTGGGCGCGGTGAGCGGCCGGATCTCGATGTCTTCCTCGCCGGCAGCCAGTATCTCTTCCGCCCACGCGGGCATCTGGGCTCGCTGACGGCGATAGAGGATGGTTACCCGCTCAGCACCGAGCCTGCGAGCCGTGCGGGCGGCATCGATGGCCGAGTTGCCGCCTCCGATGACGGCTACCTTCTTGCCGACCGATGCGGTGCCATTCACGTTGTACTCTCGCAGGAATGTGAGAGCCTCGGTGACACCTTCACCCTCTTCACCGGGCAGCCTCAGGCTCAGACCGTTGGGGGCCCCCACGCCGAGGAAGATTGCTTCGTATCCCTGATCTCTCAGGTCCTGCAGGGTGAAGTCCCGCCCCAGTGCCCTGCCGGCCTGAATGGCGACGCCCATACTCTCGATCATGCTGATTTCGCGCCCCAATTCTTGCCGGGGAAGCCTGTATGCGGGTATGGCCTGCACCAGCATGCCGCCTGGGCTAGGTTCTTTCTCGAAGATCGTGGGTTTGTAGCCCAAGCGCGCGAGGAAGTATGCGCAGGATAGGCCTGAGGGACCGCTCCCGATGACGGCCACTTTTCGGATCGCGTTCTCCTCACTCTCGACTACGCCGGGCAGTTGCGGTTCGATCTCCTGCTCGGTCATGAAGCGCTTGAGACTGCGGATGGCTACCGCATCATCCAGAGCAGTGCGTTGGCATTTGCTCTCGCATGGATGGAAACAGACGCGGCCGCAAATGCTGGCGAGGGGGTTGCGTTCCCGGTGAAGCTTCAGAGCCTCGTCGAAGCGTTGCTCGCCGACTAGGCCGACAAACCCCGGCACATAGACACCGGCGGGGCAGGCATTGCTGCACCGGGCGGTGAACATGCTGGAGCAGACGCCTGCTTCGCAGTAATGGTCCCGGATGTGAGCCTCGTACTCGTGCCGGAAATGGCGAATTGTTGATAGCACCGGATTGGGTGCCGTCTGACCGAGCCCGCACAGTGCCGTGTCCTTGATCACATTGGCCAACTCGACGAGGGTCTCGATGTCGTCTTCTTTACCCTCGCCGTTGCAGATCCTGGTGACAATCTCGAGCATGCGCTTGGTCCCGACCCTGCAGGGCGGGCACTTGCCGCAGCTCTCGTCTTGGATGAAGTCGAGGAAATAGCGGGCGACGTCGACCATGCAGGTGTCGTCATCCATGACGATACATCCCCCGGAACCCATGATGGCCCCTAGTTCCTGCAGGGTCTCGTAGTCCACGGGTACATCTAGGTGTTCCCTGGGAATGCAGCCCCCGTACGGACCGCCGAGCTGCACGGCCTTGAATTCCTTGCCGTCCGGGATCCCCCCGCCGATCTCGTAGATCATCTCGCCCAACTGCACTCCAACCGGTACCTCCACGAGCCCGGAATGCTGGATGGCCCCGCCCAGAGCAAACACCTTGGTACCCTTGCTCTTCTCGCTGCCGGTACTGGCAAACCATTCGGCTCCGTTCATGATGATCGGCGCGATGTTGGCAAGAGTCTCCACATTGTTGAGAACACTGGGCTTGCCCCAGAGGCCTTTGACGGCGGGGAACGGTGGGCGCGGCCGCGGCTCGCCGCGGCCGCCCTCGATCGAGCGCATGAGGGCGGTCTCTTCGCCGCAGACGAAGGCTCCGGATCCTTTGCGGATCTCAAGATCGAACTCAAAGCCGGTAGCCATGATGTCTTTGCCAAGCAGACCCAGATCGCGCGCCTGGTCGATGGCGTACTGAAGCCGTTCCACAGCCAGCGGGTACTCTGCCCGCAAGTAAACGTAGCCTTGCTTCGCCCCAATGGCGTAGGCGCCGATGGCCATGCCCTCAATGACGCTGTGCGGGTCTCCTTCGAGAACCGAGCGGTCCATGAAGGCCCCAGGGTCGCCCTCGTCGGCGTTGCAGAGCATGTACTTGACGTCGGATTCAGTCTGCCGCGCGAACTTCCATTTGAGCCCCGTCGAGAAACCTGCGCCTCCCCGTCCGCGCAGGCCGCTGCGAAGCACCTCACTCACAACGTCGGCCGGGGTCATCTCGGTGAGTACCTTCGCGAGAGCCTGGTAGCCTCCGCGGGCGATGTATTCTTCGACATTGAGGGGGTCGATGATCCCCGAGTTGCGCAGGACGATCTTCACTTGGCGGCTGAAGAACTCCACGTCCCGCATTTCGGCAACGGTCTTGTCAGTTCCCGGCGCGTGGCTGACCAAGCGCCCGACTACACGTCCCTTGAGCAGGTGCTCCTCGACTATCTCTCGCAGATCATCAAGCGCGACATTCTGATAGAAGACGCCGTCGGGGTAGATCAGCACCACCGGTCCGACGGCGCAAGGTCCCAGACAGCCGGTCTCGATCACCCGGTTCTCTTGAGCCAGCCCAGAGCTCTCGAGTTCCCTGGTAAAGGCGGCACTGATTTCAAGCGCGCCTGACGCTATGCACCCACCGCCGGTGCACACGAGAACGTGATTCTTAATATGATCCATGGCACATTCCCCTGAGTCTCATTTCGCCGGCACGATCACGTCTGGACGAGGAGCTCGGTCACCGGAGCGCCCTCGATTAGATGCGACCGCACTATCTTGTGCACCCTCCCGAAGCCGTCCAGGTGCCCGTAGTGGTAGGTGGTGCCGTCGGCTGTCTGAATTGTCGCCATGGGCTCCATGGCGCAGAGGCCCGCGCATCCCGACTGATGGAGAGTGATGTTGTCGAGCTTGGCGTCGGCGATCTCAGACATGAAGGCGATGGCCACATCCCTTGCCCCGGCCGCGATACCACAGGTGCCCATGTGGACGGTGACCTTGATCTGTTTCGCGCCGGAGCGGAGGTCGATGTCCTCTTTGGCCTTGGCCGCAATTGCCAGGAGATCGGCCGGGCTCTTGATCTTCTCAGCCATCTCACACGCTCCTTTCGCCGGCTCCGGCGCCGATGACTTCGGGCACTGCCACCGGAGCGGCGTACCTGGACAAGATCTCGCCCATTCGAGCTGCTTTGACCCGGTGATGAACAACGTCGTCGATGGTTATTACCGGCGATAGGCCGCACGCCCCAAAGCAACGAGCGACCTCAAGCGAGAACTCACGGTCCTCGGTGGTCTCGCCCACATCTATGGCGAGTTCTTTCTTCAGCGCTTCGAGGACGGACATGCCCCCCCGGACGTAGCAGGCTGTGCCCAGACATACACGGATGACGTGTTTGCCTCGTGGGACGGTAGAAAAGAATGAATAGAAGCTGACCACTCCAGCGACCTCACTGTAAGATTTGCCCATTCCAAGGGCGATGCGCTTGAGGGCAACCTCGGGAAGGTAGCCAAAGATGGCCTGCGCCGTCTGCAACACGGGGATGAGTGCTCCAGGCTTGGTCCTATAGCCCGCAATTACCTCATCCAATCTGGCGAGAAGCTCCTCTTCAGAGGCTTCTTCGCCGCAGGCGCACGTTCCTGTCGAATTCTCGGCTGCAACCGTCATCCTTGGGACCTCCTAACCCCTTGTGCCGTTCGTGGCTTGTCTAGGATCATCTGATCTAACTGTTGGGTAACTCGTTTGAGGGATTCGCGGGCCGCTTCTGGTGTCACTCCGATAAGTGGCGGATCGAACTGGTCCCCCCAGAGGCTCACGGTGAATATGACCTCAGGGTTCGTGATCGCCATCACGGCAATCGACCCGGCAATGTCACCTATTGGCGGCCGGTCGACATGGCTGAGCACCATCTCCACGTTGACTCGAAGACCCTTGGACCCGGTCGTGGGCTCTACGATGAGACGTCCCCCGGCGGCTTCAGCCTCCGCCTGCAGGAGGCTAAGGCCTAGCCCGGTCTTGCGGTCTTTCTTGGTAGTGTAAAAGGGATGAACCGCCCTTTTTGGAGAAGTCTCGAGGCCGGTGCCGTCATCTTCGACTGCGACGCGCAGCTGGTCAGACGCACGATCGGCGAGAAGGCCAATAGAGATCTGGGTAGCTTCTGCCCGAAGGGAGTTCTCCAAAAGCTCGAGAAGGTAAAGCGAGAAGTCATGCATGATCGACCCGCCTCCCGTCGAGATTTGCGAAGGCCATCGCTACTTCTGCGAAGGTTGGATCCCCGATAGTCAAGACGGTCATGGCCGCACCGATCTCATTTAAGAAGTGACTGTCCGAAGAAGTCGTGATCGGCAGGCCGAAGCTCCGGTATTCCTGCAGAAGGGGAGACTCGCCCGCCAGATGCCGGGATACCTCGACGGCGTGAAAACCTGCGCCCTCGGGGAACCAGCCCAATTGGGAGAGAACACCGAAAGCCGGCCTATCTATGTGTGCGGCGACTGCAAGTCCGCCGTGGCGCTTGATAAGACTCACCGTGTCGTTGAGGTTCAGGGTGGTGCCCACGGCTAGTGCCACGGTCTCGTTGTCTAGGAACGTCCCGTCAGCATTCAATATCTCCTGCTCGCCGAAGAACGAGTAGTAATGCTCGTCGGCCGCCGGCAGAAGTTCGCGCACCTCGGCCGAGGCAGCTTCGGCCGACTGGATATCCGGGAAAAGTCCGACCACGTGCACTTCCTCTGCGCTGGCTATCTCCATGCCGGCCACGACCGCAAGGCGGCCTTCTGCCGCCTTCTGTACGGCTGCGACGTTCCGCGCGCTGTTGTGGTCGCATATGGCGATCATGTCCAACCTAGCCTCCAACGCCGCCGCAACGATTGCGGGTGGGCGCATTTCTTCCGACCCGCACGGCGATAAGGCCGTGTGAATGTGTAGGTCGGCCTGGATTCTTCGTAATGCCTGCGTCACCAATCACTCCGTCCGGCCTCTCAGTCCCAACTCGTACAAGCGGCCCGCAATTTCGAAGGTGTCAGCCGACGACACGTATAGGCAGACGTTCTCTTCTGCGGCCCGGTCGATCACATCCTGTTCCGGCACGCGGTTACAAGAGAAGATCACGCCCCGCAGGCCGGCATGGCTGGCTACCGCAATGACGTTCAGATGTACCTGGAGGGTGATCAGCACCGCCCCCACCGGAGCGTGCGCCAGCACGTCACTTAAAAGGTCGGACGCGTAACCGCCGGCAACATCCTCGCTGTGGACCATGCCTGGCGTGAGCTCTCTCAGATTGAGTGTTTGAGCGATTTCCTCAAGCCTCATGTGGTGACCCCCCCTCAATGAGATAGGGACAATCGTCTGTGGTGGCTCGTTCGAGGACCGCATCTTCGGCGAGGGCCAGGCAAGAGGGGGTCCCGCACGCCCCACAGTCCTTGCCAGGCAGGGTCTCCAGAATCTTCTGGAGGCGCCCCAGTTTCTCGATGGCGACTGCCATGTCGGCGTCCAGCCGGATGCCGGGGCGGGCGTTGTAGGGGAGACGGCGCTGCATCGCAGCTGGCGGAACCTCGGGCTGATCGGCCGGCCTGCAGCTTTCCTCCCATCGGCGCGTGGAGATATGAAAGTCTTCGCGATAGAAGGGCGAACCAAAGCAGCCGCCTTCACAGGCATACGGCTCCAGGACGGGGAGATCGTCCAGGAGTCCGTTTTCCAGATCCTCGAGCACCGCCATGACGTGGTTCACTCCGGTTACGGCCAGTGCGGCCGACCTAGATTTCGCACGGCGGGAATCCTCGCCTGGGAGGGCCTCGAGGGCCGCTGTCCGTACCTTTCGACCACGGTGGGGCGTCCTTGCCAGACGTTCCATCACTGCCTGGCGAAGCAGCGCGGGCGTGACGTACTCGGTGATGGTCTCCCTGCCGGGGAGGATGCCGGCAGAAACCTCCTGGGCGATGAGGGCAGAACGCTGACTCGGGCATGACACCACATAGACAATCGGCCGGTCGGCATGACCCGCCTGCAGGGCTTCTATCGGCGAGTCAAAGGGGGCAAGGAAGGGGATGAGAGAAGGAAAGCGGAGTTCAATCAGATTCACCACAGCTGGACAGACCGGAGTGATCAGTGGTCTGGGGGCTCCCTTCCTGCGCGCGAGCCTGATCGCGCTTTCGCGCAGGGCGTTTTCGTAGGGCGCCAGGGAAATCACCTTGGCGAACCCGAACGACTTCAGGGCGGCCAACACCCGGCCGGGCGGATACTTCGCCCCGCAATCGGCGAGGAACGCGGGCGGGATGGCTAGCACCGTTTCCTCGATCCTGCCCAGATCTTCCACGGCAGAAATATCGTTGCGGATCATCAGAGAGCCGGATCTGCAGGCCGCGATGCACGCGCCACAATCGATACAGAGGGGCTCCAATATGACTGGGGCGTGGTTTCTAATCCGCATGGCCTCAGAGGGGCAGGCGGCGAGGCAGCGGCCGCATTCCTGGCAACGCTCAGATGAAGCCTGCAGAGAGATGAAATGAGGGGGCCGTATGGTGTCCCGCTTGAAATAGACGGTGAAGCTCACACGCGTCCCTTCGTCCAGGCGAGAAGTCACCCGTAGACGGTCGCTGCTCCGCTTGATGTTAGGGAGGCCCATGCCCGCCCCGAAGCCAAGAGCGCGCGCTTCGGCGTTGGCGGTGGAATAGCCCTCTGTCATGGCCAAGTCGATATCCGGTATGCCCGGGCCGTTGTCGACGACATCGACATGCAATGCTTCGTCGGCCAGGTGGGCCTCTAACCGTCCCCCCTGAGCATGGATGACCACGTTCATTTCAGCCTCATAAGCGGCGATCATCGCGCGCCTGATGGCTTCCGCTTCCACACCGATTCGTTTGAGGTGCTCTTTGAGCGCCCGGGAGGCGTCACCGGCGCGGTTGAAATCGTTGCTGAGTATGTGGTAGGACAAGAACTCCATATATCGGGCCTGTCAACCTGGTTTCTGATCGCAGAGATTCTGGAAGATGCGGCCGCACGTCTCGAATATGCCGAGGGGCGACACCATGAGCAGGGTGCCGTTGTTCTGCGCCATATCCACAATCTCCGGACTTGGATTGGTTCCGTCCACAAAACATATCCCGGGGACGTCGATGAGCTCCGCCACCCTCACGATCTGGAGATTCGCGAGCTTTGTGACGAGCAGAGTCCTGTCAGAGGCTTCCTGGAGCAGGTCGCTCACCCGGTCTCCCGCGTAGATCTTGTCGACGGTGGTAGTGCACTGTTCGCCGGAAACGATGATGCGGGCTCCGATTCTGCCCGCAAGATCCTCCAGGCTGAGACCGGCCCCATCGAGATGCGAGTCGATCTCGCGGATGACTAGATCGGCTGCAGTTTCCCCGGCCTCCTCCGCGGCTGCCTTGGCCAGTCCTTCCTGCGCGAAGTAAGCGGCGGACTCCAGGGCGGAGGTTATGTCCAAGTACTCAACGAAAACCTGTTCAGGGACTTGGAGTGCGGTGGCACTAAAGGTGACGATGCTGAGAACACCTGCCTCCACGAGTGCAATCGCGACGTCTTGGGCCGCAACTGGAGGCACTGCAATGATGCCTACTCGGATACCTCGTGCCGCAACGGTCTGCCTGAGCTCGGAGACGCTATGGATGGGACAGCCGTCTATGGACGTGCCGCAGATTTCTGGATCGGTGTCAAAGCCGGCCGTGATCTGGAGCAGGGGCGGGAGCTCCGAGAAATGTGCGAGGAGCGCCTTGCCCAGACGGCCTACGCCGACGAGCGCTATCTCCTGCCGTGAAGCTCCGGCAAGAAAACGCTTGATGCTGGCCAGGCAAGTCTCGACCTCGTAGCCGCGGTTGGGACTCCCTGTGTAGCCAATCACCATGAAGTCCCGACGAACGACGGTTGCGCTCACACCCGCAAGGTCAGCGAGTTGATGAGAGTAGACACTGGGAGCTCCGGCCGCGCGAAGGCTCTCCAGCAGCCTTTTGTAGAGGCTGAGCCTTCCCACGGTCTTCCTTGACACCATCGGCTTGCTTGTGGGCGCCATTGCTTCCCCGACATTGGCCGAGAACCGGTCCGATCCCGAGCGTGCGTTACGTAGGTAACACTGTTACTAGATTCACAATTGCACAGCGAATTGTGGCTGTCAACACCTATTCGTCATAGTCGCAGTCAAATATGTGTATAATAAAAGTGTATTATGGTACTTAGCTATCGCCTGTCGCAAACCCATGTGGGCGGTCAAAACTGGATTCAGGGCTCGAATCGAGGTCGCTCACCAGCGGCAAGGAAGGGCAAGCGATGAAGCACATCATCTTCGGAATCCACATCTCGCAACGCACCGAGAACGTTCCGGCGGTCCAGGCAACGCTTAGCAAATGCGGGTGCAGCATCCGCACGAGGCTGGGCATCCACGATGCCGACGGGACGAATTGCTCCCCCAGCGGCCTTGTACTCGTCGACGTTTTCGGCCCCGACGCTGAGGCCTTCTACGCCGAGTTGAAGAACCTCAAAGGGGTGGACCTGCAGCGAATGGACTTTGCCGACTCAGGCAAGAGGAGATGTATGACGTGATGAGAGGGACAAGGCGGAGGAAGAGGCGCATCGGGCTCGGCACCGCAGTTGCGGTGTTGCCGCTGCTCGTCCTGATGTCCGTGGTCATCGCCGGCTGCGGCTCCTCGGCAGCCTCATCGACAACGGCGGTCTCTCCAACCACTGCGGTGACCTCGACCTCGAGCACGGTCGCGGCCAAGCTGTCCAAGCTCACTTTGGTAGCTCCACCGGGCCCGATGGCCATCCCGCTCGCCTACATAGCCGTCAATAACAAGCTGGCAGAAGTGGCGGAGAAGACGGAGCTCGTCATCTGGGAAAACGCCGACCAGCTCAAGGCGATCGTGGCCGGCAGCCAGGGCGACTTTGTCACCATGCCCTCGAACAACGCGGCCATCTTCTACAACAAGGGCTTGCAGCTTCACCTTCTGGACATCTCGGTCTGGAACATCACCTACCTGGTCACCAGCGACCCCACTGTGGCGGGCTTCTCCGACATCAAAGGGCAGTCACTGGTCGTGCCACTCCAGGGCAGCGTACCCGACGTGATGTTCCAGTACTTCGCCAAAAAGGCGGGGCTCGATCCGCAGAAGGACTTCGACCTCCGCTACGCCACCGACCCCACCCAGGCCGCGCAGCTGCTTCTTGCCGGACAGGTGCAGAACGCTGTGCTGAGTGAGGCGTTGGCCACCGCCGTCGTACTCCAGACGAAGACGGCTGATAAGCCACTCCGCAAGGCCTTGGCCTTCGACCAAGCGTGGAGGGCCGCCGCGGGCGCCGATGCGGCCAGCCCGATCGCCGGCACGGTGGCAACGCCTCGGGTTATGGACAAGCCAGAAGTGGTTGCAGCCTTCGAGCGAGAATACAAGGCCGCAGTCGATTGGATGCTGGCCAATCCCGACGAGGCCGGAAGCTTGGTGGAGACGCAACTGCCTCAACTCGGGCTCAAAGCGGCTGTCATGACCGCATCGATGAAGGGCATCACCTGGAAGTACACGCCGGCGGCCGACGCCCGGTCCAGCTTGGAAGCCTTCTACACCGCCCTCTCCGATTTGTCTCCTGAAGTCATCGGCGGCCACTTGCCCGACGATGGGTTCTACTACAAACCATAGCGGGTCAGACAGGGCCCCCGGAAGCCGCGGTTCTTCGGGCGGCTCTTCGCCGGCAGCCCAGCCTGCGCACTCCGCCGGGCAGCGCAGCCGCGCGACCAGCCGGCGCCCCCGGGTGCTCTTCTCCATACTTGGCGCGGTGGCGATCCTGGTTCTCTGGGAGGTTCTTTCCCTCTACGTCAACCGGGCGATCATGGCTTCCCCGGCCGAGACAGCTGTTGCGCTGGCCAGATTGGCCTGGGGCAGCACCCTTTGGGTGCAGCTGCTGATCACGTTGAAGCGCCTTGTCATTGGGCTTGCTGTGGGTGCGGGCGTGGGGCTGATCATGGGGGTCCTCGCCGGCCTGGACGAACGAGCGCGATCCTTCTTCGAGCCCGTCCGCTGGGTTGGGATGACCATTCCGGCGGTCATCCTGGTGGGGCTGTCCATGCTTTGGTTCGGCCTGGGCGACTTCACCGTAATCTTCATGGTGGCCCTCATCGTAATCCCTACCGTCTATATAAATACTTTGTCGGGCATCCAGGGTGTCGATGGCCGGTTGGTAGAGATGGGTAGGGTCTACCGTTTTTCCCGGCGGCTGCTTCTTACCGAGATCTACGCGCCCGGCATGGCCATGCCGGTGATGGCAGGCCTGACCCTCGCGACCGGTCTTGGCGTCCGGGCGGTTGTTCTCGCTGAGGTCCTCGGGGCCATGAGCGGGATCGGACATGCTTTCACGCGAGCAATGAGCCTACTCGAGGCCCCGGAGATGTTCGCCTGGGTGGTCGTCCTACTGGCGTTGATGGCGGTAATAGAGTTCGGGGTGCTGCGGCCGCTCAAAAGACGGGTCACGCGCTGGAGAAAGGTCCCGCAGTGATCAGGTTAGAACACGTGACCAAGAGATTCGATTCTCTCGAGGTATTCCGCGACCTTTCTCTCCACGTCGCCGACAACCAGATCGTCGGGGTCGTGGGACCGTCGGGTTCCGGCAAGACAACGCTGCTCAAGCTCGTCGCCGGAATGGTCCAAGCGGATGAGGGAACCATCGCCGTAGACCCCGGTGCAATCGGGTACGTATTCCAGGAGCCTCGCCTGCTTCCGTGGCGTACCTCTCTGGACAACGTGGCAGCAACACTCCGGGCTCGGGGCTGGGAGAAGACCGAGGCCCGTGAGCGGGCCGCCGCCTGGATCGAGCGGGTAGGCTTGAAGGGGTTCGAGGACTACCACCCGGCCGAGCTGAGCGGTGGCATGGCCCAGCGCGTGTCGATTGCCCGGGCTTTCGCGGTCGATCCCCGAGTACTGCTGCTTGACGAGCCCTTCAGCAACGTGGACCTGGCGCTCAAGGATTCCCTGATGGAGATCCTGCAGAGGATCATCAGGGAGGGACAGACCACGGTGATGTACGTCACTCACGACCTTACCGAGGCCCTGCGTCTGGCCGACCGTATAGTCGAGATCACCCCCGAGCGCCGCCTGCGTGAGCTTGACCTGTCCGACCGCCGGGCGGTCGCCGCTGAGTGGCTATCTGCGTCTCTCGGCAAGCTCTAACCTCTGTTGTAGGGACCTTCTTTTTCGCCAGTTCTAGGATCGTCTCGATTCCACGACGAGCCGAGAGGTGAGATCATGTTCGAGAAGCAACCTTGGATGCATCGGGCCGGCGAGTATCCGCGCTCAGACCACGAGTACTTCGGCCTGCTGGCACGGGCCGTGTTCTCAGCCGGCCTTGGGCCCAAAGTGGTCGAATCACGCTGGACCGATATGGAGGCGTCATTTCACGCCTTCCAGCCGCAGGAAGTGGACAAAATGGAGGAGTCCGACGTGAGCCGGCTGTTGAGCGACCCCAGAGTGATCAGGAACCGCCGCAAGATCGAAGCTGTTATCAAAAATGCAGGCCGTCTTTGATCATCT
>JAMDEO010000220.1 GCA_023483915.1 Actinomycetota bacterium
GCCCGCCGCGACGGCCTCATCCACCAGCTCCATCACCAGATCGTCGTCGATGTCGACGGTAGCGTCGGTCAATTTTTGCAGCAATTCAGCTCTTGACACTGCTTCCTCCTAAGAAATGGGCGTCGTTCTTGATGCGGAGCGTCCTGTCAGACCGGCCCCCGCGGCCCCTTGAGGCGGCCGCGGGGGCTGCGGGGTGAGCCCACTTCCGTCGTTCCGGCGTTGCGATACGATCTCTTCCGAAACGACGGACTTCGTCATCGGTGGCTAGAACCGACCCGCCTCTTTGGTGAGCTCGACCAACCTCTCGATGTTCGCCGGAGGGGTCCAGTAGTCAAGCGGCCCGAGGGCGATGAAGTGCTTGGGGTATTGCTTGGCGATCTTGCAGCGAGCGGCAAGGGCCGGCTCGACTGCTTCCCAGTTGCCGTCGAGGACGATGTGGTCGTCGATGGAGCAGCCGCAATACAGGTCCTTCTCCGCAGAGAAGCCATAGATCCACTCGGGGTCCATCGCGGGGCCTATCCACCAGCCGCCGAAGCTACCGGGGCCGACCGCTCCCTTTTCCCAGTACAGATCCCGCCAGAGTTCCCAACCTTCCGCGCCGCCTGTGTGCCACAGGGGCGGCGTGGGCCCGGGAGAAGCGATGATCTCCTTGGCGATCCGCGCGTTCAGTTCCGGCATGAAGGATAGGTCGTTGCCCTTCAGGTTCGGCGGGATGGCGCCCATGAAGGTGCACATGTACATGCCGTTCGGCTGCAGCGTCTTCACCGCGTTGCCCCACTTGATCGACCACTGCGTGGCCTTCTCCATGCACGCCTTGAAGAGCTCGAGGTCTTTGCGCGCGGCGACCAGGGCGGGACCGAAGCCGAGCATCCCGGAAGCGATCGTCCCGAGCGGGTCCCCGCAGAAGTTGGACTCGATGGGCAGCACCTTGTCCGCGCCGTGCTTGGCCATGACCCGCATGATCTCCCTGACCGTCCAGAGAAGACCCGGATAGAGGCCGTGCTTGGTGGGATCGGGTACTTCGCAGCTCTCGATGTCTTCGATCTTCGTGATCGGCGGGCCGCCCACCTGCTGCGGGGTGCCGTAGTCGATCATCCGGCCGTTGCCGCCCCAGAACTCCTCCGTGTAGCAGATGGGGGACACGTTGATGATGTCGATCTTGTACCGGGCGGCAAAGGCCAGGTGCGCCTTGACGTGGAGCTTGGGCCGCTTGTAAAGGTCGCCCGGCTTGACGGCGTCGGCGAAGGAATCCAGGACCCGCGCGCAGACCGGACCGAAGTACTTCATCTCGAAGTGCAGCCGGTCTTTCTCTTTGCCCGCCCAGGTGGCGTCGTAGCGCTGCAGCGGGGTCATCTCTTCTTCTTCAGCGTTCTTGATGATCTTCTCGCAGTAGCGCTCGAGTTCGAGTTCCTCTTCTGTGCTCCACTCGAAATCGAGCTCATCGAGAGACTTGCCGTACCAATCGGGTGCGTTCTCCATCGTGCCGAGTTTCAACCGCGGTGTTGCCATACGAGCGTCTCCTTCTTCGGACTTGTCACAGTCGCTTGCCTGCTCACCAATTCGCTACGGTAGAAGAAGCAGCGGAACCTGTCGGACCACCCCCTCATGCCTGAATTGGTCGGTGAGGACCACCAGGGAACTCTAAGGTCTCCGTCGCCACACATCAGACCAGACTGGATGGCCCAAGCCGTGCCCCCCGAGCACGCGCCCGCAAACCCGTGCGCAGAGCAAGAAGCATGGAAGACGCGGCAAGGGAAAACAATGCCCCGGAGAGCAGTGATGTGCTTGACATGGGGAGTAGTTGTGGGGTGACTCACTGGGTAGCGGACGCGACTACCCGATGCGGAGGGCTCTAGAGCCGGGGGTGGGACTTCACTGACGAGCGAAGCGCGCCTGCCGCCGACCGACCGCTCGGTCTCGTCTCCGTTGCGATCTGGCAGGCTGTTCGCGCGGATGAGGAAGACGCATGGCGCCTCCCAGGGCGATGCGGCCGCCGCGGCTTCGTTCTTCAACAGCCTCCGAGGGTGGCCGTATCGCCGAGACGGGAGCAGGATCGACGGGCCGCCGCGGGCACGCCTACAAGAGCGTGCCCGCCGCTGCCGCGGTCATCAAGGGTTCGCCTTTCGGCGGGCCCCAGGTCCCGCCTACTCTTTGACGATCAGCACCGGGCAGTGCGCGCCATGGAGCACCTGCGTGCTGACCGAGCCCATCACCAGGTTGGCGAAGCCCCCGTGCCCCCTGCTGCCCATGACGATCAGACTGCAGGTACCATCGGCATGGGCTTCTTCGATCAGCCCGACTGCCGAGGAAGTGGCTTCGACCACGACCGTCTTCACAGTAGCCTTGTCATTGTGGATGGCGTCGGAGATCCGCTTGGCGGCCTCGGCAACGATCGATTCAGCCTTCTGGGTTTCGGCGTCGGTGGAGTCGATGAACGCGGCGTTCGTGAATCCATCGCCCGTCGTGAAGGAACCTCGGGGGGTCAACACCGTCGCCACAACCACTTGACATGCGCCCATCATGTCGGCGAGTCCGGCCGCGAAGGATTCGGCGCCGCGAGCGGAAGGCGAACCGTCGGTGGCCACAAGGATCTTGTTCGGGATCATGTTTCCTCCTGTACTGAAAGTCGCCGGGCTGATTCCCGCGTCGATCCGCCATTAAGGCGACGCCAACGGGGACTTGTCACAACTAGCACCCTGCACCTGCTGGTTCTCGGCCACAGGGCCGTCGATCATTTGGGTCTTGGCCGAGTTGCCCTGAACGACGAGCACGACGCTCACGCCGAGCACATTGAGAACTTCTTTTCTGTGACCCCCCTTTCCTCGGACTCTCAGCCGAGGCGTAACCGGCATACTATAGTCGGGCTGGAGGCACGTCAATCACGCATCGGGTAGTTACCTCGACTACCCAGTGAGTCACCTTACAACTACTCCCCATGTCAACCGCATCACGCTCTCCGGGGCATTGTCTTACAGCATTGCATCTTCCATGCTACTGGATAGGCTTTAGCCTGCATCTTGTGCTCGTAGTCGTCGCTGGGTGCCGGCCGCGCGTTCCCGAAGTGTTACTCGAAGAAGTCATAGGCTTTGCCAAGGGGGCTGTCATGAAAGTGCGTGAGCTGATGCAGAGGAGGCAGACCCAGCTCGTCTGCTGCCACAGAAGGGACACAGTCCAAACAGCTGCCCGTCTTCTGCAATTGCACGACATCGGAGCACTACCCGTTCTGGAGTCAGATGGGCGCCTTGTAGGCATCCTTTCCGAGCGCGATATCGCTCGCTATATCGCGAGCCCCGCCCAACGCGTGGACGAGCTCATCGTGGACGAACTCATGACATATGCTGTGGTGACGTGCACCGCGGAGGACTCCTTGATGGAGGTCGCCGCCCTCATGGATAGAAGACGCGTGCGGCATCTGCCGGTCATGGAAGGAGCCACGGCGGTCGGCATGATCAGTCAGCGGGATGTGAGTGGAGGATTGCTGGAGCAGCGCCAACTCGAGATCGCGGTGTTGCGGGATTACACGATCGCCCTGAGGTAGAAGCCATCCCTCCATCTTCGAGTCTCCGGCTCGTCTGTTGGCCGGTCAGGATCGCGTTTCGACAGCGTTGACGATGGTCAAGCCGCCATCGTTGTTGAACGATGCGCCGGTCGCGTAGGAGGAGTCATCGCTGGCGAGGAACAGCCCCATCTTCGCCATCTCGATCGGCTCGCCCATGCGGCCCAGGACCGATAGGCGCCTTCTCATGGCTAGGATGGACTCCATGGGAATACCGTTCGCGATCATCTCCTCGACCTGCTGCGCCGCCATGGGAGTCATGGTCATGCCGGGACACAGGGAGTTGACGCGGATGTTGTATCGGCCCAGCTCGTTCGCCGCGACCCGGGTCAGCGCCACGACGCCCGCCTTGGAAGCGATGTAGCCCGCGCTGCCCACCGGGATGAAGGCGCCGACGGATGCGGTGTTGATGATGGAGCCGCCGCCCGCCTTGATCATGTGCGGCACGACATGCTTCATCAGCAGCCACGTCCCCTTGAGGTTCACCTCGATGGTACGGTCGAAAGCCTCCTCGTCGATCTCGATCATCGGCTTCTTCTGCTCGAGATCGACGCCGGCATTGTTGAACAGCACATTGGGCAGCCCGAGTTCGTCGACCGTGCGCTGGGCGATGCGCTTCACGTCCTCGGTACGGGTGATGTCCGCGCCGATGGCGATCGCCTGACCACCCTCCTTGCGGATCTGGTCGACTGTGGGCTGCGCCAGGCTATCCGTGAGGTCGACCGCGGCGACCTTGGCGCCTTCCTGGGCGAACAGGATAGCTGCCGCCTGCCCCATCCCGCCGGCGGTACCGGTGATGATCGCGATCTTGTTGTTCAGTCTCATGGTCGTTCATCCTTTCCTGACGAGAAGTATCTCTACGCCACTTCATCCGAGCTGACGATCACCCGCACGTGATCGATGATGTCTTCAAACCGTTTCACCTCGTAGATTCGCGTGTTGTCATAGCGCGACAACTGCCCGATCAGACAACATTCCCCGAAGGTCACCGGAGGGAGGTAGAGGATGTGCAGACGAGGAAGACCTTTGGCCACAGGCAGCGAATTCCGGCCTACGGTCGGCGCGCAGTCGCTGATCAGGATCACGTGCTGTTGGATGCCGCTTCCTACAGACGCGAGCTCCTTGCGCGCGTCCACAAGAGGTCTGTACAGATCGGTCGCCCCGCCGCACTCCAGATCGAGGATGCGGCTCATCAGTAGATCGACGGGGACGACCTCGCGCATTCCCTTGAGCACGCAGGTATCCGACTGGAAACCGATCACCGAGAGGTGCTCGGCCTTCAGGGCGAAACAAAGCATGGCGGTGGTCAGGGCGACGTAGTGCATGTACTTGGACAGGCTGTTGCTCTGATCCGCCAAGATGACAAACGCCCGTTTCGCCTCCTTCTTCTTTCTTGTCCGGATCGCGGCATAGTCCAGTCGCGTGTCGCCGAACGCCAGCCTCTGGTCCAACGTCGCCTCGAGGTCCCACTCGTCACCCACCTTGTAGCCGCGCAGCTCTCTCAGAGGGGTCGGGGTCCCTCGCTCATGGATCGCTCGACCCTCGCGGAGCACTTTCGGGATCACATGCTTGAGCAGCCGTTCCCTTTGCTGCCGCGACAGATATGAGCGGGCGTTCTGGTAGAGCTTCGCACTCGGCAGCGCACGGCTTCTCTCGAGGGCCCGCTCGACCGCATCCCCTTCTTCCCCGACCAGCTTCCCGACGAGATACGGATTCTTGTCGGCCATGAGGGAGAGCAGTTGAAGGTCCCCGTCATGTAACGCCCCCCTCGCGAGGGAGATGAAGCGGGTCCTATACTGGTCGTCGGCGGGTGAGGGGATCTCGACTAGCCCGCTCGTTTTTTTTTAGGGTCCAGCGCCTCAGCCACGATCTCGCGGATGATGGTCTCTTCATTCTGCGGGGAGTCGTACGTGAGCCGGATGTTCTTGCACATCGCGGTCACCGCCAGATCGGCCAGCAATTCGGGATCGTAGGGGTCACATCCATCCTCGCGCATGGCGCGCGCCAGCTTGGTCATATGGATCGCCGCGCGGACCGACGCCCCGTTTTCGATCTGCGGGTGGTGTCGCGTCGCTTCGACGATCCGGCACATGAGCGTGACGAGTCCCCCATCTCGTTCGCCCGTACGCAGCTCGACGATCCGAACGTCGTTTTCCAGCGGCTGGTGGTCGACGCGCAGCCAGATGCAGCGGTCGTAGAAGGCTTTGGGCAGGGGATTGGTGCCGATGCGGTCCAATGGATTCAGGGTCAGGATGGCGACAAAACCGTCCCGCGCCTGGATCGTCCCGAGGCGCGGGATCGTCACCAGGCGCTCGTCCAGAGCCGAGAGGACGGCGCTGAGCGATTCGGAGGGGGCGCGGTTGACCTCGTTGAAGAAGAAGACGCCCCCGTCGAGCATGGCCTGGGTCATGGGCCCGGGGATGAAGGTCTCCTTGGAAAAGCCCTTTTCGAGCACCAGCGGGGGGTCGAACCAACCTTGCAGTTTGAGCGCGGTCAGGTCCGGGTCGCCGTCCACCCGATGCAGGGGCCGCCCGAGCGCCTGGCTGATAGTCTTGGCCAGCTCGGTCTTGCCTGTCCCGGCCTCGCCCTCGAGCATGACGGGTATGTTCTCGTGCAGCGCGTAGAGCGTCTGCTCGATCTGTTTGTCGAGACCGATGACATTCTGTTTGACAAGGGCGAGGCCCATACGATGTCTTCTCTTCTCTTAGTCGATCACGAGCCCTGAGGAATAGGGCACGCCCATACCGGCCAGGTCCTCCGTGGCCTGCTTCACGGTAGCGAGAAACTTGGGTTTCGGCTTGACCGTCTTCGTGTCGTAGAACTCCGGGAACTCAAGGTAACGCTCGGTGGGCTTCAGCCCCGGCATCACCCCGTCGATCTTGGCCATGATGGTGTTGAGCAGCGTGTTGACCTTGTCCCGGGGCATGCCGGCGATGCCCTGCATGGCATCCACGGCCACGCGCGTCTCCAGTCCGGTGACGCCCACCGACCACAGGTAGGCCAAGCCGCTGGCCGTGCTCGCGATCGTCGTGGCGATCTGCTGATAGAGAGTGACCGGAGTGCCCCGCAGGTAGTGGTTGGCGCCGGCGATGCCCCCGATCGGGACTCCGATGTTGCGCTCAGCCGCGCGGGCGGCCGCGCTGTAGGTCCAGATGGCCTCGCGCGTCCCGGCGTACCCCGCCAAGTGTTGCGTGACCATGCTACCCAGGTTGCCGTGGCCGAACGCGAGCTGGCCGACCAGGCACCCGAGCAGACCCACCGCCGTGCCCGCCGGGCCACCGGTCAACCCCCCGATCATCGAGGTCGCGCTGGTCCAGGGCTGGAAGCCGTTCTGCTCGCAGAAGTAGGCGGTGAGGAGACGAGAGTAGTCGAGCTTCTGCTCCGCCATGAGGTGGATACCGAGCTGCGTGTTGCGTTGATCGCGCAGCCCGTTCTTGAGCACCGCCGCCACCCCGCCGAACGTGAAGACCGTCGCGAGCACGCCCAGGTGCATCCCTTCACGGCCGGCTCGGCGCAGTCCCTCAAGGAGCGCCACCTGCTCCCAGAGCGCGCAGTGCAGCTCGGTGACCGTCCCGGCCTTGGGTTCGATGCCGTCCACCGACTTGATGCCGCCCGAACACCCCATGCCGTGGTTGGTCGGCTCATCGGCAAGCGACTGCGTGAACTGGACATGCCACTCTTGCTGGATGGGTCCCGTGGAGCCCACCATGGCGACCGGAGGTCGGCTGTCCTTCCCGGTTCGGGGTGTGATAGTGATCTCTTCCTTGCCCCGGCCGAACACCTGCGTGCGTGGATTCTCTCGGTAATCTCGAGCGATCTCCTCGATCTCGTCCTTGGTGAACTGGATCTGGCGGAAGGTGCTCACGTTGTAGAGCCCCACGGTGGAGAGATACTCGACTGTGGCCTGGAACACCTTGTCGGCCGTCTCGTCGTCGACGACCAGCTCTTCGGGGTTGTAGGTGATCCCGTACTTCTTGACGAGCTTCTTCATCGTGCTGGCCACGACCATATCGAAGTCGTTGACCTCCATGACCGGGCCGGTCTCCGACCGACGCTGGAACTCTAGGACCGAGATCATCGTGCACCCCCATCAGTCGTCTGACCATCATCGCGCGGCTTCCAGTCGCCCCCTATCTGTACGGCACGCCCAACGTGGCCAGCTGGTCCTTGGCCCGCTTGTACACGTCGAGATATTCGGGCGTCGGCTGCACTTCTTTCACGTCATACAGCTCTGGGAATGTCTTGCCCTGAGGTGGTGAGCCGAGCTGATCGGCATAGGTGGCATGGATCTTCTTGATGAGCTCGTTCGTCTCGGCAGTCTTCATCCCGGAGACTGCGATCGCGGTCTCGGCGACGAGGCGCCCCTCGAGACCGCTCGTGAGATTCGCGCCCACTCCCTTGCGACAGCCCATAGTCGACAGCCACGTCGCGCCAGACGCGACCATGGTCACCGTTTGAGCGGCCTTCTCGTAGAAGGCCATCTCCGTGCCGGCGCCGGCTACCGAAAGGGACCAGGCCCCCATGGGAACGCCGACGTGCCGCTCCGAAGCCCGCGCGGACAAGCTACAGATCCCCATCGTCTCTCGGTGCGAAGCCACGCCGTCCAGACCAGACCCGGCCACCCGTGCGATCGTGCCGTGACCGTAACCTAATTGCGCGAGCAGGCTGGCTATTTGAGCCACGGCCGTTTCTTCGGGGTTCCGACACAGGGCGCCCATGATCGAACTGGCGCTGATCCACGGCACCATGCCGCGCTGCTCAAGGAACATCCCCAATACCAACCGGCCCCAATTCAGCTTCAGCTCGGGCATCAAATGGATGGGGATCATGGCGTTGTATCGATCCAGCCCACCCTCGAAGCACGTGGCGATCACGGCCTGGGGTGACGTCGCGCTGGAGTTGCCGAGATACGCACCCGGCTTGCCCACCCGGCGAGCCACCTCCATCCGCAGCTTGATCTCGGTGTCCGCGCAAACCAGCTCCGCCGGGGTCTCACTCTTGTTCTCTAACCCGCCCACCGACAGAATGGGAGTGTCACCGGTTCCCTGGCACAGTTCCTCTTGCAGGAACGACTGGACGTACGGGATATAGAGCTCCTCGGTAGAGGGGATGCCCCCCGTGGACATCCAGATGGTGGGGGTCCGAGGATCCTCAGCCGTACGGTACGTGATGGCGACCTCTTCCTTGCCCCTCCCGAAGGTCACCTCCCGCGGCCCTTCCCAGACATCCGTGGCGATCTGGACGACTTCGTCTCGCGTCAGTTGGATCACCCGCTGCGTGTCCCGGTTGTACATCCCAACCTCTGCCAGCAGGTCCACTCCACCCTCGAAGACGCCGTCGGCCGATTCATCGTCCGCAATGATCTGCTCGCGGTCGAACTTGATCGGATATCGCTTGACGACTTCGCGCACCTTCTTGGCGAACGACATGTCGAACTCTTGCTCTTCCATGACCGGCCCGGTCAGCGAGCGGCGCTCAAAATCAGTCAGCGGTATCATGCGATCACCGCTTCACTTTCAGCTATCAGGCGGTGGCAGAGCTTGACTACTTCGACCGCGTCGGTCGCGGTCCCATCGGCGCCGATGGATTCTGCAAAGGCCGTGTCGGTCGTCCCACCGCCGACGATGATCTTGTACTGGTCGCGGACGCCGATATCCTTCAGGTGGTTGATCACCTCGGAGAAGTGCGACATCGTCGTGCTCATGAAGGCCGACATGCCGATGATGTCGGCCTCCAACTCCTTCGCCTTGTTCACGAAGGTTATGCTTGGAACATCCACTCCCAGGTCGAAGACCTCATACCCCGAAACCTGCAATTGGGTGATGATCAGGTTCTTGCCGATATCGTGATTGTCCCCCTTGGTCGAGCCGATCACGACCTTCGCCGGCTTGACGCCCTCGACCTTGGGTAGATGTGGGGTGATCTCCTTGATCAGTTTCTTCCCGAGGACTCCGGCCTGCATCAATTCCAGCATGTAGTACTCGCCGGTCTCGTACCTGTGGCCGACCTGCGTGATCCCGACCATCACTCCGTCGAGCACCAGCTTGGCGTCGACCCCTTCGGCCAACGAGTCGTTCACGAGAGACTCGGCCTTTTCGTTGTCGAGATCCGAGACCGCCTGTGCGATCTCCTGCACGAGTTCCATGGCGCCTTCCCTTCCGGCTTGTTTCCTCTAGCGGGATGCTATGTGCTGACCGGCCAGCCAACCGAAGGTCCAGGCCGGCCCGCAGGTCGCCCCGGCGCCCGGGTAACCCGGACCGAACACGTTGGCCGCCACGTTGCCGGCCGCGTAGAGACCCGGGATGGGCTCGTCGTGCACGTCGAGCACGCGTCCCACGGTATCGGTCAACGGGCCGCCCTTGGTGCCCAGACTGGCGAACTTGGCCTCGAGGCCGTAGTACGGCGGCTGGTCTATGGGCCGCAGGGCTGGGTTGGGTTTGTTGTTCTTGTCGCCGTAGTAGAGGTCGTAGGCCGATTCCCCGCGATGGAACACGGGGTCTTTGCCTTCGGCAGCACCCTGATTGAACTGCGCGATCTGGTCCTGCAGCCCGTCGGCGTCGACTCCGATCTTCCCGGCCAGCTCCGCGATGCTGGAGGCTTCGGTCAGCCAAGGCGGAGTCGGATCCCCAGGCATGAGCGTGCCGATGATGTACGTGTCACGGAACTTCTTGTCGAAGACGAGATAGCTCAGCTTGTTGGGGTAGTCGTACGCCACGGGCTCGAATGTCCCCATGGTCTTGGTCATATCGTTGTAGTTCTGCGACTCGTTCACGAAGCGCTTTCCAGCCCGGTTGACCATGATGGAGCCCGGCGAGGTCCTCTGCGTATTCAACAAGCGGACCAGGGGATAGCCTTCTATCACCTCTCCGGGTATGGCCATCCCCACCGTGCCGACATGCTCCGTCATGTTCGCGAGGTTGGCCCCGACCTCCATGCACATGAGCAATCCGTCGCCGGTGTTATGAGGCGGGCTCCCGGGTGCGTCCATGGGCACCCCGAGAAAACGATGCACCAGCGTAGGGTTCCACTCGAAACCGGCGCAGGCCAGGATGACCCCCAGCCGGGCTTCGTACTGCTCCTTGCGTCCGTCGCGCTCCGCGTACACGCCCGAGATGCGCGTGCCATCGCGCATCAGCCGCAGGGCCCGGGTGTCGTTCACGAAGGTCACGCCCGCCTGCAGGCACAGGTGCATCATGTGTCCGATGCCCGCACGGCCCCAGCCCGTCAGCCCCTGTTGCATGCGCTGGCCGAGCAATGCGAAGTCCCAGCCGCTCAAGTTCGACGTGCCGCCCCATTCCTCGATCTCGGAGTACTCGACGGCAAGATCGCTGCTGGGAGAACTGCGGAGCAGGTCCTTGTACTCTCCTAGCAGATTGGTGTCGAAAAGCCGTGGCTCGAGCGAGCGGCCCGTCTTCCCTCCGGGGAATTCGGGATGGTAGTCGGGGAAGTGGGACAGGACCGCCCAACTCATCCCTTCGGACGTCATCCAGTCGACCATCTTGGGGGCTTGGTCCACGTAGGCTTCCAGCAGTTCATCGGAAACCCGGCCCATGGCCAGGCGCTTGACGTAAGCGAGGGCCTCTTCACGCGAGTCCTCGATCCCGGCGGCCTTCATCAGGCTGTTGTTAGGGATCCACATGAAGGCCCCGGACCAGGCCGTCGTGCCGCCGAAGACTGAAGCCCGCTCCAAAAGTACGACCTTGGCTCCCGCCTTGGCCGCCGTGAGAGCCGCGGCGAGGCCGGCTCCGCCAGATCCAACCACTACGACATCGGTGTGCACAGTCTCTCCTCCATGGTCACGTCATTGAGCGTTAGTCCGGTCTCCGACCGGCGCTGGAACTCCCCGCGTGAACGGACCGCCTTCATGCCAGAGACCGCCAGCGCTGGGATTCTGTGAGATGCCAGCCGGAAGCGGCATGGGTGCCACCGCCGACGTGTATGACCTCGCCGGTGATCCATTGAGAGAGATCCGACGCCAGGAACAGGGCGGCACCCCCGTAGTCCTCCGACGTGCCCCAGCGGCTCAAGGGGATCGGCACGGGCGCATTCTTGAGAGAAGCCGTATCAGTCCCTTTCGACATCTGGGCGGCCAGGCGCAGTATGCCGGGCGTGAGCGTGACATCCGGGGCGATGGAGTTGACCCGAATGCCCCAGGGGCTGAACTCGAGGGCCATGGTCTTGGTGAAGTTGTCCAGACCGGCCTTGGCTGCGGCGTACGGGGCCATCTCGGGGGCCGCGCGATGCGCTTCGATGGTGGTCATGTTGATGATCGAGCCCTGAATGCCCTGGTCCATCATCACCCGGGCCGCGGCCTTCGTGCAGCGGAACGCCTGGACCAGGTTCAGGTCCAGCATAGAGTGCCATTCCTCTTCGGTCATATCCATGAAGAGCTTACGAATGGTGCCGCCCACGTTGTTCACAAGGATGTGGACCGCGCCGAATTCGCGCAGCGTATCGGACAGCATCCGGTCCACGTCTTCCTGCTTGGTGACGTCGCAGCTGAGCGCGA
>JAMDEO010000091.1 GCA_023483915.1 Actinomycetota bacterium
ATGAGGTTGAATTGATAGTCGCGCCCGTCCTCGGCGTGGTAGTAGATACGGACGGCTTGCGCCTTGATGGTGATGCCGCGCTCGCGTTCGAGATCCATGCGGTCTAGGATCTGGTCGCGCATCTCCCGCTCGGCCACCGTGTTGGTGATCTGAAGGATGCGGTCGGCCAGGGTCGACTTCCCGTGATCGATGTGGGCGATAATGCAGAAATTGCGGATGTGTTCGAAGCGCGCCATAGCGGAGGTATTCTAGCGCAAGGAAAGTCGACGGCAGGCCGATGCGAAACGAAACGGTGAAAGTCAAGATTGAGAGCACCGAGTGAACCTCTACTACAGCGCTGACTACGTCGGTGCCGCCTATTCGTTCGAGACGACACGCAAGGCGAAGTGGCTCGCGGATTCGCTTGAAGATTCGCCTATTCCAGGCATCGATCTTGTTGAGCCACGGCCGCTGACTCGGGACCAGGTGGCCGCCGTGCATGACTATGAGTACATACGAGCTGTACAGACAGGAATGCCGCGCGGTCTCGCAGAGTCGCAGGGATTCACTTGGGACCCCGGGTTTTGGCCTATGGTTCTTGCCTCCAACGGCGGAGTGGTGGCCGCGGCCCTCGACGCGCTGGAGACAGGCACCGCCGGATCCCTGTCGAGCGGCCTTCACCATGCACGCCGCGGTTATGGAGCCGGGTTCTGCACTTTCAACGGTTTGGTGATTGCAGCTAGAGAGGCGCTGGCGGCGGAGGCAGAGGCGGTACTTATCCTAGACCTCGATGCGCATTGTGGCGGAGGGACGGCTTCGCTGATCGCCGACGAGCCGAGAATCTGGCAGGTGGATGTGGCCGTCAACGATTTCGATCGCTATGACCCCAAGCGGTACGCCGGCGAGGAAGCCCCCGCTCGCATCTCGCTGGGCGCCGTGCAGCGCGGCGGAGACTACCTGGCCGAGATCGAGCGGGCGTTGCAGGAGGTCGGGCTGCGCGGACCGAGCTTCGACCTCTGCCTGTACAACGCGGGCATGGATCCGTTCGAGGGTTGCTCCACGGGAGGGCAGGCCGGCATCAGCTGTGAAATCCTCGCCACCCGGGAGCAGCTGGTGTTCGATTGGCTCCGCGACCGCGATCTCCCGGTCGCCTTCGTGCTCGCGGGGGGCTACGTGGGCTGGGGGCTAGATGTCGAGGGGCTTGTCAACCTCCACCGCCTTACCCTGGCGGCTGCGGCTAAGTCGGCGGCCCCGTCAGGTGACGATACCGACCCCGGCTAAGATCTAGCCCTGTCCCCCGCCCTCGCTGTCTATGATCTCTTCGGTGATCCGCGGCTCACGCCTGCGCCGGATGAGGCTCACAAAGTCGCGGATCTCGGGAATTCGCATCGCCCAGGCAGCGAGACAATAGACCGCTCCGCCTACAACATATCCCAAGCCCACACTCAGTATCTGCGCCCAAAGAGCTCGGCCAAGAAGGGCGTCCACTCCCCACCAAATCCCGTACGCCACCGCCGCCAAAGGAATCAGGGCCGCCATCGACCGCACCGCGGACCACGCAACTCTGCGGGTATCGACGCCTCCGACGCGCGGGCTGAGCAAGACCAGGAGTCCAAAGAAGTTGAAGAGGCTGACCAGAGAGGTCGACAGGGTTATGCCACCAACTCCCAGCGGCTTGTACAAAGCCCAGTCGAGCAGAGCGTTCAAGGCCAGATTCATCACTCCGACCATGAGAGGCAGCCACGACTTGCGGATACTGTAGAAGGCTCGGTTGAGAAGGGTATTCACGCTCACAAAGGCCATGCCCACGCTGAAGAACCGGAGGGCCGTGGCCACGGAGGCTATCTGCGAGGAGTCGACCTCGCCCCCGTGCTGGTAGATCAGCCTGACGGTCGGCAGGGCAAGCACGATGAAGAGAGCCACGAACGGTAACGTGAGGAAGAAGATCTGCCTCATGCCCAGGGATAGATCCTCTCTGAACTCTTTGAACCGCCCACTGGTCGCGTGCCTCGACAGAGCCGGAAAGAGCACCGTGCCGATGGCAATGGCGAATACTCCTTGCGGCAACTGGAAGAGGCGGAAGGCCTTGTCGATGAAAGCCGGCGCCGATTCGCTCAGAAAGCTTGCGAACTGGGTGTCGACCAAGGCATTGAAGTTGATGATGCCCAGGCTGATCATCACCGGCCCGAGGATCGCCGCCATTTCCCTGAGCGCAGGATCCCGGAAGTTGAGAAGCAAGCGTTCCCCGGAGTCCCGCCAGCGTCGCCTCCAGACCGCAGGTAGCTGGATCAACAGCTGGACAACGGTGCCGAAGAAGGTAGCCCAGGCCAAGATCTCAAAGCCGCTATTCTTGATACCCCCGTCCACGGTCGTGTACCCGGTGAGGTACGAGAAGACCACCAAACCGAAAATGATGATCAGGTTCCATACGATGGGTGAAACCGCAGGAAGTGAGAAGTGATCGTAGGCATTGAGGATGCCCATGGCGATGCCTGCCAGTCCCAGGGCAATCACCTGAGGGAACATGATCCGGGTGAGGGTCACGGTCAGGGCGATCGTCTGGGGATCTTTGTAGCCGGGCACGACCAGCTTAACTACCTGCGGGGCGAAGATAATACCCAGGGCCGTGACCACTCCGAGGACGGCGAAGACTAGGACGGAGATTGTATAGGCCGCCTGCCACGCTTCGCGCCGCTTGCCCTTCTCGAGCAATCCGGCAAAAACCGGGATGAAAGCGGCACTCAGCGCCGTATCGGCCAAGAGTGCGCGGATTAGATTGGGAAGCTTCTGGGCTGCGGTGAACGCACCCATCTGCGGACCCAGCCCCAAGTAGTAGACCTGGGCGATCTCGCGGACCAGACCCAGGACGCGGGAACCGGCGGTGGCGGCCACCAAAAATGCGGCCGCGACCGCTAGATGTCTCTTGTGGCCTGAGTTATTGCCCATGTATGAGGGCTATGCTAAACTGCTGCGACTTTCAAGGGAAGACGGAGGAGTGAGGATTGGCTAACACGAAGCAGCAGCGCAAGAGGGTCCGCACCGCCCAACGGCAGCGACTGGAGAATCTGCGCTACAAGTCGGCTATCAGGACGCACTTCAGGCGCCTCAAGGATTCCATCACGGCCGGCGATTCCGAGACCGCTGCTCAGACGGCCACGAAGCTCACATCCGCTATCGATAAAGCAGCCGCGCGCAATGCCATTCATAGCAATAACGCGGCCCGCAAGAAGTCGAGGGTGGCCAGGCTTCTCTCCCGACTCTCTTAAGGCCTGTCCCGATAGGCCGTTAGAGCTCGTTTCAAACAACGCCGCGGCGCCCGGCGACTTGGCGCTGGCCGGCTTCCGTGGTAGCGCGTATCCGGCAACCGCGCCACGAAACCGCAAGGGAGGGCACCTACTCGGCGAGCAATCTGCCGATGCAGAGCTCGAGTTCCATCTCTGTCGGCAGGGACCCCATGCCTTTCATGCGGGCGTCGGTCTCCGCCAGCACCCCGAGCTTCCTCCCTATCGCATCTGAGCCGAGCAGCGCGGCCTGCTGCAGCAACTTCTTCGCGGGGAAGGGTTTCATCTTCAACTCGGCCTGAATTGTCTCAGGGCTGTATCCCTCTTCTCTCATCGCGGCTACCCGGCTGAGGTTCTGAAAATGCCTCAACACGCGGTAGAAGATTACTTCTGTCCGCTCACCTGAAGCCACCAGGTCTTCCAGCGCCCCGAAGGCCCCCGTTCCCCTGCCCAATGCCAGCGAGTCCAGCAGGTCAAAGATGTTGGCCTCGATGGTGGGGGTCGTAAGCAGACGGATATCATCTGCCCCGACTGACCCGCCCGCCACAAAGGCCTGAAGTTTCTCTAGCTCCCTCAGCAGCAGGGATTGGTTGTCGCCGCAGCGCTGGACCATCAGGCGTGCCTCCGCCATCCCCAAGCGTACATGCATCTTGGCCGCTTCCTGCGCCAGCCAATTGGGTAACTGCCCCTCTTTGGGCGCTTGGAACTCCAGTATCTCCCCGTGCTTCTCCGTACTCGCACGAAGGACGTCGCCCTGAGGAAGCTTCTCTGCCACCAGGGCCAAACAGGCGTCCGGCGCAGGAGAACTGAGGTACGCTGCAACCGTCTCTTTGTCGGTCTTCAGCCAGGCTTGAACCTCGCGAACCAGGACCAGCCGAGTGCCTCCCAGAAAGGCTAGGGTATTGGCCGCATTCACAACCTGAGCGGCGCTATCCAGGGCGGCGTTGAACTCGTCGATGTTGAGATCGGTTCCGGACTCGCCGACAATTCGGGCCTTCAGGCGACGCAAGGCCAATTCGACCTTCGGAATGTCATCTCCGAGGATCAGGTATGCAGACTTGAGGGGAGCCTTGGCACCGAGCTTCGCGCCGGGTCGCCCGGGACCACTTTCACTCACGATCCAGCGCTCCTTTCCATATTCGCCTCGATAGAGCCTTCCCGCACAGCAAAGGATACCCAACCAACCTGATCGGTGCGAAGCACGGCGGCGATGCTTCCCTGAAGGGCCGCCATGGTGGTAGCGGACGGGTGACCAAACGGGTTGTCTTCGCCTACCGAAACAACCGCCGCTTCCGGCTTGAGTTCTTGAAGCAACCGCGAAGATACCCCGCCGGAACTGCCGTGATGCGGCACTACGAATACCTCAACATGAGGCAGGCCGTTTTTCTCGAGGGTGGCTGCCTCGGCATCGCCGGGAAGGAGGAAGTCGCTCTCTCCCACGCTCAAGACGCAAATCACTGAGCCGGCGTTCATCTCGTCCCCGGTGGGAGGACCAGCCTGGAGAGCCCAGGGATTCCGCGAGTCGACCATTTCCAGCGGCCTGGGCGGAGCGAAGACGCGCAGTGCCATTCCATCGGCGCTGATGCCCAGACCTGTATGGGCCAAGACGTGACGGGCGCCTGCGTCTTCGAGCTTATGTCTGAGTTCTAGGTAGTCGCAGGCCTCGCCGGCACCGGGCACTGCCGCCGTATAACTCGGCTGCGGCGCGAGTATCTCCGTGTCATCCAGTATTGTTCCCACCTTCAAGTTGTCGAGGCATTCGAGGAGGCCCGCGAAATGGTCGGCGTGCGGATGAGTAATGACGACGAGGTCCAGAGTCGTTACTCCCAAAGAGCGTAGCTGACTGCCCAGCCCGCAGCCCTCCGGCCCACCGTCGAAAAGGAAGGCGTGTTTGTCCGGGGTGCGCACTAGGATGGCATTGCCTTGGCCCACATCGAGAACGCGCACTTCGACCGTGTCCGGCCATGCGCCGGTCAAAGTCGCGCTCGCCCGCACCAACTGATGCTGCAAGGGTGGGTATGCAGCCCATCCCGCGGTCATGACCAGGGCTGGTAGAACCGCGCAGAGCGCGACCGCGATACGCCTTTTCCGCGGTCTTCGCGTGTACAGCCATCTGGTCGCCCGGCGGAATAATGGCAGCGGCAGGCCAAAGGGCACGCGCACCGTCCGGCCGGCCAAGGCGGCCGCCGCCGGCAGGCTCAGCACTGCCAGCATCAGCGCAGCTGCAGCCCTCGAGAGTTGGTCTGTCTCGAGGACGGGAGCTGCCCCGAAAAGCCGTGACATCTCTACCGTCCAAGCCAGGATCGGAGACATCGCATAATCCAACGCGGTACTCAGCCCCGGCCATGCAAAGCCGGCCACGATGCTCGCCATGCCCAGCCCTGTAACAGCCGGCAACGTCGGAACAACCAACAAGTTGGCAAAGACGGCCACAATGGACATCCGGCCGAAGACGACCAGCGAGACCGGCGCCGTCCCAACCGAAGCCGCGAGCGAGACGGCCACGTTTCCCCCAACGCTTTGCGGCAGGAAGCGAAGCACCCGCTGAAGCGGAGACAAGAGGAGGACCATACCGGAGAAAGCCGCAAAAGAAAGCTGAAAACCCGGATCGAAGAGCGCATACGGATTGATCGCGAGGACAACCGTGGCAGCCAATCCTAGAACCTGCCATTGATCCCTACGCCGTCCAACCCAACGGCCAAAGAGAACAATGATGATCATCACGACCGACCTGACGACCGGTGGCGATGCGCCCACGAACGGAACCATGAGCAGACATGCAACTGCGGCAAGGAGAAAGCCTGCGCTCCGCGGCGCTCGCGCGAGTTTCGCGAGCCCGATCATGATGGCGGCGAGAGCGGCCACGTGAAGCCCACTTACTGAAAGCATATGGGCGGTTCCGGAACGGCGAAAAGCCTCCGTCCAGCCGGAGTCCAGCCCGTCGGTGTCACCCATGACTATCCCCTGGGCGAGCTCATCGAGACGAGCATCCGGACCACGGCTCAGGTGAGACTTTGACGAGGAACGCAGCCGGTCGAAGAACCCGGTGATGCCGCCGCGGTATCCCAGGGTCCTCAGATCGGCGGCGTTCGCGCTCAGAACGATGGCGATGCCCTGATTCCGCAAGTACGACCGCTGATTGAAACCCGACTCAGACTCGCCCTCCGGCTCTTTGATGGAGCCAGTCACCGACAGGATCTCGCCCTGGCGTATCGGCACTGTCTGATCGTCGGTCGTCGATACCTCGAGCAAGACAGCCTCTCCCCTTGCGGACTCGGGCTGCGCGGCCCGGTCGGTCTTGCCGCCCGTCTTCAACGAGGCCGAATCAATCATCGCTGTAGCATTCACCCACCGGCCCGACGCTTTGACCTGCCCGGTCACCGTGAGTGTTGCGTCGACCGTGGCGCCCCGCCAGCGCGCTAACTCACTGCCGGCCAGCGACTGCGCTCTTACTCCGCCTAGAAGGTAACCGCTGAATAAACCAAGGAGGACGACCGCCGCGATCCCGGCAAGCGACAAGCGCAGCTTCCCCGTGCTGCGGCCTGCTGCCATCTGGCCGATCAGAACCAGCACCGCCGCAGACAACCCAATGGTCGCGGCAAGAAGTCGCGGCCCAGTCAGTGCCGCCAGTGAGAGTCCCAAAGCCAACGAGAGGGTGGTAACCCGAGCCAGTCCGACCCGACGCACGAACCAGTCTGCCGCCCTTCCTGCTTTGGGCGGCAGACTGCGGGCCTTCCGTGTAAGTGTCATCAAAGCCCTACGAGAGGGCGAAGCTGCTCCAGTTTGGACGGCCCGATCCCCGGCACGTCGGACAACTGGTCAATCGAAGTGAAGGCGCCGTTTGCCTCGCGATAGTCGATGATCTTCTGAGCGGTTGCGGGACCTACACCGGGCAGGGAATCCAGCTCCTCCAGGCTCGCCGAATTGATGGATATAGGCCCGGCATTCGAACCCGCTTCTGCGAAACCCCCGCCGGCCGATGAATCCACTTGAGAAGTTGTAGTCTCGCCTTTACGAGGAATGTATATGCGGCAGCCATCAGCAAGTTGGGCGGCCAACGTAACCGCTTCCTCGTCGGCATCCGCGGTGAATCCACCTGCCTTGTCCACCACCTGAAAGGCACGCGTTCCCGGGCTGACTTCATAGACGCCTGGACGGCGGACTGCTCCCGTCACCTGCACGAAGATCGTGCGTGTGGCGGTGGTCGAAGTGCTCGAGATGGGTCCCCCCGCCATCGCGCTTAGCGACGGCCCATCACCTTCGTCGACAATGGTCAGCTGGCTGCCGGCGGCCGGGGTCTTGCCCCCCATCGAGGCCACGGTCACAGCGCCGACCGCAAGAACGACCAATCCCAGGACGACGTAGATCAGCACCCGCTTTGTGGGAACCGCAGACATGGTCGAACCGTAGCTCGGTGACAACTCCAAACACGTACTACAAAGGTCCCATTTTGGAGCAAGGTTCCGCGGTCCCGGCGGACGCAGTCACGGTACCGCCGCTATCCCATCTTGTCGGCGACAAATGACGCCACCACTATCCCCACTTCCCGCTGACGTCCCTCGAAGAAATGTCCTGTTTCCTCGATAACGGCCATCCTGAAGTCCAGGTCCAGAGCCTCTAGCGTCTCCCGGACCACCTCCGGCAGGGCAAGGTTGTCATCTTCTCCGCAAACCGCGAGAATCGGATTGGTAAACCCGCGCAGACGCTCGAAAGCGGCCTTGGGAAATAGCTCGGACTCCACCGCAAAGCCGATGAGAACGAGAACATCGGGCATGATCGAAGCTGCAGACGCCGCTGCCATAATGCTCCCAAATGAGTATCCGACCACGGCCAGAGGGAGCCGCTCGCCCGAAAGGCCACCAACCGCCTCCGCCCGCAATCGAGCCCCCAGATAGCCGGCTGCGGCCTCCACATCTCGGTATTCATCGTGGCCGCTGTAGAGCCCCCCGCTTCTCCCCACTCCCCGGAAGTTGAAACGCAGGGTCGCGAAGCCCAACTCGCGGCACGCCTGGGCACAGCGATAGACAACTGGTTGGGCCATGGTGCCCCCGTGCAACGGATGAGGATGCGCGACAACTACTCCGCCCCTTGTCCCTCCGGTCTCGGGCCATTCCAAGACACCTTCGAGAAGGAAATCACCCGCGAACATGACGGGCCCTCGTTCCGCGGCTGCGTTCTCCACTCCCTACTCCCGATAGTTGACGTGTTGCAGAGGCACGCCGAGCTCTGCCCCCTTCAGCGCCGCGATGACTTCCTGTAGGTCATCGCGTTGCTTGCCGCTCACCCTTACCTCATCTCCCTGGATGGCTGCCTGAACCTTGAGCTTAGTATCCTTGACCAGCTTCACGACCTTTCTCGCGGTCTCGATATCAATGCCGTGAACGATGGTGACGACCTGTCTGAGCATGTCCCCGCCCGCCTTTTCGGGTGTCCCGAAGCTAAGAGCCTCCGCATCGATCGAGCGGCGGACTACCTTGGCGATGAGCATGTCCCGGATGGCGCGCAGCTTCATGTCATCTTCGGTCAACAGATTGATCTTCGCTTCCCTGCGATCAAACTCTATCTGGGTCTTAGAGCCACGGAAATCAAAGCGGGTAGCGATCTCCTTTTTCACTTGATTGACCGCGTTATCGACTTCCTGCATGTCAACGCGGCTGACGACGTCGAATGACGGCATCGGGGTTCCTCCTTCGCGGCCGAGTTCAGGTTTCAGGATAGCGCAGGGCCGGCATTGCAGGTGGCCCGGCCAGCAATGCAGCGGATGGTTTGAAGCATTGGCACTTTGCAGGGGCCATTGCTACACTTCGGCCATGTCGCAAGACGTATCACGGAAGAGCCGCACTGGGACTATCAGGCAAGCGGCTCTGAGGTTCCGAGCAGCGAACGCTGCGCGGTGGCTTTTGGTTACCGCGCTGTTCGCCGGTCTCGTTGCCGGTCTCATCCCCATCACAGGCGTTATATCGCAGCCGGCTCAGGCGGCATCCAGCCTGTCTGCTGCGCAACAGGACCTGAAACAGGCAAAGGCGGAACTCGCTGCAATTCAGGTTAAGCTCGACAAACTCGCCCAGAAGCAAGAGAACGCGGAAACCAAGCTGGACAAGACCATCGACAACATCGCCAAGGTGGAGGCCAAGACGGAGAAGGCCAAGAAAGACCTGGCGAGAAGCCGGGCCCAATTGCAGTCCAGATTGGTCGACATGTACAAAAGCAGAGGCTCAAAATCGTTGGAGGCCTTCAGCACGATCTTGTCTGGCGACGACACGTCCCTGGGGGCAGTCCTCGGCCGCCTCACCATGGTCGCCCACTTAGCGCAACAGGACAGTCAGCTTGTAGACCAGGTTTCCAGCAAGCTTGACGAGCTGGATCAACTGGCTGCGGAATTGCAGGGCAAGAAGGCAGCCCAGCAAAAGGCCACCGCAGAGTATGAAGCCGCACGTGATGAGACCTTGAACAGCCTCGAGGCTTCCAAAGACCAATACAATGCCCTCAGGGCGAAGGTGGCCAAGCTGGAAGCGGAGGAAAGAAAGCGTCAGGAAGAGGCCGCCAGGATCGCTGCCGCCCAGGCTGCGGCCCAGGCTGCGGCCAAGGCTGCCGCCGAGAAGAAGAACAACCAGCAGCACAGCACCAATACCACCACTAAGAAGAAGCCTGCGGATCCGGTTATCGACACCAGTGCCGGTTGGGTGTTCCCCGTGCAGGGACCAAACAGCTTCGTGGACAGTTTTGGGGCTCCTCGCTCAGGTGGACGCACCCATAAGGGAACCGACATCATGACCGCCCGTGACACCCCCATCGTGGCTGTGGTCAGCGGAACGATCTCCCGCACTAATCCTGCGGACACGGGTCTCGGCGGGATCACCATCTATCTGAGGGGCAGTGACGGCAACACTTATTACTATGCTCACCTGTCGTCCATCAAGAGCGGGATCAAGGCGGGCGTGCACGTGGATGCCGGACAGGTGATCGGCTACGCGGGCAATACCGGCAATGCCAGCGGCGGCGCAGTGCACCTGCATTTCGAGATACATCCCGGTGGTGGGGCAGCGATAGATCCGTACCCCACGCTGATCAAGTACCGCTAGGCCGCCAACACGTCCGGGGGCCGCGTGCGGTCCAGCCGCAGAGAACGCACTCTAATCGGCCGTCAGACCGAGTGATTCGGCCAGAGAGCCCCATTCTTCGTACAGGTTGGTGATCTCATCGGCGAGAGTCGTGGCCTCCGCCGAAGCAGCGGCGAGGATTTCGTAGTTGGAAGCATTATCCGGGTCGCTAAGGATCTCCGCCACCTCCACTTGACGCCTTTCGGCGGCAAGGATGCGGCGCTCCACTTTCCGATAACGGCTGGACAGCTCTTTTCGCTCCTTGTAGCCCAACTCAACGGTGCCCAGCCTGCCCGACGAGCCGGCCGGAGCTGCGTATGTGGGAACGGCCGTAGAACTGATAGTGACCGCCGGGCTTATGGCCCCGGTGCTCGGGGCCGACGACGGGCTCGCGGCCGTAGGGCTCTGGGCAGACGACGACGCCGGGTCAGAAACAGCTGCCTCGGCTGCCTTCTCCTGTTCCTTCTTCCAGTGGTAGTACTCCCAGTCTCCTGGATAGTGACTCAGCCGACCACCGATGACCTCGATCACCTTCGTGCCAATCGCATTGATGAGATGACGGTCGTGACTGATGAACACCACGGAGCCCTCATACTGCCTCAAGGCCTCGGTCAAGACGTCCCGGGAATCCATATCGAGGTGGTTGGTCGGCTCGTCCAAAAGGAGCAGGCCGGCCGGATCAATGAGCATGCGGGCAAGCGCAAGCCGGGCTTTTTCCCCTCCCGAAAGCACCCCCACCTTTTTGGTGACATCGTCCTCGCTGAAAAGAAAGGTTCCTAGATACCCGCGCACCTCCGGCAGTCTCCCGGCGGGCCCCGCAACCTCCTCCATAGTCTTCAGCACAGTCCGTCCTGGGTGCAACACCTCCAACTGATGTTGGGCGAAGTACTCACGTCGTACGTTGTGCCCAAGTTTGATTGCGCCGGCGTCGGGCTCCACGACCCCGGCCAGCAACTTCAGCAGCGTGGACTTACCGGCACCGTTGGGACCGACGAGGGCGATCCTCTCTCCTCGCTCGATTACCAGGTCGAGTCTCTTATAGACAATGTTGTCTCCATAGGCCTTGCCCACATGCTTGACCTCGACGACCACCCGCCCCGTACGCGGTGGCTGAGGGAAGCGGAACTTTATGGTCTTTCTCTCCAATGTGGGAGCCTCGATCCGCTCCATCTTCTCGAGCTGCCGGATCTTCTGCTGGACCTGTTTGGCCTTGGTGTTCTTTGCCCTGAACCGGCGCACGAAGCTCTCTGCCGCCTCTATCTCGCGCTGCTGGTTCTTGGCGGCATTGACAAGAGCCTCATACCTTTGGCGCTTTTCCGCCTCGAACTGGTCGTAGCCACCGGTATAGAGATCGATCGTGCCGCGGTCGAGATCGGCGATGTGCGTCGCCACTCGGTTGAGAAAATAGCGGTCGTGACTGATGATGATCAGCGCCCCCTGCCATTCCAGAAGGAATGCCTCGAGCCAGATCAGGCTCTCGAGATCGAGATGGTTCGTGGGCTCGTCCATCAGAAGCAGATCGGGCCGTTCGAGCAGTAACCGGGCCAGCGCTAC
>JAMDEO010000155.1 GCA_023483915.1 Actinomycetota bacterium
AAATGGATCATCACGCCTTCCCTTGCGAGTTGCGTGAGAAGGGCAGCGTGTTCGGGGCGATATGGCGGATCCAGCACCACGGCATGCTTCTTCGAAGCTCCAACTGCCGGCACCCTTATCACAGCATCCCATTCGGCAACGACGAGCCTTCGCCCCTCGGTACGCGAAGGACCAGTTCCCCAACAACTGTTACCCATGCAGTCAATCTCACCGCCCGCAAGCCCAGTGAGAGGAATACGTTCCGACAGGTCGGCCAACGCATGGGATACCGAGCAGACGAGAAACAGGGCAGGCTCGCCGGTGGCCAGCACCTGCGCCAGAGCGGCGGTTCTGGCCCCATTGTCTCGCAGGTCCCGGGCAGAGGGTAGATGGAGGGGGCCGACTGCCGGTCGGTAGCCGCTATCACCTTGCCCAAGCCCCGGTTCGTCCGCATCGAGACAGTCATCGGGATGGCAGTCAGAACCATTCGTCGAATGGCCGCCGTCTCCCGTCTCCGGGTCCAGAGCGTCACGCCAGGGACAGGCGGGCGAACAACCTGATGACTTGTTCCCGGCAGCCTCCGTCTCGCCGATGCTTTCCACGACGAACTCCGGCTTGAGCTTTCCCTGCCATTCATCAAGCCGCAAGTACCCCCCGAGGACGCGGCCTTTTCCATCCGCCTGCAAACCGGGCAGGCTATCTGCCATCCCGAAACCGATCGCCCGAATGCCCACGCCTTCGATCTTGGCGCGGCACCTCAGATGCCCACCCATGCGCGTGGCTTCCGCCTCCGAGATCTCCGCGTCCAGAATAAGTAACCGCGGCCGCGGATTGCCGCTCCCGAAAGGACCAAGGGACGCCAAAGCCAGAGCCGTGTCTGAATTGAGATCCTCGCCTCGTAGGATGCCGTCGGCACGATAGAGCGGAACAAGATCCGACGGCATCAGCACCCGTGCTGCATGCCGTTCAATGGCCGCCCTGAAGCTCTCCACGGCACATTCGTCCATAGTGAGACCTACAGCCATAGCGTGGCCACCGTAGACTGTCAACCACTCTGCGCATGCGTTGAGCCCGCCGAAGAGATCGTAACCGGCAATACTTCGTCCTGACCCCTTCGCTATGGCATCGCGCATGCTCAGTAGGATGGCAGGCCGGTTGTACCTCTCTACCAGTCTTGACGCTACGATGCCGACCACACCCTCATGCCAATCTCGGCCGCTCAGGACCAACACAGGAGGCAATTCGGCCATGCCCTCCACGATGGCCGTCGCGTCTTCGAAAATCCGCCTTTCGACATCCTGGCGTTCGCCGTTCATCTCGTGCAGCATGGCGGATATCTCACTTGCCCGGGACTCATCTTCGGTGAGCAGTAGCTCGAGCGGAGGAGACGCATCGGCCAGCCTGCCGGCGGCATTTAGGCGTGGTGCCAGGCGAAAGGCCACCGCACCGGAGTCGACGCTACCGGTGCAGCCTGCCACTTTCGCCAGCGCCCGGAGTCCGGTCCGGGCCCCGATGGCGATGAGCTTCAATCCCTCTTTGACGTAGTACCGATTCTCACTGAGCAGAGGCGCGAGGTCTGCGATGGTTCCTATAGCGACCAGATCAAGATATTTGTGGAGCTCCTCCGGCACCGCCAACGCGGAAGATCCGCGCAGGTGGGAATGCATAGCGTGGATGACCTTGAAGGCTAGTCCAACCCCGCATAGATCGTTGCTGGGATAGGTTCCCACGACTGGGTGGACCAGCAGACAGTTCGGGAGAATAGGACCCGGTTGATGATGATCGATCACGATCACGTCCATGCCCGATTCCCGAGCCCACGCGACCTCCTCGGGATAGTTGACTCCGCAGTCAACAGTGATGAGAAGTCCAGGACCACCCTCTGCGATGGTGTCCACAGCACTGCGCGAGAGGCCATATCCTTGAGTGAATCGATTCGGCAGATACCACTCCGGATTCAAACCTAACTCGCGAAGTCCGAGGACCATGAGAGCCGTTGCCGTGATGCCGTCGGCATCGTAGTCGCCATGGACGATAACCCGGCGCCCGCGCACTATGGCATCGCTAAGTGTGTCAACCACTTTAGCCATGTGTGCGAAGAGCATCGGATCCGGAACGTTGTTGGGACATGCCAGGAACGCCCTTGCAGACATGGTATCCGCGAGTCCGCGAGACGCGAGGATGCTCGCTGCAATGAACGGCAGACCCAATTCTCGCGACAGGCGTTCCGCATCCGCCCAGGAGTATGGCGCAACTCTCCAGTTCACGTCGCTTTGAGAAATCGAGGCAGTCATCTCCAGCACACTATAGCGTGCCGGCCGGACAGAAAGATGCCCCGATCGGCCGAGTGGTCAGAGCCTCCCGGAACGGATGATCGCCCAGATGAGCCAGGCCCCGAAGAACAACGAGCCGGCGAACCCTGGGAGGCCCCAGACCGACAGCCCTGCTACATGAGGCCCTCCCTCCACCAAGATCCCCACGGCTGTGCTGCTGGCTCCAAGGGCGATACTCACTAGTGCCACAACGAGCCGGTTCATGATCACGTCGAGTCGATGGATCACGTTCTCCAGTCCCGTGTGCCTGTATTTGATCTCGAGCTCGCCTGCGCGCATTTCCTCCAGGAGGTCGTGGAATTGCAGGGGATAATCACGCAGCACCTCGACATATTCAGCAACGCTCCTCTTAAATCTATCGGAAATCGCTCTCGGGTCCAGCCTCTCCCTCTTCAAGTCGGCCGTGTACCGGCGGGCCAGCTCGAACACATCCAGATCCGGATAGAGACTGCTGACGACCCCATCCATGGTAAGGAGCGCCTTGTCCAGGAGGAGAAACCTGGTGGGAAGACGCAGGCGCAGAGAGTAGACGATATCGAAAGCCTGATGTAGAAGTGCCGACACATCGATGTTCGAAAGCGACCTTCCGAAATACCGGCTGAAGGCCTCCTCGATTGTCTGGGATACCAACTCGTCTGCAGAGGGGTTCCAATGGACTCCCGAACGCTTCAGGGACCGTTTGATGCCGGGGATATCCGAATCCATCACGTGAAGAAATAACCTGACCCCGCCCTCCAGATCCTCACGACGCAAAAAGCCTGCCAAGCCGAAGTCCAGTAGGCCGATGCGCCCTTCGCCCAAGTACACGATGTTGGCCGGGTGTGGATCGGCATGAAAAAAGCCATCTTGGAACACCTGCTTGAACCAGCAGTCCGCAATGGTTTCAGCTAGACCTTTCCGTTCCGAGAGAGATAGGCCTGGTATGGACGGGTTGTTGAGGGTAGGCCCTACAAGTCGTTCCAGAGTAAGGACGCGGGTCGTGCAATACCGCCAGTACACACGAGGGATACTTACATTGTCGACATACTGGAAATTGAGGCCGAAACGTTCTGCATTCCGCGCCTCAAGCACGTAGTCGAGCTCCCGGTTTATGGACCTGCCGAATTCTCGCACCACCGAGACGGGGGAAAAACCGGCCTCGAGACGGCCTTCCGCCAGCTCTGCAAATTGCATCAACAGCTCGATGTCCTTGTGTATCTGCCGTCCGGCTCCCGGTCGCTGCACCTTCACGATGACATGCTCCCCACCGGGGAGAACGGCACCATGCACTTGGCCGATCGACGCGGAGGCGAGTGGCTCCGGGTCAAAGCTTTCGAAAGCCCGCGCAAGTGAGATGCCCAGGTCAGCTTCGATGACCTGCCTTGCCACGTCGAATGGAAAAGGCTTGACCCGATCCTGGAGCTTCACCAACTCCATCACGATGTCGGCCGGAACGATGTCCGGCCGCGTGCTCAGGAGCTGGCCGAACTTGACGAAAGTGGGACCGAGCTCCTCCAGCATTTCACGAATGTGCCTGCCACGCTGCACCGGAGGAGCCTGGCTCCTTCTTCGCCAACCGGGAATCAGCCCGAAGAGCCTATGGCGCTCAAAGAAATAGCCGAACCCGTGCCGAACCGCAACCTCGGAGATCTCCCGCATCCTCTCGAGGTTGCGGATGCGAGTTATGAAGTTGGGGTGCCTGATTTGGGAGTTGGGCAACATCACCCCCAAGACCGAGTTTCATCCCGCCTTCTGGGTCGCCTTCCGGCGAAGCCCGGAGACCTACTCAGAAGAAACGCCTCTGGGCCCCGCCTGCGACTCACTATCATCGCTTGTTTGTTCGAGCAAGTGGATGCGGTGCTCCAACTGGCGCAGGCGAAAATCGATGTCTTCCAGCTCCCTCCGTGTCGCCAGGCCCATGTCCCGATAGGCCCCGTGAAGCGATGAATCGGCCTTCTTCAAGGCAGATTGCGCCTCAGACCGGCTGCGTGCGACCAACCGGTCCACCATCTCCCGTCCTTCGTCCCCGGTGAGCTGACCACGACGGACGAATTCCTCCACCAACCCCTGGATGCGGTCCTTCGTCAGTGCGGCGGCGCCTACACCGACCAGGAAGGTACGTTCAATAAGGTCCCTGACACCTTGGGCCGCAGATGGCGGCTGCTCGGAGCCTGATTCCTGCCCGGACGTGTCGGCCACGACGTCCTCCTCTCAACGGGATGTGCGCTTTGTTCCCTTTGCGACTGGTCGCTTGGAGGTCTTACCTTTCCTGGGCTTCTGCGAAACTCTTCCGGCGGGCTTGCGGGCAATCGCCGGTTGTTGTGCTTGAGCGCCGGGCGAGGCCCTTCTAGCGTCGCCGCTGGGTTTCCGCTCCGGCATCTCGGACTCATCAATCTCGACCATCACATTGCCCGCGGACGCAGCAGCTGCAGCCAGACGCTTGCGATATCGGGGCTCGCGCTCCTTCCAGAGCACGACCAATGGCGTCGCCACGAAGATGCTGGAGTAGGTCCCCGTGACGACCCCGATTGTAAGAGCAAAAGCGAAATCTTTGAGTGTGGGGCCGCCGAAGATCAGGATGGCGAGAAGTGGCAGCAGCACGCAGACCGAAGTGTTGATGGACCGGACCATCGTCTGCCTGATCGAGAGATCGGCCATATCGCTGAACGTCTCTCGCTTGATGAACTGGGTGTTCTCCCGCATCCGGTCGAATACGACGATAGTGTCGTGCACCGAGTACCCTAGAATCGTCAGAATGGCAGCCACCGTGGCAGTAGTGACAAGACGGTTGCTCGCCGCATATATGCCGAGAGTGAGGCCGACGTCATGGATGAGGGCCACGATCGCCGGGATTGCGTATTTGAACTCGAACCGGAACGATAGGTATCCAATGATGGCAACCACGGCAATGGCGATAGCAATGAATGCCCGGTTCGTAGTCTCCTTACCAAAGCTGGCACCGACGGTATCGGTGGACTCTGACCCGCTCTTGATGCCGAACCGGCTCGTCAGATCAGCTTTGACCGTGGCGAGCTGAGTTGTGCTCATGTCTTTTGCAGTGATGAGAAACGACTCTGCTCCGCCCGCGCCTGCGGCCGACTGGACTACGGGGTCCTTGACACCGGCAGCGGTAACGATTGAACGCACCTGATCGACCGTCGCGGTCTTTTCCAGCCCGACCTCATAGCGGGTCCCCCCTTTGAAGTCGATGCCGAAATCGAGCCCGATGATGAACACGAAGATGAAGGCAAAAACCGTTACGGCAGTCAGGGAACCGAGGTACCACCACTTGTAGCGCATTATATGGAAGACTCTCATGTCTGGCTTCCCTTCTCGGGGCCGACCGCCTTCGTATGAGGCACGTGCAGTCCAAGAGCTCTTGGATGGCGGAACACCCGCCAGCCGCTAAGCAGACTGAGCATAGACCTCGTGACCACCACTGCCGTGAACATGGAGAGAGCAACCCCGACTCCGAGAGTAAGGGCGAAACCTTTGATGCCTCCGGAGGCAGCCCAGAACAAAATAACGGCCGTGAGAATCGTAGTCATATTGCAGTCGAACACGGCACGGAAGGCCTTGCGGAATCCGGCGCTTGTCGCCGGGCCGATGGTCTTCCCGTTGGCCACTTCATCTCGCATGCGGGCGAAGATAAGAACGTTCGCGTCTACAGCCATGCCTAAAGTGAGGATCATCCCGGCGATACCCGGAAGGGTCATCGTCACCCCAATCCCATTGAGAATCCCGATGAACAACACCCCATAGATGATGAGGGCAACGCTGGCGACCACGCCGAGCAGCCTGTAATAGGCGATCATGAACACAACGATGAGGAGCAAACCGATCGCGCCAGCGATGAGGGCCTGGTTCAGCGCAGCCTTCCCGAGGGTCGCCCCGATAGCAGTCTGGCTAACCGCCTTCAACTCCACGGGCAGGGCGCCCGACTGGAGAACCAGGGCTAGGTTTCTCGCCTCGTCCAGGGTGAACTTCCCGGTGATCTCGGCCCTGCCTCCGCTGATCTGCTCGTGCACCGTCGGAGCCGACTCCACCTCACCGTCAAGGACGATGGCAAGCCGTTGGACCTCCCCCGTGATCTGCTCGGTGCTGGCCATCTTGCCGGTGACTTCCTCGAAGGTCTTCGCGCCGGCGTCGTTGAAGGTCATATCGACCTTTGGCTGGTTGTTCGTGTCATATCCCTGGCTGGCCCCGGTGAGGGCAGAGCCTGTCAATACCGGCGGACTTGTCACGAGGAACCATTGGTCGGCGGTATTCCCGTTCGCCAGTGTCCAGTGAACGATCTCCTTCCCCTCGGGGAGTACATCGGTCGAACTGACACCGGCTGCCTGCAGAGCATCCGCCTGGCTCGAGTAAGGCGTGCCGAATTGCTTCACGTCGAAGAATTCGAGGACCGCTGTTTTGCCGATAACCGCTAATGCTTGTTCAGGATTGTCTATCCCGGGCAACTGCACGCTTATCTTGTTCTGGCCCTGTCGTTGGATCTCCGGTTCTGCCACCCCCAGCCTGTTTACCCGGTTCTGGATAATGCGGACGGCCTGGTCTATTCCCGAGCTGGTGACAGGGTTCTTGGCGGTCTCCTGCGCCTCCAGGATGACTGACAGGCCGCCCTGAAGATCTAGCCCAAGATTTGTTTTCGAAAGCGGGAATGCGAAGTAGACGGCAAGACCTAGCAGTATGGCTACAAGCACCAAGATACCGGCATCACGCTTTATTCTGGACAAGAGCGCACCTTTCTAGGCCTCAAAAGAACAACTGGATCAGCAGGCGGCGCATTCCAATCGCAGGGCCGCAGCAGAGCAGAATAGGACACCGGCTGAGCCGTGTCAACGATTTCGCCTGCCGTTCAGGGACGGTCTTCTACTTCCGGCCGGAGTCACTTCCTGCGTCTGGAGATCCTTCCCACAACGCCAGTGCCGGTGGGCTGCGAATCATCCTCCGAGCTCTCCTCGGAACCGCCGGCTTCAGCTTCCTCCACCGAAGCTTCCGTCGAATCGTCCTCGTCTCCGACTTCACCGGCCTGCTCTTCAATCTCCGCGCGCGATGCTCTCCCACGAGGCTCGGGGGCAGCAGCCCTCGCCTCCTGCCTATCCCGGATGATCTCAGCCACAGCCCTTCGAGCGACCTTGATAGTCACACCCTTGGCTATCTCGACAACGACGATGTTCTCCTCAACACGCTTGACGGTTCCGTAGATGCCCGCTGCGGAGAACCAGGGCTAGGTTTCTCGCCTCGTCCAGGGTGAACTTCCCGGTGATCTCGGCCCTGCCTCCGCTGATCTGCTCGTGCACCGTCGGAGCCGACTCCACCTCACCGTCAAGGACGATGGCAAGCCGTTGGACCTCCCCCGTGATCTGCTCGGTGCTGGCCATCTTGCCGGTGACTTCCTCGAAGGTCTTCGCGCCGGCGTCGTTGAAGGTCATATCGACCTTTGGCTGGTTGTTCGTGTCATATCCCTGGCTGGCCCCGGTGAGGGCAGAGCCTGTCAATACCGGCGGACTTGTCACGAGGAACCATTGGTCGGCGGTATTCCCGTTCGCCAGTGTCCAGTGAACGATCTCCTTCCCCTCGGGGAGTACATCGGTCGAACTGACACCGGCTGCCTGCAGAGCATCCGCCTGGCTCGAGTAAGGCGTGCCGAATTGCTTCACGTCGAAGAATTCGAGGACCGCTGTTTTGCCGATAACCGCTAATGCTTGTTCAGGATTGTCTATCCCGGGCAACTGCACGCTTATCTTGTTCTGGCCCTGTCGTTGGATCTCCGGTTCTGCCACCCCCAGCCTGTTTACCCGGTTCTGGATAATGCGGACGGCCTGGTCTATTCCCGAGCTGGTGACAGGGTTCTTGGCGGTCTCCTGCGCCTCCAGGATGACTGACAGGCCGCCCTGAAGATCTAGCCCAAGATTTGTTTTCGAAAGCGGGAATGCGAAGTAGACGGCAAGACCTAGCAGTATGGCTACAAGCACCAAGATACCGGCATCACGCTTTATTCTGGACAAGAGCGCACCTTTCTAGGCCTCAAAAGAACAACTGGATCAGCAGGCGGCGCATTCCAATCGCAGGGCCGCAGCAGAGCAGAATAGGACACCGGCTGAGCCGTGTCAACGATTTCGCCTGCCGTTCAGGGACGGTCTTCTACTTCCGGCCGGAGTCACTTCCTGCGTCTGGAGATCCTTCCCACAACGCCAGTGCCGGTGGGCTGCGAATCATCCTCCGAGCTCTCCTCGGAACCGCCGGCTTCAGCTTCCTCCACCGAAGCTTCCGTCGAATCGTCCTCGTCTCCGACTTCACCGGCCTGCTCTTCAATCTCCGCGCGCGATGCTCTCCCACGAGGCTCGGGGGCAGCAGCCCTCGCCTCCTGCCTATCCCGGATGATCTCAGCCACAGCCCTTCGAGCGACCTTGATAGTCACACCCTTGGCTATCTCGACAACGACGATGTTCTCCTCAACACGCTTGACGGTTCCGTAGATGCCCGCTGCGGTGACGATTTGGTCACCCTTCTTCAGCGAGGACAGCAAGGCCTGGTGGGCACGACGCTGTCTCTGCTGAGGCCTGATGGCCATGAAGTAGAAGATGGCGATAAAGGCCACCACATAGATGATTAGCATCCCGGCTGAGCTGGACAATTCTCCTCCTTCTCAAGGAACCGTTCCCCTATGTATAGGGTGCCCGGGCTCTTACATACACGATTCTGCATCTTACCACGAGGGGGCCCAGGTACTCCGAAAATAGGCAAATCTACCCTCGGCGATAGAGGTCCTCGCCGCGGATACCAGTCGTATGAGGAAGCTGAGATTATGCTCCGTAAGCAGCATCAGTCCCAGGATCTCCTTCTGCATAACAAAGTGACGAATTGCCCCCCGGGAAAAGCCTCGACACGCCATACAGGGACAATCTGCTTCTAGGGGCTCACTGGATAGGGCGTGCTCCGCATTTCGCAGGTTCAGCTTCCCTGCACGCGTGAAGGCCGTCCCCATGCGGGCTGTGCGGGTAGGAAGAACGCAGTCAAAAATGTCCACTCCTCGCGCGATCACCTCCACGAGGCCCTGTGGGTCGCCAATGCCCATGAAGTAGCGGAGCCTTTCTTGTGGGAGCATGCCGGCTGTGAACTCAGTGATATCCAGCATGGCATTGCGGTCCTCCCCCACGGTCAACCCGCCGATGGCGTATGCAGGAAAGCCAATCTCGCACAGCTGTTCGACACTGACCCGCCGCAGACCGGTGTCAACGCCACCCTGGACGATTCCCATTAACATCTGCGGGCCATCCGTGCCCTCTCCTCCTGCCGCTTTGTGGGCGCGTTTGCAGCGCGCCGCCCACCGCGTGGTCCGTTCCACTGCCCCTCGTACCTGTTCACTTCCCGCCGTCCCCGGGGGGCATTCGTCGAGACACATTATGATGTCCGCGCCCAGGGCCTGCTGTTCTGCCACGGCTCGCTCCGGCGTGAACTGCTGAATCGATCCGTCATAGATCGAGCGGAACGAAACACAGGAATCGTCGACGTTCGCCGTGTCGCGCAGGCTGAAGACCTGGTAGCCCCCGCTGTCGGTAAGAAGGGGGCCCGGCCACTGCATGAAGCTGTGAAGCCCACCCAGCCGAGCCACCACCCCACTCCCCGGGCGCAACGACAGGTGGTAAGTATTGGCCAGGACTATCTGCGCGCCGGTGATGGCAAGCCGGTCGGGCGAGATGGACTTCACAGTGCCCTTGGTGCCCACCGGCATGAAGCAAGGCGTCTGCACCGGCCCGCGAGGCGTATGCAAGATCCCCGCCCGGGCTCTGCCGTCGCATGCGACTATTTCAAAGGGGAAATCCGGCAAGCCGTCAAGAGTGTTCATGACTTCTCCACCAGCATGGCATCGCCAAAACTGAAGAACCTATAGGGAACCGTGAGTGCTTCTTGGTATGCCGCCCGCAGACGGTTAACGCCGGCAAACGCCATCGTCAGAGCAAGCACCGAGCTTCGCGGCAGATGGAAATTGGTGAGCAGGGCATCAACAGCCCGGAAGGTGTAGCCGGGGGTAATAAAGATCTGCGTCTCGCCGCAGACGTCCCCGCGGTTGCTCTCCTCCGGCCCCTCGCTGCAGCCATGGATCGAGCCGGCCACTGTCTCCAGTACGCGTGTCGCGGTAGTCCCAACAGCGACGATTCGCCCGCCTTTCGCCCGAGCTTCACGGATCATGCCAAGGCTATCCCCGCTCACAGAATAGGTTTCACTGTGGATCCGATGCTTCTCCACCACGGCTTCCCGGATCGGCTGGAACGTGTCAAGACCCACGTGTAGCGTGACGTTGACCAGATGGACACCGCGGTCCCGAAGAGTCTCGAGCAGGCCGGGGGTGAAGTGCAACCCGGCAGTAGGAGCTGCCGCCGACCCCATCGGCGCGGCGTATACGGTTTGATAAGACTCGGGATCTCCCGGGTATCTCTTGATGTATGGCGGGAGAGGCAGTCTCCCGTATCGCTCCATCAGCGATACCAGAGGAATACCTTCGGGTCCCGCTACCAGCCAGACCCCGTCCCCAAGCAGCGAATGTAGCGTAATTGGCTCGCCGCCAGGCAGGAATAGCACCCGGGCCTCTCTGAGTCTGTGCGAGGGTCGAGCCAGCGCCTCCCAGAAGCCGTCACGAGGGCGCAGAAACAGGAGTTCCGTCTTCCCTCCGGTAGGTTTGCGGGCTTCAACCCGGGCGGGAAGTACCCGCGAATCATTGAAGACAAGAGCGTCTCCGGGCTGCAACAGCTCGGGCAGCTCGAAGAACCGGCGATGCTTCAGCGAACCGTTAGCAGCGAGATGCATCAGCCGGCAAGAATCACGAGGCTCGACGGGGCTCTGAGCGATCAGTTCTTCGGGAAACGGGAAATCTAGCTCTTCTAAAAGCACTTCACATGCGCTTCTCAAGAATCACGATAGCGTTCCCACTCGGAGACCAGGCAGCCGCAGTACTTCTGACGGTAAAGCCCCCACTCCCGGCTCAGCCGCCGCGATTCGGGATACAAGGGGCGCAGATCTCGGTAGAGAAACTCAACTCCATGGCGGGCGGAGGCCTCCCGCCCTTGCGCTCTGATCACCTCATGATCCTGCCATGGGCTGATGCTGAGCGTGGTGGAAAAGGCCTCGCACTGTTGGGCAACGGCCTCCCTTGCAGCCCGTTCCATTCTCATGCCGATGCACCTCGCGCAGCGTGGGCTGGTGCTGTCCTGAGGTTCCTCCCCTCCGCCCCCGGTGACTCGCATCACCTGGGAGAACCAATGGGCCGGATCATAAGACAAGTCCTCGACCAAAGGCATGCCCAGCTGCTGGGCCAAGTCGCGCACTCCCTCCACCCGGCGGCGGAATTCCATCAGAGGCTGGATATTAGGGTTGTAGAAGAACCCGACAAGATCTGCCCCTTCTGCAAACCAGTACCGGTGCGTGCTCGTCCCGCAGGGACCGCAGCAGACATGGAGTAGGAGTCGATGCGACTTCATTCCACGCCTGCCTTAGCTGAATAGTGTGTTCGGTTGCGCGGGCTGCGCACCCGCGGGCGGCTTGGCGCCGCAATGCTCGTAACCAAGGCGGGTGAGCACCCGTCCACGCGGGGTGCGCATGAGAAAGCCCCTCTGCAACAAGAAAGGCTCGTATACATCCTCTATCGTATCGGCTTCCTCCCCGATCGCGACGGCGAGCGTGGACAAGCCCACTGGCCCGCCATCGAACTTGTGAAGGATCAAACTGAGAATCTCTCTGTCGACCCGGTCCAGACCCTCGTCGTCCACTTCAAACAGGCGCAGAGCATCCAGCGCGATCGCAGCGGTCACGTCCCCCTCATGGCGCACCTGTGCGTAATCACGAACCCGGCGAAGCAGCCTGTTGGCTATGCGCGGCGTCCCCCGCGACCGCAGGGCCAACTCGCGCGCGGCGCCAGGCTCTATCTGGACATCGAGGATGCCTGCCGAGCGGCGGACTATCTGACAGAGGTCCTCGGGCGAGTAGTACTCCAAGCGATGGGAGAAGCCAAAACGGTCCCTGAGAGGGGTGGTGATCAGGCCTGAGCGAGTGGTTGCGCCGATAAGCGTGAACCGGGGCAGTTCCAGCCGGATGGTGCGCGCACTGGGGCCTTGGCCGATGACTATATCGATCTCGAAATCCTCCATGGCCGGATAGAGGATCTCTTCAATGGAGCGGTTCAGGCGGTGGATCTCATCGATGAAGAGCACATCGCCTTCCTGCAGATGGGTGAGAATAGCGGCCATGTCGGCCTTGCGCTCCAGGGCGGGTCCTGACGTGGTGACGATGTTGACGCCCATCTCGAGGGCGATGATGTTGGCGAGCGTTGTCTTGCCCAGCCCTGGGGGACCCGCGAGCAGCACGTGGTCGAGTGGCTCACTTCGCGACTTTGCGGCCTCTATGAAGATTTGCAGCTGCTCGCGCAGGGCAGGCTGGCCTACAAAGGCACCAAGTGAGCGTGGGCGCAGTGAGCGCTCCAGCTCCAACTCCTGGGGCATTTCTTCTGGGTCGCCCAGTCGCTCGGTGTCGGTCACCCTTGTGTCCCTTCTCTCAACCGCGTCCGCCTAAGGCCTTGCGAACGATTGCCTCGACGGGGGCCTCCGGGTCGGCATTCGCAAGCAGCCTGTCTGCCTCCTGCGGGGCCATGCCCAGTTCCAAGAGCGCCGCCCGGGCAAGCCCCACCGAGCCGTCGCCGGAAAACGAAGCCCCGGCTGGAAGAGGTCCTCCCAGGATGGCCTGTTCTCCAACCTTCTCCCGAAGCTCCAGAATGAGCCTTTCGGCAGTTTTCTTACCTATTCCCGGCACCGAGGAAAAGAGGGCGACGTCCCCTGCAGCGAGGGCCCGTTTGAGATCGGGCGCCCTCCGGCACGAAAGCGCCGCCAGCGCCAGTTTGGGGCCTATCTTGCTCACTCCCAAGAACAGGCGGAACAGTTCGCGCTCCTCCTCGGTGGAGAATCCGAAAAGCTGCATGGCTTCTTCTCGAACATGCAGGTGCGTAAGAAGGAGGCAGGGCTCTCCCACCGACGGAACGTCGCGCATCGTGACAGCAGAAACCTCGGCCAGAAAACCGACCCCGCCCACATCGATGACTACTCCATCGGTGCCTTTGGCGGCAACTACTCCTGTCAACCGCTCTATCACGGCGCGACCGCTCCTCTATTGCCAGGGGACAATAATCTGTCCACCCGTTCCCTGATGCCGCAGGTGTTTGCATGACAACGGCCCCCACCGAGAGCATCGGCAGCATGATCGGGACGGGGCACCTCAGCAAGGCCCAGCAGTACCCGCACCATCTCCATGACCTGGGATTTCTCCGCCCTGCCGTACCCCACGACCGCCTGCTTGATCTGCTGCGGCGTGTATTCGAAAACCGCGCATCCGGCTTGGGAGCATGCCAACAGAGTCACCCCGCGAGACTGACCGACTGCGAGCGCCGTGCGCACGTTGGCGTTGAAGAACAGCGATTCAATAGCAGTGGCAGATGGGCTATGCCGTCCCAGCAATTCGCTGACTCCCGCAAAAACGCTCTCCAGCCGCCGTTCCAGCGGGATTCCCGCAGCCGTCTCAATGACGCCGAAGTCAACCGCCCGCATTCTGTTGCCAAGAACTGAGATCACCCCGAACCCCGTGGAGGCCGTCCCCGGGTCCAGTCCCAAGATCACCCGGCCTCCTGGCCCACTCATGCCACTAGGAAGCGAAAGTCGGTCATCCCGCCAGCGCCTCCATGACTCCATCGGGGATGTCGAAGTTGGCATACACTTCTTGGATGTCGTCGTTGTCTTCCAGGGCATCAAGAAGCCTCAGGGTCTTGCGCGCGTCAGATTCGTCGAGGGCCACTGTGTTCTTGGGAATCATGGTGAGCTCGGCGGAAGAGTACTTGATGCCGGACGCTTCTAGAACGGCACGCACCCGCATGAAGTCAGCGGGGTCGCAGCGGATCTCGACCACGTCTCCCTCCGACAGCACGTCCTCTGCCCCGGCTTCTATCGCCACCATCATCAACTCATCCTCATCGTGGCCGGCCTTGTCCACGAGGATGACCCCCTTTCGTTCGAACATCCAGCTCACGGAGCCATCGGTTCCCAGCTTGCCGCCAACCCGGTCGAATATGTAGCGAACGTCCGCAGCCGTGCGGTTCTTATTGTCTGTAAGAGCCGTCACGTATATGGCTACGCCGTTCGGGCCATATCCCTCATATGTAAGATGATGATACGTCTCGGCGTCGGACCCGGCGCCGGTCCCTTTCTTGATGGCGCGATCGATATTGTCATGGGGCATGTTGGCGTCTTTAGCCTTGATGATCGCCTGCGCCAGAGTGGCATTGTGATCGGGATCGCCGCCGCCCTCTCGCGCAGCTACGGTGATGGCACGAGCCAACTTGCCGAACAGCTGGCCTCTTTTAGCGTCCACCGCCGCCTTTTTGTGTTTGATCCCTGCCCATTTTGAGTGCCCCGACATGCTGCTACCTCCGCCCCGGGAGTCGGCCCAAAGACGCCGTCAGAAAATCAAGCCGCGGCCCCAGGCCGCACTGCGCGGCGCCATAGAGCGTCCTCGGTCGCGCCAATAGCGCTGCTATTCGCACTCCCGGGTGCCCTCTGGGCGGGCGGAGCTTCATGTCCCGACAGCCTGCTAGAATCCCTCTTCTCAATATGCAAAGAGTTTAGCCGAGGCTTCGGACGGCTTCAACGCGGGTTAGAGATACTAGGGCGGTCGCGACGTGGAACCCTGCTGTGACCTTGTGTCCCCGAATTTAGCGGAGCCAGCCCGACTCTGCGGCTTTATCCCGCACTGCGCGAACACGAGCGTCGTAGAGGTCTCGGTCCCGTCCGTAGATAGCGGCCGCCAACGCGCTGACGAGGCTGATGGGTCCAACAAGAGAGTGGGCAAAGAACGTGGAGTCGATGTCGGCGTAGAGCGTGATGGAACCTTTGTCAGCCAACTCGGACAAGGAATTGTCTGTGATGACGATGACCATCGCCCCCTGAGCGGCCGCCTTCTCCGCAAAAGAGATCGTAACTGAGTGGGCACGCCGGAAGCCAATGGCAAGAAGAACATCTCCCTCCCCTAGCCGGGACATGCGTGCTACATTGGACTCGGTGCTTCCGGTAGCAGCCAGGCAAGGAATGCCGAGCAATTCCAGGACGTACGACGCGTGCTCCGCTACTACCGCAGCTTCGTGGAGACCGACCGCGAGTACCTGCTGCGCCCCCTCTAGAGCGACGACGGCCTTGTTGAATCGCTCCAGAGTATTCTTGCTGATGGTCTCTTCCAGGCTGAGGGCGTCCGTCTTCAGGGAACGGGTGAGCACGTCCTCTTCGATGCTGAAGCCGAGCTGATCCTCGTGAACCACCGGCCTTGCCGTAGCCCCCAGGCGATACTCGTCACGGGCGGCCTTTTGCAGTTCGGGGTAGCCGGCGAATCCCAAAGACTGGGCGAAGCGGACAACCGTAGAACTGGAGGTGTTCCCCTTCTGCCCCAGTTCTTCAGCGCTTAAGTACCCGACCTCTTCGAGATGGTCGATGATGTAACGGGCGATAGCCTTCTGCGACCGCGAGAAGCCGTCGAAACCATCTCGCAGCATATCGCTCACCCGCCGTGGCCTTGAGTCCTCCAACTCTCCTCCACCCAATGGCATCAGTTGCATCAATCTCAATATACAACAATTCTTGCAACCATCCTGCCCTTAGGTTAATCGGAGGGTCAGGCCCGTCCCTTTAGCGCGGATTTGAGGTTGACGCCGGAAAAAGGGGCCGGCGGCCCCGAAAGGCCGCCGGCAGACAGCGATCTTGTCAAGTCTGTGGAGACCCAATTACCTCCCCTATGGCTGAAGATCATTCGCCTGCTTTTCTCGCCTTTGCGTCGGCAATGATCTTGTCCGCGAGATGTGCTGGAACTTCCTCGTAGTGGTCGAACTCCATGGTGAAGGAGCCGCGCCCCGCGGTCATGGAGCGCAGTTGCGGGGCGTAGGTAAGCATCTCGGCCAGCGGAACCTGGGCACGGATGACGTGCATCTCCCCCATGGTCTCGCTTCCCTGCGGCCGCCCGCGCCTGCCTGAGAGGTCGCCCATGATGTCGCCCATGTTTTCCTCAGGAGCCATGACCTCGACGTTCACTACCGGCTCGAGCAGGACTGGATTTGCCCCAGCCATCGCCTTGTTCCAGGCGAGAGCACCGGCAAGCTTGAAGGCGAGCTCCGAGGAGTCAACGGTGTGATAGGAACCGTCGTAGAGCCGCACCTTCACATCAACGACCGGATATCCGGCAACAATGCCGTGTTCCATGGCCTCAACGACGCCCTTCTCCACAGCGGGAATGAAGTTGCGGGGGATGGACCCGCCAAAGATGGCATCCTCGAACTGGTAGCCTTCGCCGCGCGGCAGAGGCTCGATCTCGATCCAACAATCACCGAACTGGCCCCGGCCGCCGGTCTGCTTCTTATGGCGACCCTGAGCATTGGCCTTCCTCCGTATGGTTTCGCGGTACGGAACCTGAGGTGGATGCAGGTCTACCTCCACTCCGAAGCGCCTCTTGAGCTTGTCGAGAATCACTTCGACGTGCACCTGGCTGGTGCCCGAAATGACCATTTCCTTCGTTTCTGAATCGAAGCGCAGCTCCATGGCCGGATCCTCTTCGCCCAGCCGCCGGAGGCCGTTTGAAATCTTCTCCTCGTCGCCGCGGGTCTTGGGCGTAATGGCAAACGAAATTGCCGGCGGCGGGAACTCATAGCGAGGCAGGTGGGCCGGACGGGACTGGTCGGAAAGGGTGTCCCCCGTACCAGTGTCTTTCAGTTTCGCAAGGGCGACGATATCACCAGCCCCCGCTTCCTCCAGAGGCTTGGTTTCCTTGCCCGTCATCAGGAGGATGTTACCGGTCCGCTCTTTTTCGTTCGTGCGGCTGTTGAGAAGCTGAGTATCGGTGGATATCTTCCCGGAGAAGATCCGCACGAGGTTCACGCGGCCGGAGAACTGGTCGTATATGGTTTTGAAGACAAAGAGGACAGGCGGGCCCGATACCACGGGCTGCAGATCGATCTCGGCATCCGCGCCGGAGAGTCCACCGTAGGCTTTGCGCTCTCCCCGAGCCGCCGGCGATGGCACGGTGAGGACCGCATCCAGTAGCCGGTCGACGCCGATATTCTTGGTGGCAGCAGTGGGGACAACTGGCGTCACCATCCCCGACTCCACTGCTGTACGGAGTGCTTCCGTCACCTCCTCCGAGGTCAGTTCCCCTCCCTCGAGGTATTTCTCGAGCAGCGCGTCATCCACTTCAGCAACACGGTCAACCAGTTTTTCGCGCGCCTCTTGCGCCGTGTCCTTCATGTCATCGGGAACCGCTTGCTCGGTGGGTTTCGCGGTGCCCGAGTACATGTACGCTTTCATCTTCAAAAGATCTACAACGCCTTTGAAGTTCACTTCCTCTCCAATGGGAAGGCCAAGCGCCACTACCTCGTCCCCAAAGCGTGCCTTCAACGCATCCATCGCTTCGCCGAAGTTCGCTCGTTCGCGATCCATCATATTGACCGCCACAACCCTAGAGACCCCCATCTCGGCCGCACGCTTCCAGATGCGCTCCGTCTGCACCTCCACCTTGGTGACGGCGTTCACGGCCATGACGACGCCTTCGACCACGCTTAGGGTGCCCAAGGTCTCATTGATGAAAGACGCTTCGCCCGGGGTGTCCACGATGTTGATCTTCTGACCAGCCCAATCCACATGGGCGAGACCGGCGGAAATGGTCATCTGCCGCTTGATCTCATCCTCATCGTGGTCCATGGTCGTGCTGCCATCCGCCACACTGCCCAGGCGGTTCTTGAGCCCGGCCGTGAACAGCAGCGCCTCCACGAGCGAAGTCTTACCCGCTCCGCGATGCCCCACCACTGAGATATTCCGAATCTTGGCCGGATCTGCCAGAGCCATCAATCCTCCCTCGCCTAGGCGTTCCTATAAACAGACAACGCCGCCTGACTGGCGGCGTACGTCGGAAACCAACACATGTCGGACGATGCAATGCCGTCGCTTTCACAACCCTCCGCAACGCGCATGATCAACAATCCCGGCTCGGGCCCTTACTCGCCCGGCTTCAACTGATAGCGACGGCCTTTTTGCATCCAACTTATGGCACCGATCGCTGCGGGCAGCAATTCCAACGACCCACCACGAGCTTCGACGTGGGCAATCTTGAAGTCCTGATAGTAGACCTTTACAGGACCGACCAGATTCGTGATCGACGTCGTACGCAGACTATCGTCCGGCGCTTGGATAGGCGCCACGAGGCTTATCGAAGCCTCGCCTTCTTGAACAATGATATGCATTTCCGCCGGCTCCTTTGGCTCGTGAACGAAGCCCGGGCTGTTATTCCTCCACCGCGACCACTTGCCGACCGTTGTACATACCGCAATTGGGGCATACACGGTGCGGAAGTCTCGGGCTGTGGCAATGCGGGCACTCAACCACGCTCGGGGCTTTCCCGGCATGTGTGGCGCGACGGGCATCTCTGCGAGCGCGCGAAGTCTTTCTCTTGGGAACGGCCATGGACTGCCTCTTTCTGGACCAATAGGGAAACCGTCAGTTTGTACCCTATCTGACGGGATATTTCAAGGGACGCCACCGGGACACCACCGGCGATCGCAACTACTCCTCGAAGCGAACGTCCTCCAGTGCGCTCCATCGCTCGTCAAGAGGTTCCCCGGGGCAGTCACACGGCCCCATGTTCAGATCGTGCCCACATGTCTGGCAAAGCCCCCGGCACTCCGGCGAGCAGACAATTCGGTTCGGAAGCGAGAGCATGGTGGCCTCTCGTGCGAGAGCACCTACATCGACGACCATATCGTCGATGAAGGGGCTGAGGTCGGACTCGTCCCACCCATCCCGTCTGGTCGGAACGAACTCCTGCTGCTTCGCTTCCACCTCCAATGCTGCCTCGCGAAGGCAGCGTTCACAGGCCCCGTATAGACAAGCTACCAACGATATGCCCACCAGGAATCCGCCGGCAACGCGGTCCACCGATACAGTGACGCCATTCGGTACGAGCACGTGGTAGCTCTCGCCCCCAACAACGATCGGGGCCATCTCGAGGGGAAAGGTATGCTCGTAACTCTCCCCTCCCCGAAGGGTCAGTTCATTGAGATCCAGCTTGATCACGGAACCATTCATCACGTCATCTTGGAAAGCCGGGCGGCGGCAGGCGATGGTTGCTGGAACGAGGCGACCATATCGGTCATGCCCCGAGGGCGGTTCCCGGCTATTCGCTCGGCTTGCCTGCCTGCAGGCGCTCACGACCGCGCTGCACGGCGGCAAGGAACTTATCCAAATTCGTCTCCAGCGTTTTCAGGATCTCGTCGGCGTAGTCCTCGGCTCCCAGGCGGATCTCCCGTTCCCGCGCTTCAGCATCACGGACGATGTCTTCGGACTGCCGCTGGGCGCGCTTGACGACCTCTTGCTCGCTGGCCAAGCGCTGAGCTTCCTCCCGTGCTTCGGCAAGGATGCGCTCTGCCTCCTCTTTGGCTTCCTGCAGCATCTCCTGCCGTTCCTTGACGATCCAACGCGCTTGCTTGATCTCTTCCGGGATGGTCGCTCTCATCTGATCGAGCAGATCGTATATCTCATCGCGATCGATCATGACCTTGTCGGTCATGGGAAATGTGCTGGCGCTGTGAACAAGATCGTCCAACTTGTCGATGAGAATCAGGACATCCATATTCAAGCCTCCGCGGAACCATACATTTCGGCGAAGCGACCCGCCACGATGTCAGGAACGAGGTCGCTGACGCAACCCCCGTACTTGGCTATCTCCTTCACCCCACTCGAACTGAGAAAAGCATACTCGGGCGAGGCCATAAGGTACATGGTCTCGAGGTCCGGGTCCAATTTGCGGTTGAGTTGAGCCATCTGGAACTCATATTCGAAATCGGTGACCGCGCGTAGCCCCTTTACAAGAACGTGAGCTCCGACTTCCCGCGCAAGCGTCACAACAAGTCCCTTGATCGGAACCGTCCTGACATTCGACAGATGCGCTGTGGAAACCTCCAGAAAACGCATGCGCTCCTCGGTGGAGAACAAGACGGACTTGCGGAATGGGTCGTCGACCACCGCTACCACGACCTCGTCGAACATGGCGGCGACACGCGTGATCACATCCAGGTGACCCACTGTGACCGGGTCGTAAGTCCCCGGGCATAGCGCCACGTTCACTCCATCTGCCTCCTCATACTGATCATCAAAACCCTCGTATCTCCATACATCCGGTCGAAGACAGGAATTCGCGAGAAGGCGCTCCCGGCCGACTTGGGGCCCTCAACGACTATTGCGCCATCTTCCCCGAGCAGCCCCGGCAACAGGGGTTCCAGCCTTGCTTCAACTTCCTGAAGCATTCTATAGGGGGGGTCTACAAAGAGCAAATCGAAGAGCCCCAGCGTCCCCATCAGGCGGCAGGTCGCGGTCACATAGTCGGCAACGAGCACCTCCGAACGTGATTCGAAGCCGAGCGCCCCCACGTTGGCACGAAGAGTATCCGCCACTGCAGCATTGGATTCCACGAACACGCAATGTGCGGCCCCCCGAGAAAGAGCCTCGAGGCCCATGGCCCCAGTTCCAGCGAACAGGTCCAGCACGCGGAGATCATCGACCGGCCCAAGAGCATCGAATATGGCTTCGCGCACCCTCTCGCTAGTCGGCCTCAACTCGCCGCCGGGCGCCACCTTCAAGCGATGACCCTTTCTGCTTCCCGCGATGATGCGCAGTTTCCCCGGGGGTTTGCCGATGCCGGCGGCGCTACTCATACTCGATCAACCCAATCCACCTTTGCGGCGAAGCGCTCCTCTGCCGCTTCTAGGAGCAATCGATACAGAGGGCCTGGCAGATCCGTATCTGTCCTTCCACATATTTGGGCGGCTGTCGCCCTTGCCTGTTCCAGAAGGCGACGATCTCGCAGAAGAGAGGCAACCTGCAGATCGCCAATACCGGATTGCCTCTCTCCGAAGAGTTGCCCCTCGCCGCGGGCCGCAAGATCCGCTTCCGCCAAGGCGAAGCCGTCGTTCGTACGGGCAAAGATCGCCATCCGTTCCTGGACCGTCTCGTCCTCAGTGTCGATCATGACAAAGCAGTAGGCAGCCCCCCCACCCCGTCCGACCCTGCCTCGAAGCTGGTGCAGTTGCGATAAGCCGAACCGTCTGGCCCCCATGATCACCATCACAGTGGCGTTCGGAACGTCAACGCCCACCTCAATGACGGTGGTGCTCACCAATGCGTCCGCCCGGCCGGCGGAGTAGTCCGCCATGGCTTCGGCCTTTTCCGCCGGTCTAAGGCTCCCGTACAGAAGCCGTAGGCGGTATCCGGCCAACTCCCCATCCGCGAGGCAAACGTACATCTGCCGGGCCGAAACTGCCTCCAAAGAGTCGCTTTCTTCGATGAGCGGGCAAACCACGTAGGCCTGGCGTCCCTGGTCCAGTTGCTGTCTGACGAAGCTCCACATCTTGTCTTCAGACCCCGGGAAGACGAGCCGTGTCGTCACCGGCGTCCTGCCGGGCGGCATCTCGTCCAGAGTGCTGACGTCCAGATCGCCATAGAGCGTAAGACTCAGGGTACGGGGAATCGGCGTGGCCGACATATGCAGGGAGTGCGGCCACAGTCCCTGTGTATCTGCGGCGAGCATGGCGTCCCTCTGCCGCACTCCGAAACGGTGTTGCTCGTCGACCACAGCAACTCTCAGTTCGTGGAAGCGGACACCTTCCTGGATCAAGGCATGGGTTCCCACAATGAGCGCGGCTCTTCCGGTCGCAGCGGCATCTGCCACGGCGCGCTTCTCGCCGGTAGGCTGGCTTCCCTTCAGCAACCGCACGTCGACCCCGAGAGGCTCTAGTCTCCGCGAGAGCTCCAGATAGTGCTGGTCGGCAAGCACTTCAGTGGGGGCCATCAGCACCGCTTGGCCGCCCTGCTCGATCGCGCGAAGCACGGTGTAAGTGGCCACCATAGTCTTCCCTGAGCCAACATCGCCGTGGAGCAGCCGGCGCATCGGGATCGGACGGCCGAGGTCGGCATCGATCTCCGCGATCGCGCGCCTCTGGGCATTGGTAGGTTGGAAGGGCAGAGAATGGAGATATCTCCTTGTGAGGTCTCCTGCGGGATGAAGCGGTCGAGCCGCCCGCGCCGATTCCTGGCGGAATCGGCGCCTGAGAATTGCGGTCTGCAGCAGGAGGAGTTCCTCGAAGGCCAGCCGATCACGTGCTCGACGGGCCTCGCCCTGCGTTCCCGGAAAGTGCGAGACAAGGACAGCTTCCGCCTTTCCAGGGTACCTGCGTTCGGAAAGCATCCTCGCCGGTAGCGGGTCAACGAGATCCCTGGCTCGCGGCACAGCCTCGTGCACCAGATTCCTCAGCGTGCGCACGCTCAAGTCGGCCGTGCTGGGATAGACGGGCACCAACCCCAGTATATGCAGGCTCTCTCCCGAATCGCTGAGGATCTCGTGGCGCCTCACCAGGAAATGCGTTGCGCCGCGTTGGCGAACAAGTGCTCCCTTCAGTAGGACCTCGGGTCTGTCGTGAAAGGCTGCCTCCAGGTACGGCTGGTTATACCAGACTGCAAGGACACTCCCTGTCTCGTCCGATACCAGAGCCTCGAGCACCTTGACTCGGCGTCTCGTGGTTTCCCGTGAGGCCACTGAGAGAACCCGGGCACGAAGAACGGTTTCCTCCCCAACGGCCAGAGAGGCGATACTTCGGATGTCCGAGGGAGACTCATGGCGGAAGGGCAGATGCAGCAGCAGATCTCCGACGGTCACAAGCCCTATCGCCTGCAGCCGCCGCTGGGTGGTCTTTCCCACCCCTCTCAGCTCGAGCAGGCTCCGGTCAAGGCGTGTTGGGTCGAGTGAGGTCTTTGAAGTAGTTGGAAGCTCGAGCCCCGCAGGCGAAACCCCTGGTGCATGGCCCAAGGGGTAGTGCAGGCTTCCCCTTTCGGTACCAGTCATTCCTGAATGAACGAAAGCGACACTGCGCCCGGACCCACATAGGTACCGATCACGGGACCGACGATGCTTGTCAGTCGTATCTGGATATTGCGGTTCGTCACTCCCAGGACCAGCTCTCTCAATTGCTCCAAAACCGGAAGATTGAGGCCGTGAGACAGGCTGACATAAGTCATCGGACCGGGCCTGGTATGCTCCACCAGCCCATCACGCATGACCTCCAGCGCTTGCCGAACTCCGCGGACTTTCCTATAGACGTCGATCACTCCGCCGTCGATGCTGAGAACGGGCTTGATATTCAGAATGGTTCCCACCAGGTGCGAGGCACGACCTATCCTCCCGCCTTTGTAGAGCTGGTCGAGGGTCGTGGGCAGGAAGTAGAAGATCTTCTCGGCTACAAACTTCCTCAAATAGGCCTCGAATTCTTCTTCGGGAGTGCCCCGGTCCACACGCTCCATGATTCGGTCGATAAGGAGAGCGATGCCGCCGGTGGCCAATTCTGAGTCCACTACCTTCACGCCATCGACCTGACTCGCGGCAACCTCCGCACTGGCCACCGTACCGCTGAACTTGCCGCTCAGATGCACGGAGTAGATCCGTTGATATCGCCGGCGAAGCTCGTTGTAGCGCTCCAGGAAGGCTCCCGCCGACGGCTGTGAGGTGCGCGGCAGTTGCGGCGCCACCTTGAGCCGGGCGTAGAACTCCTCGGGCTTCAACTCTATCCAGTCGAGGAAGCTCTCCTCGCCGAAATACACGGTTAGAGGGACAACGGTGATGTTCGGATCGGAAGCCAGATAGTCGGGCAGGTCTGCAGTCGAGTCGACGACGATTGCCGTGGTGCTGCGGTCGATGATCATCCTTCGCTCCCCTCCCGTGCCCCGGTGAGCGACCTACTCAGCCGAAAGCAGCAACGGATAGTACGGCTGTCCCCCTTCGTGCAGCTCGATCTCAACTTCTGGATGGGCCGCTCGAACCACCTCGAGAGCCCCGGCAGCCTGCGACGCCTCCTCCCCTTCCCCCACAAGGGCAGTCATTATCTCGCGCCCGCCGCTGAGAAGCCGAGCGGCCACCTGAGCCACCACTGCGGCCAGATCCGGCGAAGAGGCTACGACCCTGTCGTCCACCAGCCCGATGAAGTCCTGCGTCTTCACGTTGACCCCATCCACAAGCGAATCTCGCACAGCTCTGGTGATCTCACCAGTCGCGACATTCTCCAAGGCCGCCTTCATGCCGCGAACGTTCTCCTCGCCTGGTTTTCTCGATTCGAAGGCAACCGCCGCAGAGAGACCAGCCTGCATTGATCGAGCAGGTACCACGTAGACCTTGCGATTGGCCAGTTTGACTGTCTGATCCGCCGTCATGATCACGTTGGCGTTATTGGGCAGGATTATGACCGAGGGCGCTGTGGCCCTCTCCACCGCGATCATGAGATCCTGCGCCGATGGGTTCATCGACTGGCCCCCCTCAACAATGAAATCCACGCCTAGATTGCGGAAGAGAGCCTTGTTGCCCTCGCCCGCGACGACTGCCACCGGTTGCGTGAGAACCGAAACATGCTGCGACGCGAGCGCAGAAGCCTCAGCAAGCCGCTGCCTTCGCGCTGCGGTCTGCTCGCGCATGTTGTCGATCTCGATCGCGCTAAGTGTCCCCATTGACGTGCCCAAGGCTAGGACCTCTCCCGGTTCGTCCGTATGGATGTGGATCTTTATGCGCTCGGAATCTCCCACAACCAGGAGGCTATCGCCCAAACGGCTCAGTCTCCGCTCGAGGGCTCCCTTGTCTAGGTCCCGTCCCGCCAAAAGAAAACTGGTGCAATACGTGTACTCGCTCTCCTCTTCCTCCGTCCCCTTCGGGAAGAGCCCGAGATCCGCTCCGGCGGCCTCGACATGAGTGCTGATAGGTGTCTCCCAGTGCTCACCTGCCCGTGCCGCCCCTTCGATGAGAACTACTAGACCGTATCCACCTGCATCGACGACGCCGGCGTCGGCGAGGATGCTGAGCAAGGTCGGGGTCCTTTGGACGCTTTGCCAACCCGCATCAACTGCACGCTCTACGAGCTCATCCAGCGCCGAGCTTGTCTCCGCTTCTGAGGCCGCTTCGGCCATCTCGCGCAGAACCGTCAGAATCGTGCCTTCAACCGGCTTGCGGACCGCTCGATAGGCAGTATCGGTCGCGTGTCGCAACGCGGCTCCCACAGCCCGCGCATCGACAACATCGCATCGCCCCAGCACCTCCATAGCTCCACGGATGATCTGCGACAAGATGACTCCACTATTCCCCCTTGCCCCCATCAACGCAGCTTGCGAAATCGCCTTGCACAAGTCGGCCGTGGACATATCCTCGGGTAATGCCGACACTGAATCTACGATGCTGCGGACGGTCAGCGCGAGATTGGTGCCCGTGTCCCCGTCCGGGACGGGATACACGTTGAGATCATTGATCTCCTGCTTTCTTTCCTCGAGCGCCTCATACCCGGCGGCCAGCAGTGCCCGGGTGCGCCGAACGGTGAGCGCCTCTCGGGCACTATTCACCGACCCTAACCCCCTGCACGTATATTTGCAGGGCCGTCAAGGGTCGCCCGGTCATTCTCTCTACGTTGTAGGCAACCTGAGAGCGCACGTTTCCCGCGACTTCGGCCACATTCAGACCGTACTCCACGATGATGTACAGCTTGATTCTGAGTTGCTCGCCGGTCTGCTCGACTCTGATGCCCTGGTGAAGCCGGTCTCGGGAAAGCAGGGACGCGACTCCTTGTCGGAGGCTGGGAGACGCCATTCCTACCACCCCGTAGCATTCGAGCACCGTCCAACCAACGATGTCCGCTATCGCGCGCTCGGTAATGATCAGACGTCCCCCTACGACCCCTGCCGAGCTACCCTTGGTGAAGATAGCTGCCTCCTTTTCCCTCTGGCCGGTGTCTTTCAAGTATTCTATCCTACCGCGCCGACGGCACCCTGTCGGGAGAAAACCCGTGCGGAACAGGGCTCTTGTCAGACTGGCGGCAGCTACGGCATACTATTGCACTCGTACAACGAGCGATTAGGACCAGAAAGAGCCCCAAATGTCCAAAGTGTGTGCAGTCTGCGGCAAGAAGCCGAGTTTCGGCCACAACAGAAGCCATTCGATGCGCGCTACCCCCCGCCGTTGGGACCCCAACGTGCAAAAGGTGCGCATCCAGATTGACGGCAAGCCCACCCGGGCTTATGTCTGCGCCAAGTGCCTCAAAGCGCACAAAGTGGAGAAGGTAGCCTAAAGTCGCCGCATTTGTCTCCGTCCAACTGCGTTTTGCGACGATGTTTCCCGGAGACAAACGCGGCTCCTCACTTGAGGAGAATACCGGCTTTCAGGAGAGTCAGCCCTACTCGGGCATGGATCGCAGCAGATTCACCATCTCCAGGGCTGCCTGCGCCGAATCCCAGCCCTTGTTGCCTGCCTTCGTACCGGCCCGCTCAACGGCCTGTTCGATAGTATCTGTGGTAAGAACCCCAAAGGTTATCGGCACTCCGCTTTCTAACTGAACGCTCGCTACCCCTTTGGCCACTTCGGCGGAGATATACTCGAAGTGCGGTGTCGAACCCCTGATTACTGCTCCCAGACAGACGATGCCATCGTACTTGGCCGAACGCGCCATCCGCTTGGCCGCAAGGGGAATCTCCATCGCTCCAGGCACCCATGCCACCTCGATATCCGCGGGAAGCACCCCGTGCCGGCTAAGGCTGTCCAAAGCGCCCGAGAGCAGCTTGCTGCTGATGAACTCATTGAACCGGCTAACCACGAGACCAAACCGCAGTCCCTCGCCCTGGAGAAAACCTTCGTATACCCTGCCCACGTCAGTCATCTGAACCTCCCTTTTCGTCGTCGTCGCCGAACTGCAGGCCTTGGTGATGGAGCATGTGGCCCATCTTGACCTTCTTGGCTTGGAGATATCGCAGATTTTGGTCAGTTGGTTTGACTTCCAGCGGCACGCGCTCCGTGACGGTGAGGCCGTAACCCTCGAGCCCCACCAGTTTTCGAGGATTGTTTGTCATGATTCTGATTGTCGTCAGACCCAGGTCGGCCAGTATCTGAGCACCGATGCCGTAATCACGCAAATCGGGGGCAAAACCCAGCTCCACATTCGCCTCGACGGTGTCGCGCCCCCTCTCTTGCAGCTCATAGGCTCGTAGCTTGTTCAGTAGGCCGATACCCCTTCCCTCTTGTGCCATATATAGGAGAACACCCATGCCTTCGCTCTCGATCATTTCCAAAGCCGCCTCGAGTTGATCGCCGCAATCGCACCTCATCGAATGAAAGACGTCCCCGGTAAGACACTCCGAATGCACCCGGACAAGGACATCTTCCTTGCCGGCGACATCGCCCTTGACGAGGGCCAGATGCTGTTCGCCATCGAGCAAACTCTCGTAACCGTAGGCCGTGAAATCTCCCACTCGAGTAGGCAGGTTCACAACGGCGACCTGGCGGATCAGCTTTTCCGTTCGCCTGCGATATCGGATGAGGTCGGCTACCGTGATCATCTTCAGACCGTGCTTGGCGCAATAAGGGACTAGATCCGGAACACGGGCCATCGTCCCGTCATCGTTCATGACCTCACAGATAACCCCTGCGGGAATCAAGCCGGCAAGCCCGGCAAGATCAACAGCAGCTTCCGTCTGTCCCGAGCGGGCGAGCACACCCCCTGCGCGTGCTATCAGCGGAAACACATGACCTGGCTGCACCAGATCCTCCGCCTGGCTGCTTGGATCTATGGCTACCTGAATAGTATGAGCCCGGTCGGCAGCCGAGATACCTGTGGTCACGCCTTCCCGAGCTTCGATTGATACCGTGAAGGCGGTTCCAAACCGCGACTGATTGTTGCGCGTCATCGGTTGCAGACCCAGCGAATCCGCCCGCTCCGGAGTAATCGACAGACAGATCAATCCGCGGCCGTGCAACGCCATGAAGTTCACAGCCGAGGCTGTGACGAACTGGGCGGCCATGGTGAGGTCGCCCTCATTTTCGCGATCCTCATCGTCGCAGACCACGACCATCCGACCCGCCTTGATCTCTTCCAGCGCCTCCTCAATCGAGGCGAAGTGCGCGCTCTCTTCTCTCACCCCCACTATCCTTTCTCAGATGAATCCCTGACTGCGCAGCATTTCCTCGGTCAAGCCGCTCGGAGCCGCGCCATGCCCGCTTGTGCCTTCTCCGCTGCTCTCTTTCAGAACCCGCATAGCCCGAAGTACATAGCGGGCCAAAACATCGGCCTCCAAGTTCACCCTCACTCCAGGTTTAACATCGCGCAAGGTTGTCTCCGCCAGGGTGTGAGGGATGATCCCCACCTCGAAGGCATCTTCACCAACCTCGAGCACAGTGAGAGAAATGCCGTCTACTGCCACAGATCCCTTCGTAGCCACACAGTCCTTCACCTCAGCGGGGAGTGACACTCGAACCCGCCAGGCAATGCCCTTGCGCACAACGGCAAGGACTGTAGCCACGGCGTCCACATGGCCCAGAACCAGATGCCCCCCCAACCGTCCGCCAAACGCTAGGGAGCGCTCCAGATTCACCCGGTTCCCCGCGGAAACACCGCCCAATGTGGTCTTTGTCAAGGTCTCCGGCATGCAATCGACCACGAACCCCTGCCCGTCCATTTCGACAACGGTCAGGCAGGCTCCACTCACCGAAATCGAATCGCCGAGTTGGGTCCCCTCAATCACCTTGCGTGCAACGATGCCCAGCCGCCCTCCATCACCGCGTCGCTCCAGTCTGCGCACGGTGCCGACCTCTTCGACCAACCCGGTAAACATCAGTACGCCTCCCCCGTGTAGCCCGAGACGCAGACATCGTTGCCGCTCGTCTGAACGTCAATCTCACGAAGATAAACCCCGTCGGCCACGGTCTTCGCCCCTATACCCCTAAGAGGCGAGCGAGACCCGTGTCCCGAGACAATCCGTGGCGACACGTAGGCCACAACCTTGTCAATAAGCCCCTCAGCCCACCAGGCCCCGGCGAGGGTCGGACCACCCTCGAGAAGAAGGTTCTGGACACCTCTTTCTGCCAGGATCCGGGCGACAGCCAGGGGGGCAAGACAGCTATCATGGACCGCTCCCCCAGGCGCGGCCGTCACATCGCTTGGTCGCGCAGATAACGCTTCCCCCCTGCTCTCCGGCACAGTCGTCACCTCGACACCCCACGAACTGGTCTCGGTCCGCCGCTCTACCGGAACTCCATCGCCACAGATCACCAGAACCGGCCCTTCGCCGGCGCTCTGCACCAACGCTGCATCGCGCCGGATGTGAAGACCGGGATCGAGGACCACGCGCAGTGGTTGGCGGCGGCACTCGACGCCTCGCGCGGTCAAAAGTGGATCATCCGCCTCCAGTGTCCCCCGCCCGACCATAACCGCGTCGGCCCAGGACCTCATCCGGTGCACAGCGAGCCGACTCTCCGCGCTGGATATCCATTTGGATTCCCCGTTGTCCGTAGCAACCCGCCCGTCGAGGGTCATTGCATACTTATAAGTGACGAAAGGCAGTCGCGTAACCATCGATTTGCGGAAGCCGTTGTTCTGACGTTTCGCCCGCAAGGCAAGATCGCCGTCTACCAGGTCTACCGAAACCCCACCGGTCTGCAATTGCTGTAAGCCTCGGCCGTTAACCTGAGGTGACGGATCGATTGCGCCCACGACCACCCGGGCCAACCCCCGCGACAGTAAGGCTGGAACGCACGGCGGGGTGCGGCCGAAAACACAACAAGGCTCCAGCGTGACATACATCGTGGCACCGGCCAGGCCAGCCACTCCGCGTCGCGCGGCGTCCTTCATTGCGACAATCTCGGCGTGGTCTTGTCCGGCGGCGGTGTGGAAGCCCTCGCCGACAACTTGGCCGTCCACCACAATCACCGCGCCCACGACCGGGTTGGGAACGGTCAGCCCCCTGCCCTGCTCGGCCAGCTCAAGCGCCCGCTCCAGGTACATCTTATCGAACTCGTTCACAACCAACGAAAAACCCCTTGGCCTAGTGGCCCAGGGGTCGAGGGAGCGCGCAACCGCCCCGGTCTTCTCTCCTCCAGACTTTCACTGTCGGCCCAGGGTTTCCACCTGGTCTGCCTCGGCAGGCTCGCGGGCTATCACCGCCGGTAGGGAATCTCACCCGACCCCGAAGACCATTTGGCATCACTTCACTAACTGCAGCGGAGAATCTACCACAGGCAGCCGCCCGCGCCAACGTCAACCGCGCGACAACAACGGGCGTGCGCACGAACATCCGCCGCGCCCTGCGTCGGCTGTCCGGGCCCACATAGCGAGGCCGCTAAGGGTGCATGAGCTTCATCAGCCTACGAGCCTCCGCACCTGGGTCAGGCGCGCCGAAAACGGCCGAGCCCGCGACAACCCAGTTGCCTCCCAGGTCGACAACTCGGCGGATGTTTTCTTCATGCACGCCCCCATCGACCTCGATGGCTACCCTCTCGGGTGTCAAGCGCCGCAACTCCCCCACCTTGTCCAGTGCGGGTTCGATCATCTTCTGGCCCCCGAAACCCGGGTTAACGGTCATGACCAGAAGGAAATCCACCAAATCGCGCACCTCAACTACGGTGGAGATTGGCGTGCCCGGGTTGAGCGCCACCCCGGCCCCCGCACCCAAAGCCTTGATCTCGCTGATCGTGTGATAGAGATGGTTGCAGGCCTCCACATGGAAGCTGACCGCATCTGCGCCGGCCTCCACAAAGGCGGCGACATACTTCTCCGGGTTCTCAATCATGAGATGCACGGAAAAGACGCCATTCCGCCCGTGTACAAGGGGGGCGATGGACCGCAGAACCGCCGGTCCGATGGTGAGATTGGGGACAAAATGGCCGTCCATGATATCAACGTGGATGATCCGCACTCCGGCATCCATCACCAGGGCCACCTGCTCGGCCAGTTCCGAGAAGTCGGCAGAAAGGATCGATGGCAGGAGATGGGTCTCTTTGTACATCGGAGCGGCTATGGGCATGGCTTCCCTACTCCTTTGGCAGAGGGGAACGGGATTCGGCGGCCGGGGCGTCACGAGCCGTAACGGCAAGGTCCAGCCTGTCACTGAGCCGCCTTTGGTAGCCACGCAAGAAGTCGGCTGCCGGCATCCTGCCCTTGCCTGCCGGTTGCAGAAGCAGCGCTTCCACGGCACCTTCAGCGCATCCAATGAAAAGCCGGCTTTCGGCAACTGCCAATCTCCCAGGCTTGCCTTCTATGTGGCGTGCCTCGCCCGGTGTCTCGGCGAGCCCCGACATCCCATACGGCCAAGTGCGCCAGACCTTGAACTCCAAGCCCCCGCAAGCAGTCTTGGCCCCAACCGCCGGTGACAGGGAGCGAACCTGATCGTGCAGACGGGCGGCGGTTCGTGCAGGGTCGAGGACCGCGTCGTCCGGCGACAATTTGGCTGCGTAGCCGGCCTTGCCTGCCTGTTCGGTCCAAGTCACGGTGCCATCTCCAAGGCCTGTCAAGACCTGGTCGACCCCGTTGGCTCCGAGCACAGCCAACCCACGAGCAACAGAGCCTGCATCGTCACGAAGCCCCAGCGAAAGCGAGGTCTGCAGGGCCCAGGGACCCTCATCCAGGCCTCGGGTCATCCTCATGATGCTCACCCCGGAAACTGCCTCACCAGAGGCCAATGCCCGTTCGATGGGCGCAGCTCCCCGGTAGGCCGGCAGCAGTGAGGCATGGACATTGAGGCACGTGAGGTCGTCCAACAGAGGCGGCTTCACGATTTGCCCGAAAGCAGCCACCACTAAAACTCGCGCCCCAGTGCTGGCAATCTCGGCAAGCGAATCCTGAGAATTGATGTCTCGCACCTGCACGTTAGGAATCTGAAGCCGGGCCGCTGCAGCGATGACCTCGGACTGGCCGACCACTCGCCCCCTGCCCCGAGGCCTGTCGGGCTGCGAAATAACGAGGCAAGGCCTTCGCCCGATGTCGTCCAGATGAGTCAACACGCGGGCCGCAAAATCGGGAGTGCCGGCGAAGATGAACTTCACGTGCCGGTTTCCAAAGATCGTTCGCGCAGCTCTTTCAACACTCTCCGCCTCTCCTCCTTGGAGCAGCGGTCGAGGATCAGGTAGCCCTCTAGGTGGTCGATTTCGTGCTGAACCACTAGGGCCGGAAGCCCGGCCAGATGCACCTCAAAGCTAACGCCACGTAGGTCTTGAAACTCGACCGTCACTTCGTCGGGCCGGGTGACCTGCATCTGCACCCCGGGGACGGACAAGCAGCCCTCTTCTGCACTCGTCGCCTCTTCGGAGCAGAGAACAATGCGAGGGTTCACAAAGGTTTGGGACGCGTCGTTGTCCTCGGGGTTCTTCCAAACCATGATGCGGCTAAGGGTCCCTATCTGTGGGGCGGCGAGCCCTACCCCGCCCTCCCGCTCCATGACCTCGAACATGAGATCGGAGAGGGCCTTCAGACGGGCGTCAAAAACCGTCACCTCTCGTGTCTTCTGCTTCAGAGTGGGATCGCCAAATGTCCGCAATTGCTCGCGCGCTGCGGCCGAAGGAATTACTGTGTTGTTCTTCTCGTGATCTCTAGCCATGTCTTGCAGCCCGTATCCAAGTGTTACCCAAATGTGAAGGGGTCCACGTCGGCAACAAGGATCACCCCCCGCCGGCGATAGGGCTCCCTCAGTTGCGAGAGAGCTTCGCTGATGAGCGCCCGCATCCTCTCTCCGTCGTTCGACAAGACCAGAAGATGCCATCTTTCGCGGCCCCTCGAGGCCGGGAGCCTGACCGGACCGCGCAATTCATGAGCCGCAAAATGGGGTGACAACTGTTCGGCCAGGTAGCGCGCTCCCGCGCCGGCTCGCTCGCCGTCCTCACACAGGGTCATCAAACGGACGATCTCCCGAAACGGCGGGTACCCCAAGCGCCGTCTGGTATGCAGTTCATCTGCATAAAATCCCTGCTCATCCCGCTGCAAAGCCATTCTAATACAGGGAACATCCGGATTCCAGGTTTGCACGACGACCCGCCCGGACCGGTCCGCCCGTCCGGCGCGCCCGGCCACTTGGGTCAGCAACTGGAAGGTCCGCTCGGCTGCCCTGAAGTCCGGAAAGTACAGACCGGTATCTGCATCAGCGACAACCACCAGGGTCACCGCCGGGAAGTCGTGGCCTTTCGCCACCATCTGGGTCCCAACCAGAACTCCCGGTCTTGATCCCCCGAACGCTTCGAGGATGGCTATTGCCCCGGCTTCTCCGCTCACCACGTCGGAGTCCATCCGAAACACGAGGTTGCGCGGCACCAAGCGTCGCAATTCTTGGTCCAAGCGCTCAGTGCCCGGAGCTCCTCGGGCCAATGGGGGACCTCCACATGCGGGACAGCGGGGTGGCTGGAAGTAGATCCTCCCGCAACTATGACAAACGAGGCGCCGGCTGCTGCTGTGGTATGTCAGAGAGAGCTCACAATCAACGCACCTCATCACGTGGCCGCAGCTCTCGCAATGCACATGAGCCGCGTAGCCGCGCCGGTTCAGCAGCACAATGGCCTGCTCGCCCGAACGAAGTGTCTCCGCCAATACTTCGCGGGCCCGCGGAGACAGCAACTCCCCGGAGCTCTGATGCCGCATATCGATCACTTCGATGGACGGTTCCTTCCCTATCGCCCGTCGGGAGAGGCGTACTCGCACTTCCGGATCCCGCATGCTCTCTACCAGGGGCGTGGCTGTTCCTTCCACGAGCAGACCATCGTGCATGGCAAGCCTCATGAGGGCCACGGTGGAAGCATGGTACCGAGGTTCTTCCTCCTGCTTATAGGAAGCGTCATGGGCCTCGTCTACTATGACCAGCCGCAATCGCGGAAGAGGAGCAAACACAGCCGACCTCGCCCCAACCACCACAGGGGCAAGACCAGCAGCGATCCGGCGGTATTCCCGCGTCCTCTCCGCCCTTCCAAGACCGCTGTGGAGCACCCCGACTTTTCCCCCGAATCGTGAGCGCACACGGGATATCATCTGCGGGGTAAGGGCTATTTCAGGCACCAGCAGAATCGCTCCCGCCCCATCAGCCAGGACATGCTCGATCAGCCGCAGGTAGATCTCGGTCTTGCCAGCACCGGTAACGCCCCAGAGCAGCCGATAAGTCGACTCTTTGTCGCGGTAGGCGGCAGTCAGATTACCCAGTACCTCTTGCTGCCCGACCCGGAGACAGGGGCCGCCCTGAGGTTGAGGCTCTACAGACGAAGACCGGGACTCAGAGCCGTGGGCCGGGGCGACGCCTTCTCCGGTGACGCTTTCACCAGCCGGGTAGTCTCCCCCGGCGGCACTCCCACCGGCCGCGACATCCTTCGTTGCCTGGTCCCCCAGACGGGGGCCTTCGCAGAGCACGAGGAGCCCCTTGGCAAGCAGAGCGTGAAGGACACTCCGGCCCACCCCGGCCGACTCGCACAGTCTCGCTGCGAGCGCTCCTCCCGGGGGGAGCGCCCCCAACAACCGCTGCTGTTTGGCGGTCAGCGCGAAACCGGCGCTCGGCCTTGGCGGTATGTCTTCGCCTGTCGGCCGATCGACCCACGATAGCCGGCGTTTGTCAGCAAACCCGCTCCGGCCCCGGGTGGAGGGTGGGACCACCAGACGCAGGCAAGATTCGTAGGAAGCCAGGTATCTGTCGGCTACCTGCCGCGCCAGAGAGAGCAACTCATCGGGCACCCGCTCCTCTCCCACGGCTTCCAGAGGCCGCAGAGTCTCCGGCGGCAGTCCATCGCTGTCATCGTTCAACTCCAATACCACGGCGCGTACTGTGCGCTTGCCGAATGGCGCGCGGACAATAGACCCAACGGCAACACGATCCTGGAGATCAGGCGGCACTAGGTAGTCGAAGCGACGATCGCCCAGATGACGCAGCCGCAACAGGGGAACGAGCTTTGCCGTCCGCCCGCTTTGCGTCGGGGACCCCTTACTCGACTCCGGCAGCTTTGCGCAGGGCTGCGGCCTTGTCGGTTTTCTCCCAGGTGAAATCGGCATCTTCGCGACCGAAGTGCCCGTAGGCTGCAGTCTTCTCATAGATGGGCCTGAGCAACTTCAGGTCCCTAATGATCGCGGCCGGGCGCAAATCGAAATGGGTGTTCACCAACTCGGTGATGTGCGCCGGGCTTACCTTCTCCGTTCCGAAACAGTCGACCATGATGCTGACCGGATGGGCCACACCGATAGCATAAGCAAGTTGCACCTCGCACCTGTCCGCAAGTCCGGCCGCTACTATGTTCTTGGCTACGTAACGCGCGGCGTAAGCCGCTGAGCGATCGACTTTCGACGGGTCCTTGCCCGAGAATGCTCCTCCCCCGTGCCTCCCGAAACCGCCATATGTGTCAACGATGATCTTGCGACCGGTGAGCCCCGTGTCGCCCATGGGTCCGCCGATGACGAACTTTCCCGTGGGGTTGACGTAGAGTTTTGTCTTCTTGAACTCGGGATCGTAGAGGCCTTCTGGAAGCACCGGGCGAATGACGTGCTCGACAAAGTCTGGGCGCATGAGTGTGTCGATATCGATGCCGTCTCGGTGCTGACTCGACAGTACAACGGCCGTGATCCAAGCTGGCTTGCCTCCCGCATACTTGATCGTCACCTGGCTCTTTCCATCAGGACGAAGATAGTTGAGCACATCGGCCTTGCGGACTTCGCTCAGACGATGCACCAAGCGGTGAGCAAGCAAGATCGGCATGGGCATGAGTTCTTCCGTGTCCCTGCACGCGTAGCCAAACATCATGCCCTGATCACCGGCGCCCTGGCAGTCGAGCGCATCATCGTCGCTCGGGTCTACCCTGCATTCAAGGGCGCTTTGCACGCCCTGAGCGATGTCCGGTGATTGCTCGTGGATGGAGGTGAAGATACCGCAAGTGTGGGCATCGAAGCCGTACTTGGCCCGCGTGTAGCCGATACGTTCGATCGTGTTTCGGGCTAACGTCGGCACGTCCACGTAGGTGCTCGTCGTGATTTCACCTGAGACGACCACCATACCGGTCGTGACGAGGGTTTCGCAGGCCACACGGCCCTGAGTGTCATCGCGAAGCACTGCATCCAGAACGGCATCGGATATCTGGTCGGCGATCTTGTCAGGGTGCCCCTCGCTCACGGACTCCGACGTGAACAGAAAGTCATGGTTCTCCACAGTAGTAACCTCCAGAGCTCTCACCAGAGAGGGGCCGGTTCGACCCGATAGATCCCTATTCGTTCGGGGAGTGTATCAGAAACGCCGATCCCAACCGTCTGTCTATTGCTCCGCTGGCCCCGTCCAACGCGCCGCGATTCGGTCGTCGAAGCGATCCTTGTCAACGATTACCCGATGATGCGTCCCCTTGCCGATCTGGCCACCCGCGTCATCCGCCGAGACGGAGAAGATAAGTAATCTTCCCTCCACCTCCACCAAAGTAGCTGCAGCTACGACCTCCATCCCCACCGGAGTAGGAGCGGCGTGCGTGACTTCGACCCGGGTGCCGACGCTGGTCATTCCCGGCATCAGTTGACCCTCGAGGGCTTTGATGGCCGCCGCCTCCATCAGGCGGATCATGACAGGCGTGGCCAGACCTTCAACCGCGCCCGATCCCTGACTCAGAGCAGTCATGTCTGGGGTGACCTCAGCCTTCACTTTGGCGGTGATGCCGGGTTCAAGACTCATGTCGTGCCTCCGGTTTTCCTGCTATCTAGTACGCGCTCAGTCTTGCTCGTAAATCTCGGGATGGTACGCGGCTCCACCAGCCTGACCCTAGGCCGTACGCCGAGCTCTTGGCGCAGTCTCTCTTCCACATGCTCCTGAAACCGCATGAGCTTCTTGACGGCATCGGGCAAGAACTCTGGCTCTACCTCGATCTGGACCTCCAACTCATCCAGAGCGTTTTCCCGAGAAACAACTATCTGATAGTGAGGCTCGATCCCCTCTATTTCCATCAGCACAGCCTCGATCTGCTCAGGATAGACGTTAACCCCCCTAATGATGAGCATGTCGTCTGTCCGCGAATAGACCTTGCTGTGCCGTGCGAAGACCCGTCCGCAGGCGCACGGCCGATAGCTGAGACTGGCCAGATCGCCCGTACGATATCTAATCACCGGAAGCGCTTCCTTGGTGAGCGACGTGAATACCAACTCACCCTCCTTGCCGTCCGGCACGGCTTCGCCGGTCTGCGGGTCGATCACCTCCACCAGGAAATGGTCCTCGTTGACGTGCAAACCGTCCTTGTTCCAGCACTCATAGGATATGCCGGGCCCAATGACCTCCGACACTCCGTAGATATCCGTCGCAGATATGTGCATACGCCGCTCGATCTCATCTCTCATCTGATTGGTCCACGGCTCCGAGCCGAACAGTCCCACGCGCAGATCGAGGTCCTCCAGCCTGTAACCCAGCCTGGGCGCCGCTTCCGCTATGTACAGGGCATAGGAGGGCGTTCCCAGGAGGACGGTGGTCTTGAAATCCTTCATGATGTGGAGCTGACGATGCGTGTTCCCAGTGGAAGCAGGGATAACGGTCGCGCCTATCCGTTCCAGTCCCGCCTGCATGCCGAAGCCGCCGGTCATAAGACCGTATCCGAAAGCGATCTGCGCGACATCGTGCGAGTGCGCCCCTCCTGCGACGGCCACTCTCGCGCAAAGCTCCGACCAGGTGTTGAGGTCGCCACGGCTATAGCCGACCACGGTGGGATTGGACATGGTCCCGGATGACGTGTGAATCCGCAACACCTTCTCAAGGGGCAGTGCAAACAGACCGTAGGGATAGGCCTCTCGAAAATCCCTTTTCTGGCTGAAGGGAAGCTTCTTGAGGTCGTCCAACGAGCGGATGTCCGAGGGCTTTAGCTTCAGCGATGACCAGCGTCCATGATGGAAGGGCACGTTCTCATAGGCCCAGCGAAGGGTCATTTGCAGACGCTTGAGCTGCAGTTCCCGCAGCTCATCCCTGCCCATCGTCTCGTATTCGTGATTCCAAATCTCGTTCATCTCGGCTCCATCGCGCGAACGTTGCCCGCCTTCCTCTGGCCGAAGTAGATGGCTTGAACTTCCGGGTCTTCCAGCAGGGTCCGTGCCTCTCCCTCGAGGGCAAACCTTCCGCGTTCCATCACAATGCCCCGATGGGCAAGGCTCAGGGCGATCCTGGCATCCTGCTCCACCAGGATCATGGTAAGGCCTTCGCGATTGAGATCACGAAGAGTCGCGAAGATGTCTCGCACCACGATGGGCGCCAGTCCCATGGAGGGCTCGTCCAGGAGCAGAAGACTGGGCTCGGCCATGAGCGCCCGGGCAATCGCAAGCATCTGCTGCTCCCCGCCGGAGAGTGTGCCGGCCTGTTGCCGGCGTCTTTCCTGAAGACGAGGGAACAGGGAATACACCCAAGCCAGCTTTTCGCCGAGAGGTCTACCCCGCCGCCGACGCACATAAGCCCCGAGCTCAAGGTTTTCCTCAACGCTGAGAGGCCCGAAGAGCTGGCGCCCCTCCGGAATCTGGACAAGTCCTCTCGAAACGATGCCCTCCACGCCAAGGGAGGCCAGGGATTCGCCCGCAAACTCGATGCTGCCGCCTGAAGGCTTCACGAGGCCGGAGATCGTCTTGAGCAAAGTGCTCTTACCAGCGCCATTGGCACCGATAATGGTCACGACCTCCCCGGGGCGGACGGTGAGGTCCAGCCCATGCAGGACCTCGATCCGTCCGTAGCCCGCCCTGACCTCGTGAAGCTTCAGCACCGGCTCCTCCAGCCTACTATTGGGCCAGTACCCAGGTCCCGCCCTGGATTCTGACCATGATCATGTCTTCCGCCACCAGGCCGTCGTGGTTGGTGGCAGAGTAGTTGTACGCACCATCAGGCATCCAGAAGTTCTGGGTGGAGTTGAGCGCGGACTGTATCGCCTTGGCATCCGTGCTACCGGCAGTGTTGATCGCGTTCACAAGGAGAGAAACCGCCTCGAAAGCATACCCTGCGAAGGGATTCGGGGCACCACCAAACTGCACCTCGTATTCGTGGATGAAGTCGTCGGTTACCTTCTTCTGGTCGGCATTCGTGATGGAGCTTGGAACCAGCAGCTTGCTCGCTGGCAGTACCACGCCCTCAGCGGCATCCTCGGCCAGTTTGATGAACGTTGCATTGGCGATGCCGTGGCTGCCGATATAAGGGATGGTCATGCCCAATTGCTTCATGTTCTTGGCTGCCAGGGCAGGTCCTGGGTTCGTCCCCCACACGATAAGGGCTTCCGGGCTGGCGCCCTTGATTTTGGTCAGTTGCGCGGTGAGGTCGGTATCGTTGGTCTTGTAGGATTCGTTGGCAACGATCTCAAGCCCGAGGCCGGGAGCGTCCTTCTCGATCTCGGCACTGCCGGAAGAGCCAAAGGCATTCTCGTCGTGGAGCACGGCGATCTTTTTGACCTTGAGGTTATTGGTGACATAATCGAGCGCTTTGGAAACCGCGAGGGCGTCCTTAGGTGGGGTCCGCCAGATCCAGTCAGCAGGAGCCTTGTCGGTCACGTCGTTCGCCGCCGCCATTGCCATTTGGGGCATGCCCTTCGTCGCGGTGATCTCTTTCACTGCAAGAGTGGAAGGAGACCCTGTTGAAGCGATCATAGCCACGACCTTCTCTTGGTCGATCAGGCGATTTGCCGCAGTGACGGCTTCTTTCGGGTCACTCTTGTCATCCTCGATGACGATCTTCAGGGGACGGCCTAGGACGCCGCCCTTGCCGTTGATGAGCTGCTCCATCATCTGGAGCACGTTTCTCTCCTGCTCACCCAGGGCGGCCGTCGGCCCGGTAGCAGAGACGATCGCTCCTATCACCACCGGCTCGCCGGTTGGTTGCGCGGCCCCGGTGGAGCCGGTGCTGGCCTGACTTGTCGTGGTGGTGGAGCCGCCGCAGCCGGCGACGACAACCAGAGCAACGGCGCACAACAACAGGATTAGAACAGCACTCAGAGTCTTCTTGTTGTTCCACTTCATCTTCTTGCTTCCCCTCCGATGTCAGTTTCCTATAGAGCCTTTACGAGAACGACGGTCTGCATCATCCATCTATATCAACTGGGCTCGGCTCACTCTAGCGCTTCTCCCAGATAGGCTTTGACGACCTCATCGTTGTCCATGATCATCAGCGGTGGTCCCTCAGCGATCTTACGCCCGTAGTCAAGAACCACCACTTCGTCGGAGATCTCCATAACGAAACCCATGTGATGCTCCACCAAGAGAACTGTGATCCCCTCCGAGCGAATACGGCGCACGGTCTCGGCCAACCTCTCGGTCTCCTCTTCGTTCAGGCCTGCGGCCGGCTCATCGAGGAGGAGCATCTTGGGCTCGGTTGCTAAGGCGCGGGCTATCTCGAGCAAGTGCCGCTCCCCCATGGGCAGGTTTCCGGCAAATTCATCGGCCTTTCCCTCAAGGCCCACTCTTCGGAGCGACTCACCGGCTACCTTGAAGGCCTCGCGCTCCTCCCGGCGATGTAGAGGGAGGCTCAGTGCCGCGGACAACACGCCTGCCTTTGAACGGCAATGCCGGCCCACTGTGACATTCTCGAGCACTGTCATGCCGTCGAAGACAAGGCTGTGCTGAAACGTCCTTCCCACGCCGAGCCTGCAGATCGCATGGGGAGCTTTGCGGGTCAAGTCGACTCCGCCGAAAACAACCCGGCCGGCGCTGGGTCTGTATGAACCCGATATCAGGTTGAAAACCGTGGTTTTGCCCGCTCCGTTCGGTCCGATAAGCGCCTTGATCTGTCCTTGGTGCACAGCGAAGTTGACGTCTTTGAGGGCGTCAAGCCCGCCGAAGCTCTTGGAAACGTTCGCGATATCAAGGAGCGGCATCAGGCCTCCGGTTCCCCGGCTCCATCAGTGGTGCCTTGCCGGCCGCGCCGGTTCACAAGGAAGGTCCTGACCAACCGGCCTAAACTCCGCGTCCGCCCCTGCCAGAGAACCATTATGGCGATGAGCAGGATGCCAAAGATCAGGTTAGTGATGTCCCCATTCACACGCTTGAGAATTTCGGGCAGCACCACGACGGCCGCAGTTCCCCAGAAAGCGCCCCAGACGGTGCCGAGGCCGCCGATTATCACTCCGGTCACCAAGATTATTGAGAACGTTATGGTGTAGCCGTCCGGACTGATGTAGTGCACGTAGTAAGCATCGAAACTACCGGCAATGCTGGCAAAGGCAGCCGCCACCATGAAGACCTGCACTTTGCGAAACGACGTGTCGACCCCCAAAGACTCGGCGGCCGGCTCAGAACTGCGCAGCGCCCGTAACGATCGACCGACGCGAGATCTTGACAGGTTCAGCGCAATGGCGGCCATCAACAATGCCACCCCCCAGGCGATCAGGTGATACGCCTTCGGGCCTCCCAGATCGAGACTACCAATCGATAGTGAGGGAATCCCGGATATCCCGTCGGTCCCGTTCGTCAAGGATTTCAACTGCACTAGCAAGATATAGATGATCTCATTCACGCCCAAGGTGGCCATCGCGAGGTAGTAGCCTCTGAGTTTCAGCGTGGGCACCCCGACGAGGCCGGCGATTACGGCCGACAACAGCGCAGCCAGTCCCATGGCCAGCCACGGGTTGAATCCCAGCCTGGTTGTTAGGATGGCCGCACCATACGCGCCGATGCCCACAAAAGCAGCCTGGCCCAGCGAGATCTGTCCGGCCAGCCCGAGAAGAAGGCTCACCCCCAGGGCCATCATGAATCGGGTGCCCATGAACGCAAGGATCGAGAGATAGTACGAATCGTGCAGATAAGCAGGAATCGTCATGATGAGCACGGCGAAAACAAAGAACCCGGCGTGCCGTCGAAGATATACGAGAGCATCGGCGCTCATTGCCGCGTCACCACCCTCGCGCCCAACAAACCGACGGGGCGTATGAAGAGCACGAGGAGCAGGATTACGAAGGCGATTGCATCCTTGTAGCCGGCGGAGACTACGCCGACTCCAAGGGCCTCGACTATCCCCAGGACAAAACCCCCTGCCACCGCACCAACCGGATTGCCCAAGCCGCCCAGTGTCGCGGCTGCGAAGCCCTTGAGGCCCAGCAAGGCCCCGGACGAGTAACTCATGAAGCTGATGGGGGTGATCATCACCCCAGCCGCCGCTGATATAGCGCCGCTCAGGGCGAAACTGAAAAGCACCACCTTGCGGTAAGAGATACCCTGCAGCCGTGCGGCACTTGGGTTGACCGCACAGGCACGCACCGCTTTCCCGAACAGACTCCTGCGATAGAAGATCTGCAGGGCGACAACGATGACCACGGTGAGTCCGACTACCCACAACGTCTGCGGGACCACCGTAGCCCCGGCAACTCCGATCGGTCTTTCCCCGGAGAAGGCCGGCAGAGCCAATGCCTGCCTCCCCCAGATGATCATTGCTGCAGTCTCAAAGACGAAGCTGGCTCCCACGGTGGCAATGATTTGCGCCAGAACGCCTTTGCTCAACAAGGGCCGGACCGCGACGTGCTCCAACCCCATACTGATGACGACTACAACTATGACTGCGCCGAGAAAGCAGGCCCAGAGGGGCACTCCCGCGCCGTGAAATGCGATTGCAGTCATGCCGCCCAGCATGACCATTTGGCCCTGAGAGAAGTTGATGATCTGCGTGGCGTTGAAGACCAGCGTGAAACCCAGTGCCGTCAGAGCGTAGATACTTCCGTTGGTGATCCCGCTGAATATGTATTGTAGGAATTGCTCGAAGTTCACTGTCTACCCTCGGCCGGCCCGCAGAGTAGACCACGCTTGGCCGAGTCGGCGACCCCCAGGTTGCTACAGCAACTCATTGGCATGAAGGACATGGAAGCCACGTTCGATCAGGAGCGCTTCCAGGCGCTCGTATTCCTCCGCCCGCAGCAACAGGGTGTTCCGCCCTCCGAGATAGATGTAATCGATATCGATGCCCGAGTCCGCGACGATCCGCATGGCCGCAGCCAACTCCCCAGGTCTGTCCGGGACCACAGCGCTCACGACCGGGTGCTCAACCACCGCAAAGTCGTTAGCGGCAAGAATCTGTTTGGCCACGTCCACCCGGTCTACGACCAGGCGCAAGATGCCATAGTCGGTCGTGTCCGCGATGGTGAACGACTGGATGTTCACCTCTGCATCCGCCAAGGTATCAAGGGCAGCCGACAGATGACCGGTCCTGTTCTCGACGAAAACCGACAACTGTCGCACGCTCACGGTCCCTCCGATGATGTGACGTTTCCCGGCCGGAGAACGGCAGAACCGGCCTATTCTATCAAGCTGGCCGCGACCCTTAGCCGCTGGCGCTGCGGAGGGCCCCTTCGGTATAGGTCAGTGAGGGGTCCCATAGGATCCACTCGCTGAAACCCTTTTCCTCCGCAGCCTTGATCTGGGCTTTCACCTCGGCCACGCCATACGTGACGCCGCGCAGTGAGAAGTCCTGAAGGTAGGGACGGCCCATAGCCCCAGTCCCGGCGAGACGCGCCTTGGTATCGGCCATCGCTTTGCTGACCGTATCGAATGGGTCTTTATTGGGACTGTCGATTCCGTAATACCCATTGTCGTAGTGAGAGGGATAGACCATGGGGCACACGATGTCCACATTCTCGGCCATCTTGTCGATGTTCTGGCCGAGAGTGGCAGAGTCCTTCGCGCTGGCCGGATTCACCGTGATGCCGAAAACATCGGCGGAAATCCAGACCCCAAGTTTCTCCAGCCGAGGGCGCGCAAACGCCAAGAAGGCTGCAATGGCATCTTCTTTGCTGGAATTCTGCCCCGGATAGACCGCGTCGGAGATCTTCCCGTCGCTCGGGAAGCGGACGTAGTCGAACTGGATCTCACGAAACCCATGTCTAGCGGCATCCTCGGCCACCTCGACCAGGTACTCCCAGACCTCATGGCTGTACGGGTTCGTGAAGCTGAAGCCCTTGAAATCGGTCCAATTCGTTCCGTTCTTCCACTTCACGGCCAGGTCTGGACGCTTGTCGGCCAACTTGTCGTCCTTGAAGCACACGACGCGTGCGATGGGGATTATGTTGTGCGCGCGGAGTTTCGCGATGAGAGCGTCGATGTCC
>JAMDEO010000213.1 GCA_023483915.1 Actinomycetota bacterium
TTCTAAAACTTCCGGTCAACCGCCTCGCATCCGGCCCCCAATTGCCGGATGTGGTCGCCCGCGCTTTTACAGCGGCCGCCAGCGTATCCGGTGAACTTACCTCTTTGGCCGCCGTTGCGGGGGCCGGCATGGTCTGGGTGGCTCTGGGCGCAGGATCGAACCTGCTCGTGGCCGATCAGGGGTACCGAGGGGTTCTGATCAAGCTCGGTGAGGAGTTCCAATATGTCCAAGGTGTTCCCGACATACGCGACGTACACGCTTCTGGCAACGAATTGGAGGTAACTGTCGGGGCCGGGGCCTATCTCTCCCGACTCTCCGCCGTGGTCGCGGAGGCGGGCCTGTCCGGCCTTGAGTTCGGGTGCGGCATACCGGGATCGATAGGGGGAGCCGTGGCCATGAACGCCGGGGCGCACGGGGCATCCATGGCAGATGTGGTCGAAACGGTTGAGCTGGTAACGGCGGTGGGAGCCATGTGGGTGCCGCGATCGGCCCTGGATTGGGGGTACCGGTACTGTGCTCTCCCGCCGAAGGCGATGGTTACCGCTATCCGCCTGCGTCTTTGCCACGGCGATGCGGCTGCCATCCTCGCGCGTCACCGATCATTGTTGCGGGCCAGACGTCAGACCCAGCCTCGGGCTGCGAGAACCTTTGGGAGCGTTTTCAAGAACCCACCCAGCCACTCCGCCGGACGCCTCTTGGAAGCTGCGGGGCTGAAAGGAGTGCGTCGGGGAGGCGCCGAAGTATCAAACGTTCATGCAAATTTCATCGTGAACCACGGCGATGCAACAACGGCCGACGTGCTTGCACTGATGGGGCTCATGCGCCAAGGAGTCCACCGGATGACGGGAATCTTGTTGGAGCCGGAAGTGAGACTTCTTGGGGGCTCGTTTCCCTGGGACCCACCTTCCCCTCGTGGTTCCATGGAGGCGCCAGAGCCTCATGGATAACAGGGTGAGAGATCGGCGACGGGCGGTCCATCAGGAAAAGGGCCGCCGGCGCGCGGGTTGGGTCCTCGTTGGCGTCGCGGTCCTGATCGCCCTCGGTCTCTTTCTCTGGCTGCGGTCCTCGGATGTCTTTGCAGTCAAGCGCGTTACTGCAACCCCACTGGAGCACATGGACGCTCAGGTCCTGGCCCAAGCGACTGCCAGTGCCATGGGCGTGAGCCTACTGAGGGTGAATGTCAAAGATATCCAGAAACGTCTGCTGGAGATTCCGTATGTCCGTTCGGCGGCAATTCACCGAGAGTTTCCGAATACCCTCGCCATTGTCGTCAAAGAATACGAGCCGGCAGCCTGTGTCCGCGACCCGGATGGCAAACGCTGGCTTGTTGGTGATGACGGCCGCGTCCTCGAACAGAAAAATGATCCCTCTCTGTTCTTGATTGCGCCCGAAAGTGATCTTGCACTCAAGCCGGGGGACAAGGTGCCCTCGACCGTGGCGAAGGCTGTCTCAATGTCAAGCCTTCTCGCGCAGGAAGACATAGCTGATTTGTTGCCCGAGGTGTTGAAGATCTCAGTCTCCAAGGACGGTGAGATAACCCTGCTACTGAAGGGGTCCATCGAATTACGTCTCGGCGATCCCACAGAACTGAAGCAGAAGTTGAAGGTCGCCGGTACGATAATCCAGCAATACTTGAAGGATGGAAAGCCGCTTAGGTATGTTGATGCCCGCGTGCCGGACCGGGTGGCTGTCAACAAAGAGTGAAAGTGGTATCGTGCGGCTAGCAGGAATCTGCGCGGCCAGGGCGTACTGTCGATTGACGGCGCGTCGAGCAGATGCTCAGGGCCGAGGCTCCAACCGCACTTGCCTGCAGCAACGGTGAAGTAGGGGTTAAGTCTTGTCGCAAAGGCTCAAGTTGGAGTCCTGTGATTCGATAACGCTGGAGGTTTGATGACGATGAGCGACACGGGGTCCAGCTATCTTGCCGTGATCAAGGTGGTTGGTGTGGGCGGCGGCGGCACGAATGCTGTGAACCGCATGGTGGACGCCGGACTCAAGGGTGTGGAGTTCATCGCTGTGAACACGGACGCGCAGGCCCTGCTCATGTGCGATGCCGACGTGAAGCTGCACATTGGGGGCAAGATCACCAGAGGCCTGGGAGCGGGGGCGAATCCGGAAGTGGGGCGGGCGGCGGCTGAGGAGAGCCGCGATGAGATCCGCGAGCTTCTTAAGGGTGCCGACATGGTCTTTGTGACCGCCGGCAAGGGCGGCGGCACCGGAACGGGTGGCGCTCCGGTAATCGCGGAGATTGCTCGTGAGCTTGGGGCTCTCACGGTGGGCGTGGTGACCAAGCCGTTCAGCTTCGAAGGCAGAAAGCGCGGCGCTCAGGCCGAGGCCGGCATCGAAGCCCTGTCGAAGAAGGTAGACACCCTTATTATCATCCCGAATGATCGTCTGCTCCAGGTGGTGGAACGCCGCACGTCGATCATCGAGGCCTTTAGGGTCGCGGACGACGTTCTGCGCCAAGGTGTCCAGGGCATCACCGATCTGATAACGGTTCCAGGGCTCATCAACCTGGACTTCGCAGACGTCAGGACGATCATGCGCAATGCGGGCTCGGCTTTGATGGGTATCGGCGTGGCCAGCGGCGAGAACAGAGGAGTGGAGGCGGCCAAGTCCGCCATTTCCTCTCCGCTGTTGGAATCGTCCATCGAGGGTGCAACCGGCATCCTGCTTAACATCAGCGGCGGGCCGGATATGGGACTGTTCGAGGTCAACGAGGCCGCGGAGATCATCTCGAACGCAGCCGACGCCGAGGCCAACGTGATCTTCGGGGCGGTCATAGACGAGTCGCTCGGCGACCAAATGAGAGTGACTGTCATCGCCACCGGCTTCGATCGCCAGCGTCAGGCGCAGATCCAGTCCGAGCGGCCGGCCAGTGGAGCTGCGGTGCAGTTGGGAGAGATCATTCCTCGCCAGGCGGACAAGTTTGAGATAGACGAAGACGTCCTTGATATCCCGCGGTTTCTAAGGGACAAGGAGTGACGGCCGGAATCGACGGGAGCCGCGCAGCCGCGGCGCTTTTCGAACGGATGGACCCTGGGGCGCGCCCTCGACTCAATGTGCGCGAGCAGGACGGAGTCCCTTTCCTTGATGCCAAGGTCCCGGGACCCTTCCATGTGCTCTTTGCTACTCGCGTTGGCGGGGAGAGTATCGGTCCCTACTCCGGCTTGAATCTGGATCTCCGCTCTGCTGACGATCCTCGAGTGGTTGAACGGAACCGCTCGCGGCTCGAAGGAATTCTCCACCTTGCCGGTTCCCACGGAACGAGCGGAGCAGAGGCCGGTCGCAGCTATCGGCTGGTCAGTCCGCTACAAGTCCATGGGCTCCGTGTGATTGGTGCCGCTGAATATGTGGCAGAGTCCGCACAACGCGCCGGACACGTTGGAGGAGGTGTCCCTTGCGACGGCCTGACAATACATCCTGAGTTGGATCGAGGCCTGGCGCCGCTGTTGCTCTTCGCCGATTGCCTTCCCATCGTGTTGGTGGGGGAGGTGGACTTGGCCGTGATTCATGGCGGGTGGCGGGGGATAATTGGTGGAATCGTACACGCCGGTGCTCGTGCCATGACTGGAGTTCCCGGACTCGCCGTCATCGGCCCTAGCATCGGACCCTGCTGTTTCTCGGTGGCGGATGAAGTTGCAGACGCCTTTAGCCGGCGCTTCGGGCCTGAAGTTGTCTTGAGAGACGAAAGCTCGGCCCGGGTTGATCTCTGGGCGGCGGCGGCACGCAGCCTGGCGGAGTTGAACATGGCGCCGAGTCAAATCGTGAACCCCAGGTTGTGTACCTCCTGCAATCATGATCTCTTCTACTCTTACCGGGCGGACGGGCCGGTCACCGGCAGGCAGGGTTGTGTCGTTTGGGCTGCTGACTCATGATCATTCTTACGATTGATCTGCTGAAAGCGAACCTTGCGGCGATCGAGCGGAGCATCGACGGCGCTCGGGCGCACGCGCCCGGGGGGCAGCCTCCGCGACTTCTCATCGCATCAAAATACTTCACCGTGGACGACATGGCCTTGTTGGATGCGGCAGGAATCCGCCTTGTCGGGGAGAACAGGGCAGAAGGGCTGGAGGAGAAGTGGCTCAGGTGGAACCGCAGTTTCGAGTTTCATTTCATCGGCCATCTCCAGAGCCGGAAGGCACGGCAGGTGTTGCCCTTCGTCTCTTTGATCCACTCCGTCGAGTCCCTGTCGCTGGTTGAGGAGCTGAATAGAAGGACAGACATGCCGGTGAAGGTGCTGTTGGAAGTCAACATAAGCGGGGAAGAAAGCAAATATGGTATCCTCCCGGCGGCCGCGGAGGCCTTCTTGGACCGGGCTGCGGCTTACGAGAGAGTCATGTTCACCGGCCTGATGACGATGGCTCCTCTGGTGGACGATCCCGAAGCGTCGAGGCCGGTCTTTCGGAGCCTACGCGAGTTGCGGGACCACCTCGGCACGATCTTCACCGGCCGCTATGAGCTCACCGAACTCTCAATGGGAATGAGTAGCGATTACGAAGTGGCTGTAGAGGAAGGCGCGACGATCGTACGCGTGGGAAGCGCGCTTTTCTCCGGAGCATAAGGAGGAACGGATGGCTCTCGGAGGCATGTGGCATCGAACACTCGTCTACTTCGGCCTCTCGGACGAGGACGAAGACTACGAAGACGAGACTCTCACGGCGCAGCCGGACGTGGAATCTACCTATAGAGAGCGCCCGAACGTACGTAAGATCGAGCGCAGTAGCCGTCGCCGGCAAAGCTCGGACTTCGACGACATCTTCGCCGACGACGACTACCGCCGCACTCAACGTACCCCTCCGGTGCGTTCTCTCGCCCCGGTGGCGGAGCAGGCTCCTACTCGAGTCCATCTGCTCATGCCCAAGAACTTCAACGACGCCCAGGTGATCGCGGACAAATTCAAGAGCGACATCCCCGTGATCCTGAACCTACAGACCAGCGAGACCGAATTGGCCAAGCGCCTCATCGACTTTGCCAGCGGTTTAACCTACGCTCTCGACGGCGGAATGCAGAGGGTGGCCGACAAGGTATTTCTATTGACGCCCAAGAATGTCGAAGTCTCGGCCGAGGAGCGGCAGAGAATGCTGGAGAAGGGTTTCTTCAACCAGTTCTAGACTTTCCCTTCCGCGGACCACCGTCTCCCACGCATGGCGTGTCGCCAAGGATTGGGGCCTCGCTCTGAACCTGTTTGTAAGGCAAAGTTGATCTTGAGGATGGCCAAGGATGAGTACTACCGTTGGTGTGGTGGGGGCCGGAAACATGGGTTCCGCGTTTGTGCGCGGATGGCTTCGCTCTGCGGACCCCGAGCTTTCCATTCTCGTCTACGATGTCGCCGAAGACCGGGCGCGCGATCTCGCTTGCGTGGACTGTGTGGCTGTTGCCTCGTCACTCGAGGACCTTGGACGGCGTTCGCAGTTCATCGTGATTGTCGTGAAGCCCAAAGACACGGCGGGCGTTCTCCAAGAGCTCCGGCCTGTGCTGGGCGGCAAAGTTCTCATCTCGTCGGCCGCTGGGGTTACCTTGGAGAAGATTCGCTCCGCGGCTGGGCCGGGACCAACTCTGGTACGGGTGATGCCCAACCTGGGTGTCGAGTTGGGTGAGGGAGTGGTGGCTATTTCGCCTGAGCCCGAAACACCCGAGGATGTTGTCGATTCGGTCCAGGTCCTTTTCGAATCACTCGGTATGGTTGAAGTGGTCTCCGAAGAACTCTTGGACGCGGTAACGGCTGTGTCAGGCTCCTCGATCGGTTTTCTGGCTCTGGTGCTGGAGGCCATGGAAGATGGCGCCGTCCGTGTGGGGATGCCACGGGGCACGGCAAGATCATTTGTCCGGCAGACGGCGGTGGCGGCTGCGCTGCTCCTTCAGCGATATCCCGGCTCCGCCGCGGACATCAAGGATCAGGTTGCCTCGCCCGGGGGCACTACCATCGCGGGGCTGGCCGCACTGGAAGATGGTGCCGTTAGAGGTGCGTTTGTGCGGGCCATCGAAGCGGCGACCGAGAGGGGTCGCAAGCTCCGAGACACGGGTCCACGTCCCGTGGTTGAATAGAGCTGAGAGGAATAGGGACCTGCTCAGATTCATGACTGGGCTACCCAGGGAAGGGAGAGCGAAGTGAAAGTCACGCCGCTCGATATCCGGCGCAAAGAGTTCAAACGGAGCATGCGCGGCTACGCCGACGAGGAAGTCGATGTTTTCCTCGATGATGTGGCAGACGAGTTCGAGCGCGTGTTCCAGGAGAACATGGAGCTCCAGGATCGCATTCAACGCATGGAGGAGCAGATTGCCGGACACACCCAACTGAAGAACGCCTTGGAGAAGACCCTTGTCTCCGCTCAGCTCCAAGCCGACCAAGTGATCGCGAATGCCCGGAAAGAGGCTGAGCTCATTATGCGCGATGCGGAGCTGAAGGCGCGCCATATCGTCGAGGACTCCTATGGAGAGACGCAACGGGTCCAGCAGACCTTGGTCCAGCTCAAGCATCTGGAGGAAGACTTCCGCTTCAAGTTCCGTTCGCTGCTCGAAGGGCACCTGAATCTTCTCGACGAGGTCCGCATTTCCCAGCCGGCAATCAGCGCCAGGGAGGCGGCCGCGGAGGTTGCTGCACTGGAAGGCCCTACCACGGTTGAAGAGTCCATCGGGGAGCCCATAAGCCCCGAGACGCCGGCCCCGGTAGAAGAAGCGCCGACAGAGGGCCCTTCCGCCGGGCAACCGGCGCCGGAGGAAGCGGCCTCGGTGGGCGAGGGACCCTGGCCGGCTGAGCCTCCTGCGTCTGCCGAGCTATTCCAGCAGTTCATCGCGCCAACGCCGGAGCCGGGATTCACTGCGCCAACGCCGGAGCCGGGATTCACTGCGCCAACGCCGGAGCCGGGATTCACCGCGCCGACGCCGAGGCAGTCGGTCAGCGAACGGCCCGAGGGGCCCGAGCGGCGTGGAGCGATGGATTCCATGGTCGAGAGCGCACCTCTGATGGAACCGGCCACGTTTGCTGAGGCTGCGCTCTTCGTGGAACAGGAGCATGTGTCCGCGTTCGATGAGGATGCCTCCACAGAGGAGACCGAGGACGGGATCGAGATAACCGCCGAAGATGAGGCTGACGGCGAGGCTACGCCGGACGTCAGCCCAGCCGAGGGAGGGGAACCCGGCCTCAGTACCGATGAGACCGCCGAGACCCAGGGAACGGAACCTTCTCATAGCTTCTTCTTCGGAAAGAGGATCGAGGCTCAAGAAGGCGATGTTCCTTCGGCCGAGACTCCGGTGCCTGACAAGAGTCGCGATTTTGAGTGGTGATCGAGCATGACCCCGCCCGTGCGGGCACCAGCTATACTTCGCAGTGACGATGGCCTGCTTGTGGGTGTGCGCGTGAGTCCTTCCGCACCTCAGACGGCGGTTCGAGGCATCTACGGCGAAAGGATGAAGGTCTCGCTAAACGCCCCCCCGGAAGACAATCGGGCCAATGCTGAATTGCTGAGGGCACTCTCAGAATGGCTCGGAGTGCGGAGAGACTGGGTGGCGTTGCAGTCTGGCCATGGCAGCCGAGACAAGGTCGTCGCCGTTCGCGGGATGGACGAGCTGGAGTTGCGGGATAAGCTAGCCATGCTGTTATCTGGGAACTCCTCCTCCGGCAAGGGAGGACGGTCGCATGGATCGTGAGGTTCTGAAGCGGCGGTTGCTGCTGGAGCGGCGACGTCTGGAGCTTGAGATCAGGGAGCTCGATGCGGATCTTTCCGAGTCACTGGAAGAATCTTCCGAGGAGAGCCCCTACGATCAGCACATGGCGGAGACCGCGGGGGTCACCCTGGACAGGGAGATCGACCTCAGCCTTGAGGAGAACACCATGGCTTCGATTGCCCAGATAGACCGCGCCCTGGGCAAACTGGAGAACGGTAGCTACGGCTTCTGCGACCGGTGCGGGAAGCCCATCCCAGAAGAGAGACTCGACGTGGCGCCATTTGCCACCCTCTGTATCGACTGCAAACGCATCGAGGAGAGGAAGCGCTGAGCCGGTGATCCAGGGGTGAAGCTTGGGTCACCTTCGCTTTCGTCAAGGCGGCGTACCATCGTGAAGTGGGCCGCCCTCGTGATCACCATCGCCTTCGCGATGGTAGTCGACCTTGTCACCAAGAATCTGGCAGAGAATCACCTCGTTGTTGGAGAGGTGCACAAGGTGTTTTCGTTCTTCTCCTTGGAGCGCACGACCAACTCGGGGGTGGCTTTTGGTCTGCTGGGCGGCCGAGGCGCCTTCATCATCGTTGCGAATGTGATCGCTCTCATCATAGTGTTGCTTTACGTAGTCATGGAGCGGAGGCCTCTCCTGGCAGGGGTCGCCGGCGGACTGATCATTGGAGGCACGTTTGGCAATCTCGTCCAGCGTTTGAGCGGCGACGGCAGGGTGACGGACTTCCTCAAACTTCCTTGGTGGCCGAACTTCAACATGGCCGACGTCTTCTTGGTCGTGGGGATCTGCGCAATCGTTATCGGCCTCGTGCTTGAGGCCATCCGAATATGGAAGATCGGGCGCAGCAAAACCGCCGCCCCCCGTTAGGAGGCTGCTGAGAAATGGCCGTGGCTTCATTTTTCAGCAGTCTGCAGGGCTGACTTGGCGCGCCCACGTGGACCGGCAGCCTCTCCTCTTCTATGTCGATGCGGACGAAGCTGGAAGCAGGCTTGACGCCTTCCTTGGAAGGAAGGAGGGCGTAGGCGGACGTTCCCGAGCAGCCGCGCTCGTGAAGGCGGGCGCTGTGACCGTCAACGGTGCGGAGCGGCCCAAAAGCTACCTGGTATCCGAAGGGCAGTCGGTCGCGGTTGAGCTTCCGGAGGCCGTCAGCTCTGCGCCTAACCCGGAGGCCATTACGGTCTCGGTCCTTTACGAGGATGAATGGCTGGTCGTCGTGGACAAGCCGACCGGCATGGCGGTGCACCCGTCGCGGGGACATGCCTCAGGAACGCTCGTCAATGCCCTACTGGGCCGAGGGATAACCGGCGGAGAGGCGTTCCGCCCCGGCGTGGTCCACCGTTTGGACAAGGACACGTCCGGTCTCCTCGTGGTGGCGAAGTCGAGCGAGGTGCATCGGCGACTGACCGCCATGATGCGCCAACGGGATGTGGTGCGCAGATACCTTGCCTTGGTGCACGGCTCGTCGCGGGTGGAGAGCGGCACCATCGAGGCCCCCATCGGGCGTGACCCCGTTCGGCGGAAGTCGATGTCGGTTGGCGGCCCGGCCGCACGAGAGGCCGTGACTCATTTCCAGGTCCTCGAGCGTCTTGGGGATTACACTCTCGTGGATGTACGGCTGCAAACCGGGCGCACACATCAGATAAGAGTGCATTTCCTTGCTATAGGGCATCCGGTTGCCGGAGACCAGACGTACGCCCGCAAGGACCCCCTTGGCCTGGGCAGACAGTTTCTGCACAGTTACCGGCTAGAGTTCGCCCACCCGGTCACCGGCGATCATGTGTGCGTGGAGTCGCCCCTTCCCGCGGATCTCGCTGAAGTTCTCGACCGCCTTCGTAATCCCTGATCTTTCCCTCTGCTCTCGGGCTAATGTGCCGGCCGATCCTGGCCGATAACGCACTCGAAAGTATTGCAGGGAATTGGCCGTGCTCGTACGAGCAAGTGTTCAGGAAATCACGGGGGCCAGCGGAGACTGTGAAAGATGAACATCTAACAAGGATTCAGTTCTCGGTGGACAACGCGCCGGATCTCGTCTACTGGGTGGATAGGGCCGGGCGGATAATCGACGCGGGTGCTTCCACGTGTGAACGGCTTGGCTTCACCCGCGACGAGCTGCTGAGTCTCACCGTCTTCGACATAACCCCGGATCTGCCTCGTGACAATTGGGCCCGTCTGTGGGAAGCAGCCAAGATCGAGTGCTACGAGGTGGACCGAAAGTTTCGGACAAAGGACGGCACGATCTTCCCTGTCGCCATCAGGATCAAACACATGAAGGAAGGTGGGCGGGAGTATCACTGCTGCTTTGCGAGGGACATTTCCGAAAGATTGGCAGTTGAAGCTCAGATTCGGCATCTTTCGTCCTTCCCAGAGTCGAATCCCCTGCCCATTTTGGAATTCGATGAGAATGGAGCCCTCCTTTACGCAAACCCCGCCGCCTCGCAGGAAGTCGCGAGACTGGGGTTGTCGGGCCCTCGGGACTTCCTGCCTCTGGACAAGAAGGGACTTCACTCGCTGGTAAGCAAGTCTGACGGCTCCTATTTCTGCCGTGAACAGACTTTGGGTGGCCGGGTGTTCGACGAAACCATCAGTCATTTGCCTGAACTGGGATCCATCCGCGTCTACGTGTCAGACGCGACGGATCGCAAACGGACTGAAGCGCAACTGCGTCTGACCCAACTGTCAGTGGACAAGGCCGCCGACCTGATCCATTGGTTGGATAGGGAGGGCCATATCCTCTACGCGAGCGATTCCAGCGTGCGGCGGTACGGCTATAGCCGCGAAGAATTGCTCAAGATGACCGTGTTCGACATCGATCCACTAGAAACTCGGGAGCATTGGGAAGCATCGTGGCCGGAGTGGAGAAAGAAGTCCACCGTTACCTTCGAGTCCGTCCATAGGACGAAGAGCGGGGACGTCTTCCCGGTTGAGGTCGTTATCAACTACGTACGCCACGACGGGCGAGAATACAACTTCGGTTACGCGCGCGACATCAGCAAGCGGAAGGAAACCGAACGTTCGCTGCGCCTGATGCAGCATTCGGTCGATCAAGCTGGGGACATGGTCTCCTGGGTCGACAAGCAGGGGCGCTTTCGATATGTCAACGACACCTACTGCCGCCGGATGGGCTACTCGCGGGACGAATTGCTGACTATGACTGTGGGGAACTTGGAGCGCGACCGCGTAGGTTTCAACAGGGCCGAATGGGAGCGAATCAAGGAAGCTGGGGCCATCACATTTGAGCGCGTCCAGCACACGAAATCTGGTGAGCCCGTGCCCATCGAGGTTCGGGCAAAGTACGTGTGCAATGAGGGTAAGGAATACATTTTTTCCTTCAATCGGGATATCACAGAGCGCAAGGCTCAGGAAGAGGCGTTGACCCAGGCCAAGTACCGGGCCGAGGCAACTAACAAAGAGCTCGAATTGGCCATAGCCCGTGCCAACCAGCTCGCCCTGGAGTCTCAATCTGCCAACTCGGCCAAAAGCGAATTCCTCGCGAATATGAGTCACGAGATTCGCACTCCCATGAACGGCGTCATTGGGATGACCGATCTTCTTCTCGGCACGGATCTCAACCCGCAGCAGCGTGATTACGCGGAGACCATCCGCAGCAGCGCGGAGGCGCTGCTCCTTGTGGTCAACGATATTCTTGACTTCTCCAAGATCGAGGCAGGAAAACTTGAGATCGAAGATCTCGACTTCGATTTGCGGAGCACCCTCGAAGGCATGGGTGATCTCCTCGCCATACGCGCTCAAGAAAAAGGCTTGGAGTTCACGCTGATGGTGGACCCCGAGATCCCCTCCCTCCTAAATGGGGATCCGGGACGTTTGCGGCAGGTGCTGACGAACCTGA